>CANQSZ010000085.1 GCA_947626645.1 Candidatus Gastranaerophilales bacterium
CTAGTGTCCTCCAACCCCTCTCCCTCGAGGGGGAGAGGGGAATAAAATATCGTCGGATTAGGCATATTTGTTGGGGTGGAAACCGCCAACCTACATAATTAAATCCCGTCGGATTAGACATATTTGTTGGGGTAAAAACCGCCAACCTACAGCATGTTGCCGGGTGGAATGTCAACCGTTCCACCCATACTACTTTACTTTTTCTTTTTGTGTTAATATGACTTTGTAAGCAGGTTTTAAGGATTAAGTATTTACGGGTTTTCAAGTGGCAGATATAAAACTTTTAGATTGTACTTTAAGAGACGGCGGGCGTATTATCGATTGCAAATTCCCTAACAATTGGACTCAGGATATTATAAACCGTCTTGCCGTTGCCGATATCGATATTGTCGAAGTCGGGTTCTTGGACAACACCAACACCAAACAATGTGATGAAAATTCCACATATTTTTCAGACATTCGTTATATATCTCAATTTATTAACAAAAAAAATTCTTCGACTTTATTTTGTGCGTTTATAAATTACGGCTCATTCGATTTTACAAAACTTAAGCCTTATAACGGGAAATCAGTTGATGCGCTGCGTATCGGGTTTAAAAAGCATAATTTCTTATCATCATTTGACAACATAATTAACGATTGTATAAAGGTTAAGCAGCTCGGGTACAAATTATTTGTTCAAGGAATTAATTGCCTTGGCTATGAAGATAAAGAATTTTTGGAAATTATAAACCGTATCAACGAAATAAAACCCTATGCTTTTGCAATAGTTGACACTTACGGCGGTATGTACCCCGAAGATTTGGAACATGTGTTTAATCTTGTTAACGACAATTTGGATAAGGATATAATTATTGATTTTCATTCTCATAACAATTTGCAATTGTCATTTGCTTTGGCTCAAGAATTTATAAACCTTGCCAAAAAATCCGACAGAAATATTATTATTGATTCGACTCTGAGCGGTGTGGGTAAATGCTCCGGAAACTTATGCACCGAGCTTATTGCAAATTATTTAAACCGCAAAATGAATCACCGTTACAATTTTGAAGAAATTTTATCCTTGATTGACGATTATATCCCGCGTTTAAAAGAAAATCACTTTTGGGGCTATCAAACGTCATACTTTTTGGGCGGACTGTATTGCACGCACCCCAACAATATTATCGAACTGTCCGAAAAGCAAAATCTTCCTTCAAAATCCGTTAAAAATATTTTGGAAAATTTAACCCCGAAACAAAGAATCCGACCCGATTATTTTACTCGCTAACAGGTTTAAACTTTTTTACTAAAAAAGGGGCGGAAAATAAACCCGCCCCTTTTGGTTTGTTGAACTAAGCAATTTTAGTCGTTTTCAACGAATTTGTAAACCAAACCGGCAACGACTGCCGCTAACAAGTTGGTTATAACGGTAATACCCAGATACCCCCAGCAGCCCAAATTCATTAAGCCTAAACCTGCGGCAACCGCGGGATTAAATGCTCCGTAGCATAAAACTCCGCCCACTGCAAATGCTCCGACTGTTACGGTTGAACCGATTGCAAGTCCGTAATATGAATTTCCTTCGCTTGCTTCAGATGTTGCCGTAAGTAATACTACATAGCAAAGTGCGAATGTGAATAAAAATTCACCCGTGAACAATTGTCCGTAAGTATATGGAACGCAGGATTTAACGGTTTCGGGTGCGAAGGCTAAAACGGTATAAGCTGCCGCAACACCGCCGAGAACCTGTGCAGCCCAGTATTGTAAAAGTTGTGTCAAAGGCAGTGCGCCTCTTATAACTGCGGCAAGAGATACCGCAGGGTTATAATGTCCGCCCGAAATGTGTCCGCCCGCATAAACCATTACCATTAACGCAAAACCGATTGCAACAGGTGCGATTACTCCGTCTGCTCCAAATGTTGCCGTTGCTCCGACCACAAATACCAGAAAAAATGTTCCGATAAATTCCGTCAGGTACTTTTGAAAATACTCTCTCATGTTTTGTCTCCTTTTACTTTAAATAAATAACCATTAGACTCTTATACTACAACCTTTTTTATTTTTTTTCAATTCCTTAACAATTTATATATAAAAACGGTTATAAACTTTTTAGCCAACGGGTGATTTCTTCATCGGTCGAGGAATTTCCTTTTTCGTAGATTACCAAGCCTTTTTTGAATTTTGAATCGGGCGCAAATTTTTCCATATCCGAAAATGCCGCAGAACAACCGCCGCCGCCATGGGTACAGAACGGAATAATTGTTTTTCCGGATAAGTTGTTTTCGCTCAAAAATGACTTAACAGCAGGTGCCATCGTGTACCACCAAATCGGTGTTCCGACAAATACCGTGTCGTAATCTTGTAAATTCGCAACTTTTTGTTTTAACTCAGGCATGTAAGAAGATGCTTTTTCCTGTTTTGCCTGTTCAACCACTTCGTTGTATCCTGTGGGATACGGTTTTACGGTTTCTATTTTGAATAAATCCGCTCCCGTTTGTGATTGAATTTTCTTTGCGATAATTTCCGTATTTCCCGAATACGAATAGTAAACAACTAATGTTTTTTGATTGTTCATTTTATTTCCCTCCGCATTAACACTCTGTCTTGTAAAAAATATAACACCCGAAATTGCTAAAGCAATTACTGCAATAATAATTGATAAATTTTTCATAAACATAATTTCTCCTATTTAAGTTTGGAATACTCATCATCAGAAACAGGCTCAAGCCATTGGTTAGATGTTTCAACACCGTCAACTTCAACGGCGATATGAGAAAACCACGAATCAGGAGCCGCCCCGTGCCAGTGTTTAACTCCCGCCGGAATATTTATTACCGTTCCGGGGGTCATTTCAACGGGTTCTTTTCCCCATTCCTGATAGTAACCGCGTCCTCCGACGGCAATTAAAATTTGCCCGCCGCCCGATTTTGCGTGGTGGATGTGCCAATTGTTCCTGCATTTTGGCTCAAAAGTTACATTGTACATTTTTACCTGTGTGGTAGAAATCGGTGCCAGATAACTCTGCCCGATGAAATATTTTGCGAACGCATCATTTTTCTCCCCTATCGGGAACATAATTGTTTTTTGATAGTTGTCCTTTTCCGAGATTTGCTCAACTGCTGCCATATTTCCTCCTTGATTGTTCGTGTCCGTTGCATAAACACAGTTTGCGAACAATGCTATTATACATAATAATATTACTTTTTTCATAATTTATTTACCTGTTTCTATTGCGTGTACCGTTCCTAATTTGTGTATGTCTTCGTCTGTTCTGTTTCCGTAAATCGTTATTTTATTCAACTCTGTTTCAATATTGTTAAATTCCTCATCAGTCAAAACAACATCAGCCGAACCCAAATTTTCAACCACTCTTTCGTCTTTTCTCATCCCCGGAATCGGTACTACAAAATCATTTTTATGTAACATCCAAGCAAGCGATATTTGAGCGGGCGTAATTCCCTTTTTATCAGCAACAGTATGTAACAAATCCAACAAAGGTTGATTTTTTTCAACATTTTCGGGATTAAATCTTGTTATAACTCGTCTTACATCATCGCCTTTATACTCTGTATTTTTATTGTATTTACCCGATAAAAATCCGCCCGCCATAGGTGAAAAGGCAACAAAGCCGATGTTTAATTCTTTACATAACGGAATTACATCTCGTTCAAACTTTCTTTCCATCATAGAGTATTCCGATTGTATAGCGGATATCGGGCAAACCGCGTGTGCTTTTTTAATTTGTTCAACCGTTGATTGTGATTGACCCCAAGCTCTGATTTTACCCTCTTTTATAAATTCACTCATCCACTCGGCAACATCTTCAACCCTGCTGTCTAACGGAACTCTGTGTTCATAATAAATATCAATATAGTCAGTTTGAAGTCGTTTTAAAGAGTCATTTAGGGCATTTGTTACCCCTTTTTTGGATAGTTTGCCTTCGGGAATTTCCTGCCCCTCTTGAAATACGGGAACAAATTTCGTTGTTAAAATTATCTTATCTCTAAAAGGTTTAACGGCTTTGCCTACCAATTCTTCATTAACAAAAGGTCCGTAGGCTTCTGCCGTATCAAACAGAGTACAACCTAAATCATAGGATTTGTGTATAAGCCTAATTGATTCATCTTCTGTGGGGATTGCACCGTAACCATGCGAAAACCCCATACAACCTAAACCCACTGCACTCACTTCTATATCACGCAATTTTCTGTATTTCATTTTAACCCCCTTTATTTCTATATTATAACAATAACATTTGAGAGCAACTCTCAGTCAAGTATATTTTTTAAATTTATATAGTTGTCGGATGTTTTTTAAATCGGTGCGGGTTTTAATTTTAGTAAAAGAAAGGAGTTCGTTATGTTTTATAATGTTTTGAAGGCGAAAGATATTATTGATTTAGACGGTGAAAAGTTTGATAAGAAAATTTTAATGGAGCATGAACACAGTTGTTTTTCGGTTATCGCATTAAAAAAAGATGAAGTAATCGACACCCACACATCGGTTTGCGATACTGCCGTATATGTAATTGACGGTGAAATTGAACTTCATTTCGATGCTCAAAAATTTAAAGTCGATAAAGGCGAAGTTCTTATGTTCAAAAAAGATATCCAACACAAAGTGCTTGCTTTAAAAGACAGTAAGTTTTTCCTGATTGTTATTTAATAACTTTATTTTTTCTCTTTAAAAAAATCGTTTCTTATGAAACGATTTTTTTATATCAGAATAATTTTGGAATAAATCTGTATTTAACTTTATCAACATATTTTTGATAATCTTCGTCTTTAATGAGGTGTCTTTCTTCGGTAATTGACCTTAGGTAATATATATAAATCCAGCCTATGGTACCAACAGCAAGCATCAATTTTTCGGGTGCGGAAATATCCGTTAAATAAATCGGAACGGTTAATACAACTGCAATACAAATCTGCATTGCATAATCGGGGTGTCTTACAATATTATACGGAAATCCCGTTACAATCCCTCTGTTTGTGAGGTTTCCGACTCTTGTTCCAAGTCTTAATATCGCAATTAAAGATATAATATTTGCCAAAATGAGAATTATGCTCAAAATTAATTTTAGTGCGAAATTATTTATCGGAACAAATTCTTCGGGGAAATGAGGGATAACGTATTCCGTTAACAACACAAACGGATAAAAACATAACAGACAACTTAAAACCCCGAGAGGTGTTGTATCTGCGGATTTAATTTTACTTTTCAAAAGGGTAATATCCGTAAGATAGCTTATTGCATATACCAAAGTCGTTACGGTTAATGATATTTTAATCCACATATCGGTTGTATCATCAATATACTGTGCAATTCCCCAATAAACCCCCGATGTTGACGCGTATTGATATGCTTGAGAATACATTTCTTTTAAAAATCCGATATTGTATTGCATGGAAGGCAAATACTGGTTGCAAAGCAGATTAACCGTATAAACTCCGAAAAATGCCTTTATAAAAAGTATCATAAAAGCCTGTTTTTCGTGTTCTTTCGGCTCAATATTTTCAAGCCAAGTCTTTGTTTGTTCTTTTCGGTTGAATTGTCTTTTTATATATTCCCAAATCGCTACGCTTTTGGAATTTAATACGGATTTAGGCTTGAATTTCAGGTATATCGGCAGTGCAAATATAATATAGCAAATATAGTATGCAACAAAGAAAACAATATAATTGAAATATGTGTTTTCAATTTGACTGTTTAACCCCGGACAAAATGTTATAAATAATAAAACTACACCGTAAATAATTACGGATGACAGATAGTGTTTTGAAATATCGTTTATCGTAACTTCTGTTGATTTATTCTCTTCCATAATATACCCCTTTAGCATGTTTACTTTTTAATTATAACAAATAGTTTTATTTCGGTAAATAATTATTGATTATGAACCGATTTTCTCAAAAAACTTTCGACAAATCCGTCTAAATCCCCATCCATAACGGCATCAACATTTCCGTTTTCATAATCGGTTCTGTGGTCTTTAACCATTTTGTAAGGGTGAAAGACATAAGACCGAATTTGCGAGCCGAAGTTAATATCAGCACTTTCGCCTTTGATATGCGCAAGTTTTTTCTCGTGTTCGGATTCTTTTATTGCAAGAAGTTTTGAGATAAGAATTTGCATTGCGTATTCTTTATTTTGAAGCTGCGAGCGTTCCTGCTGGCATTTTACAACTATACCGGTGGGCTTGTGCAAAATTCTTACGGCGGTTTCTACTTTGTTAACATTCTGCCCGCCTGCACCTCCCGAGCGCATTGTCGTTACCTCCAAATCCTCCGGCGGGATTGTTATTTTCTTTTCAAAATCCTCAATAATCGGTGTAACTTCAACCGAGGCAAAACTTGTCTGTCGTTTGCCGTTTGCATTGAACGGTGAAATTCTTACCAGCCGGTGAACTCCTTTTTCCGCTTTTGCGTATCCGAAAGCGTATTTTCCGGTAATTTTTATAGTCGCCGATTTTATTCCCGCTTCTTCCCCGTCAAGTTTATCGAGTAATTCCGACTTCCAACCTCTGTTTTCTACCCAGCGCAAATACATTCTCAAAAGCATATTTGCCCAGTCTTGCGCATCTGTTCCGCCCGCTCCCGAGTTTATTGATAATATTGCATCCGCACCGTCGTATTCGCCCGAGAGCATCTGCTGCAATTCAAATTTTTCAATCTCCTGTTCGACGGTTTTGAGTTCCGTAAAACTCAGTTCTATAAATTCTTTTTCCCCTAATTCTAAAGATGTCTGTGCATCCGATACGGTCTGCTCCCATTTTTT
>CANQSZ010000086.1 GCA_947626645.1 Candidatus Gastranaerophilales bacterium
CATTTTTTTAACTTATCCAGTTTTTCTTTTTTTTCTTTGATTTCCTGACCTAAGGCGGAGGCTTTATTGCTGTCTGACCAAATTTCGGGGCTTTGCATTTGCCCTTCAAGTGTGCTGAGTTCGCTTGTTAACTCGGCAGGGTCAAAGACACTCCTTTATTTTTTTTAATTTATCGGTTATTATCCCGAGTTCTTGTTTTAATTCCGTTTCCATATTCCGATTTTATTATAAAAATTATTTGCTTGCAATCATATATTATATTGCTATAATTATATAAAAGAGAGTATTGTATATGGAATTTTCTAATTATATTCAAAAAATCTACTGCGGAAAGCCCGCAATTTTTAACCACATTTCTCTGTTTTCTCTTTTGGGAATTTCGGCTATTGCGTTAAATAATTATTTATCAACCTCGTTGGGTGACGTTTTCGGTACATATTTGGAAAATGTCAGGTTTTCGCCTTTGGTAAACTATTTGAATTTATTTTTGGCTCTTATGCTTGCAATTTTTTTCAGCGGTTACGGGTTTAAATATGTTTGGAATATGTTTAATGATGAATATTCGTTGCCCGAGTTGTCGTTGTCGTCTTATACAATTTTTTTGAGAATGCTGCCGTTATTTTTTGTTTGGGGAGTTTACGGCGTGTTTATGTCGTTTTTGGGTCTGGTGTTTTTCCCTATAAATTCCGTGTTTTTCAGTATTTATTTTGCAATTTTGATTTGCCTTATCCCGTTTGTTTTTATTATTATGGTTTCTTTTGCCAAAAATTTTGAATATAAACCTTTTTGTTTTAACCCGTTCAGCATTTTTACGGTTTTAAACAAGGCTTTTGGGGATGTTATATTTTTGTTTTTGAAAACCGTTGTTGCCTCTGTTTTGCCGGCGGTTATTGTGTATGTGATGTATAAATCCGCTCTTGTTTCCAATCATCAAACCGTTATTATGAGTTTAAAACTGGGTGCTTTGTGTGTTGCGGTTTATTTTTTGTTTGTTTTGTCATGTGCTTTTAATATCGGTCTTGTTCAAATTTCCAAAGAGAAATTTTCTGATTTGAACTAAAAAATTTTATCCGTAATCCTCGTGTTATTTTATGCTATAATTGTTTCAAAAAGAGGATTGTTATGCCGCATTTTTTTATCAATTCCAATCAGATAGAAGATAATACGGTAAATATAGTTGATAGTGAAAATTATCGGCATATTGCCCGTTCTTTACGTGCAAAAGTCGGCGAAAATTTGCTTTTGATTGATGAAAAAGGGATTCAGTATGAAACGGTAATTTCAAAAATATCGTCAGATTGCGTTTGGGCAAAAATAGAAAAGTCGTATCCGTCAAAAAGATTTTTGGAATTTGATTTGTATTTGGCACAAAGTCCGCTAAGAAGTGATGCTCAAAGTTTGTTAATAGAAAAAGCAACAGAACTCGGGGCAAAAGGTATTTACCCGATTTTAACCGATAATTGTGCTTTAAATAAATCTGTTATCGAGAAAAAAATTCCCAAGTGGAACAAAATTATGTACGAAGCATCAAAACAGTGCGAAAGGGCATTTGTTCCCGAGTGCTTTAATTTGACTTCGATTGACGAATTATTAAATTCCGAAAAATTTAATCGTGTATTTGTATTTTGCGAAAGGATTGCGGATAAAACCATAAGAGAATCTTTGCTCGAAAAACCGATTTGCAAAGGCGAAAGGGTGCTTGTTATAATCGGTGCCGAGGGCGGATTTTCTCAAAGGGAATTTGAGTATTTTCAAGATAATAAACTTGAAATGCTTACCCTCGGTGATTTAATTCTAAAAGCCGAAACGGCTGTTGTGGTTGCGTTAGGAAATATTATTTATGAATACTCAAATTTTAAAAAATAAAATTAAAGAAGATGAAGTTTTGAATAATATTGCATCATTTTTTCCGAATGAGGTTTATCTGGTGGGCGGTGCCGTTCGGGATTATTTGACGGGTAAGCCGGTTTATGACAGAGATTTAATTGTAACGGATATTGACCCGAAAGAGTTTTCAATAAAAGTTGCCGAATTTTTCGGAGGAAAATTTATTCCGCTTGATGAAGATAATAAGATTTATCGGGTGGTATTGAGTGATAAGAAAAACTTTTTGGATATTACATCCGCTGTTGAAGGTTCATTGGAAAAAGATATTAAAAGGCGTGATATAACAATAAACGCTTTAGCGGTCGATATAAAATCCGGAAATGTCATCGACTTGGTTTCCGGCATGGATGATTTAAAAAACGGGATTATCAGAGGGATTTGCGAAAAGAATTTTGTTGATGACCCTTTGAGAATTTTGCGAATATTCAGGTTCTATTCTCTTACGGGATTTAATATTGATTCTCAAACTTTAGAGATTGCCAAAAAGCATTGCGAGTTGATTTTGAAACCCGCAAAAGAGCGTATTGAATACGAACTTATGAAACTTTTTAGCGGTGAATATGCTTATGAGGCGATTTTAAAAATGGACGAGTGCGGAATTTTGGACAAACTTTTTCCGTTTGTTAAAGAATTAAAACAGGTTCCGCCAAACCTGCATCATCATTTGGATTTGTTTCATCATAGCGTAGAAACTGTCCGACAGGTTCAGATTTTATATGAAAATTCACCCAAAGAAGTTAAGCAACACTTAGACAAGGTTGATTTTGGCGGGTTTTCACGTCTTGCACATTTAAAACTCGGATGTTTTATGCACGATATCGGGAAATTTTCCTGCTGGACAATAGAACAAGATACCGGTCGCCACAGGTTTATAAAGCACGAAGATGTCGGGGCGAAAATGGCTGTTCCTGTTTTGAAATCGTTGGCTTTTTCCAATAAACAGATTGAATATATAACATGGATTATAAAAAAACACATGTACCCGTCAGCGGTTGTATCTTCGCCTGATTTAAACGAAAAAGTTATGATGCGATATATAAGGCGCGCGGGTGATAATTCCGTTGATACGATTTTAATTGCACAAGCAGACAGACTTTCGGCAAGAGGTGTTGAGATAACAGACGATATTGTTAACGAAAACATATCTTCGTTAAACAAATTACTGAATTTTTATCTTAGTGTAAAAGATTCACTTGAGCCGCTGCCAAAACTCCTTGACGGAAACGAAGTTATGCGAATACTCGGTCTTGCCCCGTCAAAGAAATTGGGCGAAGTTATGGATAAACTTTTTGAGGCACAAATTAACGGTGATGTTTTGACAAAAATCGATGCCGTAAAATTTGTAAAATCTCTTGATTTATAATCGGGAAAACGGTTATAACTACAGGATACAAGCAAGAACCATGAGGATAATCGTTCCGATTTGCATAGCTGTTGCAAGGTTTTGACCGAATTTATTACTGTCATATTTTCGTGCCGATTTTTGAGCGTTTATTGCACTCGAAATTCTTGCGATACGTTCGCTTTCGCTATCGTTTGAAAAGTTTGTTCCGAAAACGCTTGATTCAATTCTTGATAATCTTGTTTCGGTGGGTTCGTTTTCAAATTTTGTTTTATAAAGAGCTTTTTCTATTGCGGACAGGCTCAATTTTTTAGCGGGTTTAAAAACGTTCGGGCTGGAAGATGAGAAATAATCGTCATCTTGCGGGTAGCTGAAATTGTTTCTGTTGTTATAATCATCATAATCAAATTCGGATGGTCCGTAGGGGTCGATGTGATAATCTTCGTCCATTCTGCTTGCGGTATCGTTATAGAACATATTTTCCTGCTGGTCTATACCGTTTGCCATAAATGTATCGGGGCGGATTTGGGCTTTTAAACGATCTACTCTTGAAGATAAATCATCGCTGTCGTAAGTTTTTCCGAAAGTTTTTTTCTCAAGGTTTGAAAGTCTTGTTTTAATATTTTGGTCTTTAAATTTCTTTTTAAATATTTCTTTTTCAAGTTCGTTTATAACGGGGTAATCGATTTTAGTGCTTTCTGTCGGCTCTTTTGCAAACACCCACGAATCTTCCGGAGTTGCAAAGGTGTCTTCTTTGGGTTCAATTTCTTTGCCCATTTCATCCGCCGATAAATCTTTTTTAAGTTTTGCGATACGGTTATTCATTTGTCCTTGCGAGGCTTTTCCATATACGCTTTCTTCTATTCGGTTAACTCTGGCGGTGTCGGATTCGTTTGAATAGGTGTAGCCGTATAATGAATTTTCTATTTTATCTAAAGTTGATGTATATTGACTTGCAAAAACCATAGGGCAGCTAAAAATTAACGCCAAGAAAATAATTGTTTTTTTCATAAATAAAATCTCCTTAGAGTTAGAATAAGTTTTTTTTGCCCTCAAACCAATTCAACAAATAAGGGGTTTTTATTCCGCTAAATTCAAGGCTTTTTTCGTAGTACTTAAGTATTAGATTTCAAAAAAACAGCTTAACGGATTTAAGACTGTTTCATATTTCTTAAATCTTTTAAACTTTGAAGTTCTTTTTGATATGGAGAAATCGAGGTTACTTTTTCGATAATTTGGGGGAGTTTTTCGATAACGTAATCAATTTCTTTTTCGGTTGTAAACCTGCTCAAACTCCACCTGATACTTCCATGGATAGCAGTGAAGGGAACATTCATAGCTCTCAATACGTGGCTGGGTTCTAATGAACCCGAGGTGCAGGCAGAACCTGATGAGGCACAAATTCCGATATCGGAAAGATGTAAAAGTATCAGTTCGCCTTCAATGTATTCAAACCCGATGTTTGTGGTATTCGGAACTCTGTTTGCCCCGCCGGTGTTTAATCTTGCGTTATAAATTTTATTTATAATATTTTTTTCAAGTTTATCACGCAGTCTTTTAACTTCGGTTAATTCGTATTCTAATCCGTCTTGAGCGAGTTTTGCCGCTTCGCCCATTGCAACGATATAGGGCGTATTTTCCGTTCCCGCACGTTTTCCTCTTTCCTGATGCCCGCCTATTATTAAAGGTGTTATCATCGTTTTGGAATTGACGTATAATGCGCCTATACCTTTTGGTGCGTGGAATTTATGCCCCGAAATTCCCAAAAGGTCTATGCCGTTTTCTTGTACGTCAATCGGAATTTTTCCCGCAACTTGTACCGCATCAACAAATAATTTTGTCTCGGGATTTTTTGTTTTTATTATTTCGGATACTTTTTTTATCGGGTTAATAACTCCTGTTTCGTTGTTTGCCCACATAACCGAAACCAGTGCCGTATCCTCAGATACTGCTTCTTCCAATTCGTCAAGATTTAACTCGCCGTTTGAATTTACTCCGATATAATCAACCCTGTAACCTTGTTTTTCCAATGCTTTGTATAAATTCAAAACGCATGGATGTTCAACTTTTGTTGTTATAATATGTTTTTTAGACTTGTTGAAATTCAAAACTCCTCTGATAGCGGTGTTTGCACTTTCCGAGCCGCAAGAGGTGAAAATTATTTCTTTTTCGTCTTTAGCGTTTACAAAATCTCTTATTATTGCACGGGATTCTTTTATCGCATTGGAAGATTTTTTGCTGAAATCATACATACTTGAAGGGTTTGCGTACTCCTCTTTTAAATACGGAAGCATCTTTTCAAGCACTCTTCCATCAACTTTTGTCGTTGCGTTGTTATCCAAATATATAAGATTTTGTCCGCTCATATTAACTTACCTCAATAACATTAATTTCTGTACCGAGTGAATTTTTCAGTGTTGTTTCAACAAAGTTTTTTAACGTCATTGTTGAATTTTTGCATCCTGAACATTTTCCTCTCAACTTAACGTATATCGTTTTATTTTTTATATCGACAAGCTCAATGTCTCCGCCGTCTTTTTGTAATTCGGGCGAAATCTGCGTTTCGATTATGTTGTTAACCTTGAGTATCCACTGTGTCGGGGTTAATTTTTGTTCTTCGTTCTTTTCCTTGTTGTAGTACGTGTCAATAATATCTTGGATTACCGATTTGCACTTTCCGCAAGCACCGCCCGCTTTGGTGTAATTTGTAACTTCTTCAACGGTCTTTAATCCGTTTTGTTTTATCGCATCCCAAATCATATTTTCCGTAACCGAAAAACACGTGCAGATAATTTTCTCTTGTTTTTCGGGCGGGTTTTTGCCGGTTAAATCGTCTAAATCAACGTAACCTTCCTGTTTGTATTTTTTTAAAGCATCTTCTAATGCCTCGTATCCCATAACGGAACAGTGCATCTTCTCAGGCGGTAATCCCCCGAGTTCATCTGCTATATCTTTGTTCGTAATTTTTCTGACTTCATCAACGGATTTGCCTATTATCATTTCGGTTAATATGCTTGAACTTGCCACCGCAGACCCGCACCCGAAAGTCTGAAATTTTGCGTCTGTAACAATGTTATCCTTGATTTTTAAATATATTTTTAATTGATCTCCGCAGGTTAATGAGCCGGCAACACCAACGGCATCAGCATCTTCTATAGAGCCGACGTTTCTGGGGTTTCTGTAATGCTCCATTACCTTTTCCGAATAATCCCACATAGTTTTTCCTTTCTTACTGTTTACATTTTAACTCAAAAATAATATTTTTTCGCGGATTTTAATTTTTATTTAATTATTTTCAATTGTAAAGAATTGTAAAAATTTTATTTAAAATCCTAAAGTTTTTATACCGATGTGCCGATAAGACGTAATATAGGAAATTAATTTGAGAAAGGAAAGCTACTTATGGGAATGAGTGCATCACAAGCAAGATTTTTGAGTTTAACAGCCAGAAAGAACAACGTCGAGTTTGAAGG
>CANQSZ010000087.1 GCA_947626645.1 Candidatus Gastranaerophilales bacterium
AACAAAGCATTCCTTGAGATTCCACACCGCGGATTACGGCGGGGGTCAGGGTAAACATTTCACCTGTTTTTCTGTCAAGCACTTGACTTCCGACACTTGCATAGGGAACAATTTGACCTTCTTCAATATTTTGCGCTCCGCAAACAACTGTTTTTAAACCGTTTGCCGTATTTACGGTAACAAGATGTAACCTGTCCGAATTGGGGTGTGCGTCTATTTTTTCTATTTTTACGGTTTGAATATTACAAAACATCGGTTTTACATCTTCGATTGCTTCAACTTCCAATCCGCTCATTGTCAATTCATGCGCTATTTGTTCCGCTTCTATATTTGATATATCTACAAATTCGTTTAACCAGTTTAAAGATACCTGCATTTATTTTGTCCCTCATAATCGTGTTTTCAATGTATGGCTTTATTTTATTACAAAATAAAATGTTTGTAAAATGCAATAAATTTGATTTTCACCCCAAAGTTATGATAACATTTTGATAAGGACAGGGAAAAATGATAAACAAAAAATCAAGAGATGAAATAAAAAGAATGCGCCATGCCGGACATATAGTGGCTTTGGTACATCAAAAAATGAAAGAAGCAGTTGAGGCGGGAATTTCGACAAAAGAGCTTGACAGTATTGCGATGAAAATAATCAAAGAAAATCGAGCTGTTCCGACATTTTTGGGCTACAACGGATTTCCGGCATGTATATGCACGTCAATAAACGAACAGGTTGTCCATGGAATACCGTCAGAGAATGTTATCCTTAAAGAAGGCGATATCATAGCAATTGATGTCGGGGCAACTTATGGCGGAATGGTCGGGGACAGTGCTTGGTCATATCGTGTGGGTAAAGTTTCCGATGAAGTTGATAAACTTATGAAAGTAACCGAAGAATCTTTGTACGCGGGGATTGAAAAGATGTGTCCCGGGAATGTTCTTGACGATATTTCAAAAGCGATAGAGGCGGTTGCAAATCGCGAAGGTTACGGAATTGTAAGGCAATACGGCGGTCACGGCGTCGGGCATGTTATGCACGAAGACCCGTTTTTATTCAATTACAGCGTCGGAGATAACACTCTTATCAAATCTAATATTGCGATTGCAATTGAGCCGATGTTAAATCTTGGCGGGGATGATGTGGTTGTTGCCGATGACAATTGGACTGTAAGCACAAAAGACGGCAAGCCTTCCGCACATTTTGAGCATACCGTTATTGCAACCGATGACGGTCCGTTAATTACCACAAAACTCTTGACTAACGGAGAAATATAATGAATTACTACGTAGGGTTATCTTTAGCTTCTTCTTCGGGCATGGACTCGGGCGTTGCCGTTGTCGATGAGGATAACAATATTATTCTGTTGGATAAATTGTACAAAATGAACGACGTTATTTACTTCTTTGAAAATTTTTCGTCTTTGAAAAATTCAAAGATTTGTGCCTCTGTTCCTTATGACAGAACGATGCTTGAAGGTAAATGGAGAATTTTATCAAAACCCTATCAGCTTGTTGCGACCAATAAAAATATCCCCAACCGCGACAACTGGACTCAAAGACACTCCTCAAGAGGTACGGAATATTTCAAAGAGCTTGTCCAAAGAGGAATTGAGGTAAGTCGTTATGATGTTTATATGTCAAGACAGAGTATGCACTTAAATTCTTGTTACAAAGACCGCTCTCCCGCAGATTGCAAGTTTTTGCAGCAAGCGTTAAAATTTGAATGGGGATTTGATGAATTGCCTTCAAATATGATGCCGGTTTCTCATCTGGAGGCAATTATCGGTGCTATTCTCGCCAAAGAAAAGGAAAATAATCCCGACAAAATCAGGACTATTTACAATTTCAGAGGAATGGATGTTATCGATATCAAAGCTAATTTGAACATTTCGACCGATGTATATAATTTTGAAAAAGAGTTGGAGGGTAAAGCGGTTTTGGAATAAATTTTCTAACCGCCGTTTTTGGTTATGTTAAAAAAAATAATTAGTATATTAAGTAATCCGATTTTATTCTATGCCGACAAAGACGGCAATTCAGTGTTTAGAAATTATTGCCTTTTTGAAGGTACAGGAAATTTGTACAGGAAAGAATTTCCCAAAAAAGACGTGGGCAAAACTTTAGAATATCGTTTCGGACTTGATAAATATTTAAAAGCCGCAAATATTCTCGTTCCTGTCATTATTTATTTTGTCTTGATTCATTTCAGGTTAACTTTTTGGAATATACTGTTAAGCGAAATTTTGTGGATAATTTCGGTGTCTTTTGTGAGGTTAATTTGTTCATATAAATACAGTATGCACCTTCTGAGAAAGTTCGGTAAATATGAAACGGTTAATTTCAAAACTCCGGTATCACAGGAGAAAAAAGCCGAATACAGAAGCAATTTTTATTCTAAAATCATTATAACCGCGGTTATTCTTATCCTGTTTTTCACTCCCGCATTACTGCTAAAAGGTGTGATGAAACTCTGTTTGAACGCTAAAACCCCGAAATTTAAAGCTGCAATAAATATCTCAAAGGTTTATAATACTTTTTATCCGTACTGCGAGAATGTTTACGACATGCGTGCTTATGCAAAATATATGACCAACGACTTAACAGGCGCTTTGGAAGATTACCAAAAAGTTTTGGATAAGTCCTCTAAAAAATTCGGAAAAAGAGATTTATCAAGGTTTGCTAATCTTTTGTATCTGGAAAAAAATCTTTCAAGCCCCGAAGATGCAATCGTTATGTTTAACGATTACATTACAAGAAAAAAATTGTCCGTTTTTGATGAATCTAAAATTCTTTGGCTAAAATCAATATTCAGTATCGAAAACAATATGCCCGATATGATTGTTCAGGATTACAACGACCTGTTGTCCTCGCTCAGCCCGAAAGACAAGCGAAATAACTTCTACATCACCTGCGACAAGGCTTATATAATGTATTTGATGGGCGAATACGTCAGCGCATTAAAAGAGTATGACAGGGCAATCGCTTTTGCGCAAGAAAATTCAAAAGAATTTTCGCAAGATTTAAAAACCCTATACGCGGAACGTGCTTTTGTAAAAAGACAATTAGGCGATATGCTCGGCGCGGAAAACGATTTTGTTAAATCCGGAATTGATATATATTACGATATGGATAAATACGAGCCCTCATACAGAAATCAAACGTTTCTTAAAGATTACTAATCTTGGTTTCAACAATTTTAACAACTTGTTTATGGACATCTTCAACGGATTTTGTCGCATCGATAACCTTAATTCTGTCGGGTTCGCTTTTTGCTAATTCCAAATACCCCGTTCTTACGCGGTTAAAAAACTCATCACCCGAGCTTTCCATTCTGTCTTTTTCGGCTCCTACACGCTTGTTAGAGGTTTCAATATCAACATCAAAAACGAGCGTTAAATCGGGGGTTCTGCCGTTTGTGGCAATATTGTTAAGGTAATTTATGCGGTTAATGTCTAAACCGCGCCCCCGGCCCTGATAAGCGACGGTACTGTCGGTGTGCCTGTCGCAAAGAACGATTTTACCCTGTTCAACCGCGGGGTTTATAATTGTGTCGATGTTTTGCGCCCTGTCCGCAAGAAATAAAAACGATTCGCACCTGTCTGAAACCACACCGTCATAGTTGAGCAAAATTTCGCGAATTTTTTCCCCCAACCCTTTCCCTCCGGGTTCTCGGGTTAAGAGTATATCAAACCCTTTGGCTTTTAAGTATTCGGCAATCAAATTCAACTGCGTTGTCTTTCCGCAGCCGTCAGCACCTTCAAATGTAATAAATAACCCTTTTTTCATGATGTCTTTTTTTTGAATTATAACATAAAAGCGTATGTTAAAAAATAAAGCAGCCCGTAAGCCGTGTTCTGTTTTAGATAATCATCTGTCTGGTATTAGGATTACTCCTAATTTCTAGCGATTTTTCCGAAGTGGGCGAACAACCTTTGTAACCTTCGATTTAATCTTGCATCCGACCGGGGTTTACCTGGCTGATACCTCTCGATATCACCGGTGAAGCTCTTAACTCACCGTTGCACCATCGCCTGTAACTTAAAAAAGTCCATCGGCAGTTTACATTTCTGTGGCACTATCCGCCGACTCACATCGCCCGGAGTTTCTCCGGCGGCCTGTTCTTGGATGCACGGACTTTCCTCACTTAAAATTGCTCCTAAGCGCGATTATCCGACTGCTTTATCTTTTGTTATTCTTCCGTAACGTCTTTGTTGACTTTAACAGCATCTGCTGCCCAAGGGTCAATAATTTCTATTCTTCCGTCAGCATATATTTTCATCGCAAACCTGTCGAAGCCTTTAGTCCTGTCAGAGCAGGATTCGGCAGACACGCCGAAAATACTTACGTTAGCTTCATGACCTTGTCCGCAATTGGGTTTATCCTGACCGTTTACATCGACTGCTATAGTAACACTGGCACTTTTGCTGTTTTTAGAAGAACTGAAATGGCTGTCGCTTATATCCCAATACATGCCGTCTTTTGTTTCAAAAGAACCGCTGCCCCCACCACCGCGCAAATCAACTTTATCGGTAAATAATTGTATGAATTTGCTGTCAGCATTGCCTTCAGTGGTAATAGTTCCGCTATTTACATCGCCGCCCCATTCGCTGCAGTTTGCATAACCAAATCCGTCATCAAACCCGACTCTTGCGTTTACCGCACCGGTTAAATCGGGATAGCAAGACGCATCGTTTATCATATCCGATATTACGCTTGTTGTAATATAGTAAGCTCTTTTTGCCATAACAGTATTTTGGTTTGGCAAAAGGTTAAATATTACGGGTAATAAAATCGCACAAAGTATGCCGATTACACCCAAAGCTACCAATAATTCCGTTAAAGTGAAAGCGTTATTTGATTTTTTCATATTATTATCCTCTATTCATTATCCTAAATATAATTTTATTATACTATACGTTATTGTATTTTTCAATACGGAATGATATAATAAATGTATAGTTGTTATTTATGGGAGAAAAATTAATCATACAAATTGTAAATTTTTGTTTACAAAATAGCAAAATAATTTATTTAGATGAGTTAATAACATATCACATAAATTATAATGTGAGAAATACAGGAAAAAACACACAATAACACGAATGATATTGTAAAAAAAGCAATTTCAAACTCGGGTAAAAGGTGAGAATATGGTCGATAACAGGTCTGCCGGCTTTTTCGGAATAGGCGGTGCTTTTAATTTCAAAAGCGGAGACATATCCGGAACAGCTGCAAAATTATCAGATGACAAAATGGGACAGGGCGGAGAATATTTTTCTCAGCGCTACACGGAAGAAGACGCCCCTGTTCAAACTAATGACTATATGGATCAAAGCGCAGTGCTTCGTGCGACATTAAATTCGCTTGCGATGATGAATGTTGCAAACGTGCTTAATGCTAAAAAACGTAAACCCGAATTGGATGAAGAAAATAAAGTTGCACAGGATCTTGAGGAATTGCTGCGAGTGAAAGAAGTTGCCTCGGATTCTGAGGATAATTCAGAAGATAATTCTGAAAATAATTCTGAGGATAATTCTTAAGATAACACTTAGGATAACGCCGCCGACTCCGACGACACAGACGAGACTAACTAGCACAATTTGAATCCGCCGACAACAACGACAACGCAAATAATTGGTAACATAAAATCAGTTGATGAGTGGAATGACAATCGTTCCACCCATCTTACGGATTGCAAGAAACATTTTAAAAGGCTAAGGTTTGCAGGTTGGGCATACTTGTCCAAACTACCACACTTTGTACACCAGCTTTTTTTATGATATAATCTATTTATGGATAAAATTTCTGCGATAAATTCTATTGATGCCTTTGAGCTTCACAAAATTCTTACATCAAATAAACTTTCAAACCGGCAAAAAGTTGAGTTTTTAAAAAACAATGCACATATATTAAAGAATGTTTCGACAGAAAACATAACCAAAAAAGAATTGGAGCAAGTGTTAAAAAATCGACCGCTCATTCGTTTCCGTCCACTTAAAAACTCTTTTACCAAACAAGGAGATATGACACTTCTGGCTGATGCTTTGGGCGTTGAAAAGAGTGAAATTAACAGATGTATAAATTCTGTTATTGATTCCAATTTTCTTATCCAAAACGAAACCGATAAAGATAATATTGAAAAAATGAAAATGTATGTCTTTCGACATGGAACAAAAAAACAGGTCGAGAGATTTTTAGAGTATGAATTATCTGATGTGAAAACCACGCTTCAAAAACTTTATAAAACGCTTGACTACGATTCGGGCGGTTTGGCGGATTATTTTTCAAGACCAATACACAGAATGGACAATAATACTCTTGCAAAACTTTATAAAATTATAGACAAAAGTCTTAAAAATTCCGCAGACGCAGGTTATGTCACGGATATAAATTCTAATGCCGAATGGGCATTGATAAAAATTTACGAAATCCAAAATAATTCAAAATTAATCAAAGCGTACGATTTATACAAAAGTTTAGAAGGATAGTATTGTATGTCTTTTACTAATCCGATAAATTAAGCAGACAGCCTTAAATTCTAAGAGGGTGGGATTTCTTGAGTCGCTCGCATTAAACGGGTCTTCAGGCAAGGCTCATCGCCTTGACCTTTCGCCCTCTGCTCGCTTCCCGCTCGAACCCACGACAAGGCTTTGCCATGTCTGGGTTCGTA
>CANQSZ010000088.1 GCA_947626645.1 Candidatus Gastranaerophilales bacterium
GTATCGATGCAAGAATTATCAACAGGTAAAAGCTCGGTATTGACATTATCGCTTCGGCAAATCTCATCATAACGGCATCAACTTTGCCTCCGAAATATCCCGAAATCCCGCCGTACAACAATCCTATCGGGAACAATACAAATAATGCCAAAAATCCTATCGTCATTGATATTCTTCCGCCAAAAAGCAGTCTGGAAAATACATCTCTGCCGTTTATATCCGTTCCCAAAAGAAATAGCCTGCCCTCTTTATCCGTTGTAATTAAGTGCCTTTTGGCGGGAATTAACCCCAAAAATTTGTACGGCTGACCTTTTGCAAAGAATTTCACATAGTGCCTTTTAGAACGGTCAAGCGTGTATTTAATTTCCAGTCTGTCGTTGTCAAATTCTCTTATATAGTTATACGTATATGGTTTTGAAAGTTTACCTTCGGGGGTAATCGTGAAAATTTTCGATGGCGGAACATAAGCCATTGTTCTGTCGGAAAAATCCTTGGTATAAGGTGCGATAAAATCAGCAAAAAACAGTGCAAGATAGATTAACCCCAATACAATCAGTGCCGCTTTAGCAAATTTATCTTTCCATAACTGTTTAAATGCTTCTTTTATCATGATTTCACCCTAATTCTCGGATCAGTGATGATAAGAAGAATATCCGCAATTAAATTCCCCGCAACAAGCATAACGGCACCCATCATCAAAGATGCCATAACAAGATTGATATCCGATTTCATAACGGCTTCCAAAATAAGTCTGCCAAGCCCCGGATATTGAAACACGTATTCCGTTAAAGCCGCACCGCTTAACAACCCCGCAAATTCAAACCCCAAAAGAGTAATCATCGGATTTAGCGCATTTCTCAGTGCATGTTTATAAATAACGGCATTATCGGATAGTCCTTTTGCTCTGGCAAATTTGACATAGTCGCTATCTAAAACGTCAAGCATATTTGCTCTCATCTGCCTTTGCAAACTTGCAAGCGATATCGTAAAAAGTACAAACACCGGTAAAACCAAATGATAACTTATATCCGCCAATTTTCCCCAAAAATTCATCTCGGAAAACCCCGGACTTGTCAGTCCTCCAATCGGAAACCACCCCGTTTTTACCGCAAACATTAACAATAAAACCGCAAAGAAAAATGACGGTATTGCCATTCCGATTCCTGTTAATACAGTTAAAATTCGGTCAAATGCGGTTTTTTGATTAACCGCGGCAATAATTCCCAAAGGAACTCCCACAAGCCATGTCAAAAGGATTACTATTGATGTCAAAAGAAGTGTGTTGGGGATTCTTTCTTTTAATTTCGTACTGACTTTTTCTCCGGTAGATGTTACCCCTAAATCACCCTGTATAAAAGATTTTGCCCATTTTCCGTACTGTACGATAATCGGTTTATCAAGTCCGAGCCTTTGACGTTCTCTTTCTACCGTCGCAGGTGAAACCGACGGATTTAATTTCAATTCCGCCAGCGGATCTACAGGCGATAATCTTATTATAAAAAAACTTATTAACGACACTATTATCAATAACGGTATCGTCTGAATTATTCTTTTTAATATGTATGTCAGCGTTTCCAAATTTTCTTAATCTCCTATAAAAATTTCTTCAATATTATATATAATTCCGTTCAAACTTGACGGGTATATATTTTTAAACTTGTTTCTCAATGCTACAATTCTGACAGGCGAATAAATATACACAAACGGTTTTTCTCTGTAAACAATTTCTTGGTACTTGTCATAGAATTTTTTTCTGTCCGCAAATTTTGTTGCAAGCGCACCTTGCGTATAAAGATAATCTAATTCCTTTTCCCAAGGGAGAATTTTTGCTTTTCCTTCTTGGGGTGTTCTTTGGTTAAACATGTGTAATCTTCCGTCGGATAACCAGACGTTTTTACCTCCGTTTGGTTCAAGCGGTGAACCTGTCAGTCCCATAATTACCATATCCCAATCGAATGTACTTACAAGTTTGTTAACCAGAGAATTAAATTCTACAGGCTTAAAATTAACCTTCATACCCAAATCTTCAAGGTCTTGCTTAACCATAACCCCGATTGCTTCGCGTTCCGTGTTTCCTGCGTTTGTATATAGGTCAAATTCTACGCGATTTCCCTCATTGTCAAATAATCTTCCCTTTTTATCCTTATAAAATCCGGATTTTTTGAGTAACTCTTGCGATTTTTTTATGTCTTTGTCGTAAGGTTTAAGATTTTTGTTAAGAAATATCGAATTGAGGCTTTCCGGTGTGAAAAGCGGTGCGCCTATTCCGTTTGCGATATTTAAAACCATGTTTTTTCTGTCAATCGCATAATCAACCGCACGTCTGAAATTTACATCCTGAAACCATTTTTGTTTAACCGGATTTACGTAATACTTTCCTTTGTCGTTTTTGCGGTTGTTCAAATTCATCGAAAGATACATCGTTCCGGTGTCGGGTCCTAAATTGTATAACTTGAAATCCGAATGCGGCTCAAGCGATTTGTAGCGGGCAACTTTTGCCCCTTGTAATGAAATTACGTCGAGTTCTTTTGCTTCAAATTTTAGTACTTCGTTGTTTAAATCTCCCACAATTAAATATATGATTTTGTCTAAATATGGCAATTTTTGGTTTTTGGTATTAATTTCGTAATAATTTTCGTTCTTTTCAAAAACCACGCGTTGTGCAGGTACATATTCTTTGAGCTTGAATGCTCCGGAGGATACAATTTCTTTTGGGTTTGTCGTAGTCGAAAGAAAACTGTCAAAATCGGCTCCTCCTTTTTTTACCGCATTAATAAAGTAATGTTTCGGTGCAATTGATGTCGATAACATTCTTATAAACGGTGCAAACGGCTCGGGGGTTGTAAATTCGACCGTGTAATCATCAATCTTTTTCACCGTCGGAAGTTTTCCGTCTATGACAAGTGAATCTCTTGTTGATGTATCACCTAATCCCGCAAAAATTATATCATTCCATGTGAAAACGACATCGTCCGATGTTATCGGTTTTCCGTCAGTCCATTTTATTCCTTTTCTCAATTTTATTGTGTAGGTTTTCCCATCCGGCGATACGGAAAACGATTTTGCCAATTTTGGTATGGGCTGACCCGTTATCGGGTGGGTGGTTAATAATCCGTCAAACATTATCCCCGATAAAATTGCCGAGGTGTTGTCTTTGCAATTGAACGGATTGAAGGTTTTAGGTCCTTCTCCTATGGTTGAAGTTACCAATTCCCCTTTGAAATTTCCGATTGCGGCTTGTGATTGAAGGTAATCCACGCCGTCAATTGTTATGTTTTTGGGTTCGGGATATGTTAAGTCGGAAGTTTTTTGTGAAATTTCCGTTCGGTTGTTGTTTGTCGGGACAACGTCTTTTACCAAACAGCCCTTAACAACAAACGCTGCAAGCAGTACAGTTAATATAACCCATATTCCTCTCCTAATCATGCTCTTAATATAACATAAAAATTTGAAATAGTATTAGCTTTGAGGATAATTTTATTTCTGTATCTTTTATTACGAAATATTGTTAATCATTGTATGATTTCTTGCATTAATTGTTTAACATGTAGTAAAATTTTAAAAAAGCCGTCATAAATGGCATGCTTTTTTCACTTTTGGGAAGTTAAAACTAATTATATATATCAGATTATGGAGGTTAATGTGTCAGACAACATCAGTACATGCGTAGAAGAATCCCTTAACTTATCCGAAAATGCGATAAAAGTATTGGAAAGAAGATATTTAAAAAGGGATAAAGAAGGAAATTGCATTGAAACTCCTGCGGATATGTTTCGCCGCGTGGCGGATACTATCGCATCAGGTGATTTAAAATTCGGAAAATCGGAATCGGAAGTTAAAGAATTGTCCGACAGATTTTATAAAGCTATAACAAACCGTTACTTTATGCCCAATTCACCGACATTGATGAATGCGGGCAGAGAACTCGGTCAATTGGCGGCATGCTTTGTCTTGCCGGTAGAAGACAGTCTTGAAGGCATTTTTGAAACGGTTAAAAATACTGCACTAATCCATAAATCAGGCGGCGGAACAGGGTTTTCATTTTCAAGATTAAGACCCAAAAACAGTGTTGTTCGCTCCACAATGGGTGTATCTTCAGGTCCTGTTTCGTTTATGGAAGTGTTTAACGCTGCAACCGAGGCCGTAAAACAAGGAGGTACAAGACGCGGCGCAAATATGGGTATCTTAAGAGTCGATCACCCCGATATTATTGATTTTATCCATTGTAAATCGGATAACAGTAAATTAAATAACTTCAACATTTCCGTAGCTATAACGGATAAGTTCATGGAAGCATACTTAAACGGAACGGATTACGATTTAATCAATCCTCAAAACGGTGAAGTAGCTGGAAGAATGAGTGCAAAAGAAGTGTTTGATTTAATTGTTGACGGTGCTTGGCGCAACGGTGAACCGGGGATTGTGTTTATTGACAAGATGAATTACGACAACCCGACACCTTTAATCGGCGAAATAGAATCAACAAATCCATGCGGTGAAGTTCCGCTTCTTCCTTACGAGGCTTGTAATTTAGGCTCAATTAACTTAGGCTTGATGATGAAACAAACCGAATCGGGTTGGGAAGTTGATTGGAATTTGCTTGAAGAAACGACCAGAACGGCAATGAGATTTTTGGATAACGTTATTGCGGTAAACAATTATCCGCTTCCTCAAATGTCCGAGATGGTTCAAAATAACAGAAAAATCGGTTTAGGTGTTATGGGTTGGGCTGATATGCTTATGAAAATGGGCATCTCTTACAACTCCGAAGCCGGTACAAAACTTGCCGGTCAGGTTATGGAATTTATTGATTACGTGTCTAAAACCGAATCAATCGAACTGGCTAAAGAAAGAGGAAGTTTCAATAACTTTAAAGGCAGTATCTATGATTCCGATAATTATCTTTATAACAAATATAAAGGCAAATCTGCGGGCAAAATTGCCGATGAAAAATGGGCTGAAATTGATGCCGATATTAAACGTTACGGATTAAGAAACGCAACGACGACTTGTATAGCTCCGACAGGAACAATTTCAATGATAGCATCGGCTTCAGGCGGGGTTGAGCCGTTATTCGGTCTTGTATTCACAAGATTGATTATGGACGGTACCGAAATGCTTGAAGTTAACCCGATATTTAAAGATTACATGGTTTCTAAAGGTCTTTATTCGGAAGAAATGATGTCTCAAATCGCTCAAGACGGTACAATCGCTCATGTTGAGGGAGTTTCTGATGAGGTTAAGCAGATTTTTGCAACGGCTCATGACGTTTCTCCATACTGGCATGTTAAAATGCAGGCTGCATTCCAGCTTCATACCGACAATGCGGTTTCCAAAACAGTCAACTTTGTTGAATCCGCAACAAGAGAAGATGTCAAAGAGGCTTACATTTTAGCTTATAAAAATAATTTGAAAGGTATCACGGTTTACAGAAACAATTCACGTTCAATTCAGCCGATGAACCTTGAAAAGAAAAAAGAAGAACCTAAGGTTGAAATAAAACCGGCAGTATCGGAGCCTGAAGTTGATAAGGAGAGCGATTCGGTCGAAGATTACAACCCGACGGGAGAAATTAAAAAAATCGTTTGTCCCGAATGCGGCAATACAATTGAAATGGCTGAAGGCTGCTTCATCTGTCTCAATTGCGGATATTCCGGTTGTTCATAATCTTCGTGATTATCAATATGACACAAAAAGAGTTCTTAATTAAGTTTAATTAAGAACTCTTTTTTATAACCGATAACTTTTTATATTTTACTTACCGCTTCGATAACTTTTTCAACCGCTTGTTCGGGAGTAACGGTCAATTTTTCACCTGTTTCGCGAACGGTAAATTCAACAAGTCCTTCTTCAACGGTTTTTCCTGCCGTTATTCTAAAAGGAAATCCTATCAATTCGGAGTCTTTAAATTTAACACCGGCTCTTTCGTCTCTGTCGTCAATAACGGCTTCAACTTTGGCTGATATCAGCTTGTCGTAAATATCTTGTGCAATTTGCATTTGTTTTTCGTCTTTTGTGCTGACGGGAATAACAATAACATGATATGGCGCAATTGCAATCGGCCATTTGATGCCGTGTTCGTCATAATGTGCTTCAACGGCAGCAGCTGCGGTTCTTGAAATGCCTATACCGTAACATCCCATAACGTATGGGTGAGTTTTGCCGTTGATATCAGTATAAACTGCGTTCATCGGTTTTGAATATTTAGTGCCGAGCTTGAAAATATTACCGACTTCAATACCTTTTGTAACTTGTAGTGGTTTTCCGCACTGCGGGCAAAGTTCACCTCGTTCAACAAGACGAATGTCTGTGTATTCAAGTTCTACGCCTAAATCTGAAAGGTTTGCGCCAACCATATGCTTATCTGTCTGATTTACTCCAACTACAAAGTTTTTTAAATCTTTAACGGTTTCATCAGCAACAATTTTAACACCTTTCATAGGTCCGATAAAGCCCGGAACGGC
>CANQSZ010000089.1 GCA_947626645.1 Candidatus Gastranaerophilales bacterium
CAGTAGACGGAAACATTTTCGCCGATGAAGTTGATTTTGACCACAGATATATGGATGAAGCAAGAAGATATTATACAAATATAGTGGGCAAATACGGAATGCAAGTGCAAGCATTACTCAAAAAAGCCGCAGGGATTGAAATACAAATGATATGCCCCTTGCATGGATTTGTTTGGAGAAAGGATTTAGGCAAATTCATTGACAAATACCAAAAATGGTCAACTTATACCCCTGAAATTCGGTCGGTGTTGATAGCTTATGCTTCGGTTTATGGCGGAACACAGAATGCCGCTGAAATTTTGGCGGGCAGACTTGCCCAAGAAGGGGTCAAAGATATTGAAATGTTTGATGTTTCAACCGTTCATCCGTCTTATATTGTGTCTGAAGCGTTTAAATATTCGCATATTGTGTTTGCATCCACAACTTACAATAACGGAATATTTGTTAATATGGAAAACTTATTGCACGATATTGTGGCACACAATTTGCAAAACCGCAAAATCGCACTGATTGAAAACGGCTCTTGGGCTTGCGTTTCCGGTAAACTTATGAGTGAATTGATTTCTCAATTAAAAAATGTTGAGATAATAGAAAATAAAGTAAGCCTAAAATCTGCTCTTGACAATTCGCAAGAAAAAGAGTTGGAATTACTTGCAAAAACAATTGCACAAACGTTATAAAAAACAAAAAGTATTGAAAGGAGATAAACTATGTTAAACGAAAAAATGCAACAGGCTTTTAACGACCAAATCAACAAGGAATTATATTCCGAGTATTTGTATTTAGCAATGAAAGCATTATTTGAAGAAATGAACTTACCGGGGTTTGTAAACTGGTTTGATGTACAAGTGCAGGAAGAAAGAGCGCACGGATTGGGAATGTACGATTATGTACACGAACGCGGCGGACATGTTGAACTTTTCGCCATTGATAAACCCGAAGTTAAGGGCAAAACACCGGTTGAAATATTTGAACAGGTGCTTGAACATGAACAGTTTGTAACTTCAAGAATTAATGCGCTTATGGATGTCGCTGAAGAAGTTAAAGACAGAGCCGCTCTTTCATTTTTAGATTGGTATTTGAAAGAACAGGTCGAAGAAGAATCAAACGTCGGCGGTGTTTTGGCTAATCTTAAACTTATCGGAGACGATAAAAAAGGATTGTTTATGCTTGATAAAGAATTGGCATCAAGAGTATTTAATCCGCCGGTTATCGGCTAATTATCTTTAAAATTTTTTTAAAGGCTTGTTCTTTACAGAACAAGTCTTTTTTATTTACTGACTTGATTTTTTATAATTGTAAGTTACAATAACCACAGGAGCATACAATGAAAAAAGAAAATCTTAATTTATCACTATTAAAAAACAGTTTTCAAACTCTTGTTGAATCGTACAACGATTACAGCCGACAGGAAGATGAAAAATTAAGAACTTATATCAAAGATTCTTGTATAAAACGATTTGAATATACTTACGAAACCGTAAAAAAGATTATGAATAAGTTTTTAAAAAAAGAATATGATAAAAACGAGAGAGATTTAACAATTAACAACATCTTCAGAGAAATGTACAATTTGGGTTTTATTGAGAACTTTGAAAACTGGGTGTTATACAGAGAAAAAAGAAATATGACTTCTCATGAATACAATCTTGAAAATACTTATCAAATAATGGATATAATCCCTTCATTTATTAAAGATGCAGAATTTTTTATTAACAAATTGGAAGAAAATTTAGAGGAATAATGATAGCGGGAATTACCGAAAAAGAAGAAAAAATAATTAAATCCATCTTAAAATCGTATCCTTATGAGTTTTATTATTACGGTTCGCGGGTAAAGGGAGATTTTACAAAGGGTTCCGATTTGGATATTTTGATAAAAGATGAAAAAGAAATTCCGGAAAGTATTTTGAGCCGTTTATCGTACGAATTTAACGAAAGTCTTATACCTTATGTGGTTAATTTTTGTGATTACAGCAGTATGTCCGATGAATTTTACAAACTTATAGAAAACGATTTAATAAAAATAGAAATATAGATTTAAAAAATTATGATAAAATAGACTTATGAACAACAAAATTTTGTATATTGCGTTATTTTTGGTGTTAATGGGATTGGCGGTAAATGCCGACAGTTTTGTGCCGGATTTTAATTCGATGAAAAAAATCAAATGTGAGATTGAAGAATTTGTTTATGCCCAAAACGGCACTCAGATTACCCAAAACAGTTATTTTAGAATTTTTAATCTTGACGATGAAAATAAAAAAATATATTTGCAAAAAGCACCGGTTGATAAAATTATTGACTACACCGACGAAAAAATCACCCTCAAACAACAAACCCTGACAGATGATTTTATAATCAGCGAAAGCATTGAACTTGACCGAATAAACGGCGGATATCATGCCGTTGCCGATATAACTTATGACAGTGAATTTTTTCCCCCAAGAAAATCCAAATCCGTCGGTTATTGCAAAGTTATAAACTAAATTTTTCTTTACATATCGTATTATTTTAGCAATTTTTATCCTGAAAAATCCTTTATTAATATACAAGGGGAAAATTGTAATAATGGAAAAATTGTTAACGCAAAACTGCCAAGATTTTTCTGAGCCGATATTTTCACAAAACAAAAATATGACGTTTCAAACCGTGCAATATTTGAGCAAAAAACCCAAATTACCCAAAACACTGGCATCGTGTGTGGAATATTTGAGCAAAATTAACGATACAGAACAGGATTTGACCGGAATAAATTTCGGGTTTAAAAACGTTATCCTGAACGATGAACTTTCAAACGGAAAAGTTTATAAAATTGCCGCAGAACTTGCACGAGCAATTGATGAAAATTCGGTTCAAAAAGTCAAAAATCTTAAAAATAAATATTCCGACGAAAAAGAATTTCTGACGGCAAAAAAATTTCTTGACCAAAAATGTAAAGAAATTTGGAATGTTTATGATACGAATACAAAAAATTTGAACCCGCCCGCAGATGCGATGAATTGTTTGGGAATTACAAATCAACCGCGATTAGAAACCATTTTGCAAAATTCCGTTAAATACTATGAAAAAAACAACAATACGGCAACATCAGATATTATACGCTCCGTTTTGAACAACAAAAATATGAACTATACAATAAGTGATATCCACGAATACCTTAAAACATGCGCACAAAAAGAAAAATGTACTTATAACCAAAAAACAATCGGATTTCTCATAGGAGAACACAATTACAACTTGACAATGCTTTACGATTTAGGGGTTTCAAAAACCGCAATCAAAGAAGTTTTTAAGAGTTTAACACTTAAATCAAAAGTTAAATTTCTCATAAAAAATATTAAATTTTCTCACCGATTGTTATAAAATAAAAGAGAAATGAAAATCGACAAGTTTAAAGTAGAAGAATGGTTTAACAAATACGAAAAGGACGCCGTTTACGATTTGGCAGACACTTGCGTTGAATCATTATCCGTTGACGAATTACTCAGAATAACAGGGAATAAAGACAGGCTGATAAAAGAAATATTTAGCCGAAAACTCAATTATGGCGACATTTTAGGCAGTCCAAAACTTAAAAAGGGGATATCAAAATTATACAAAAATCAATCTCCCCAAAATATAACCCCGACACACGGCGCAATCGGTGCAAACCAGCTTGTAATGTTGAGCATGGTTGAACCCAAAGACAAAGTTGTTACGGTTATCCCGACTTATCAGCAGCATTATTCAATCCCAAAATCTTTCGGCGCGAATGTAAAAACTCTACGTCTTAAAGAAGAAAATAACTGGCTTCCGGATTTAAACGAGCTGGAAAATCTTGTTAAAAAAGACACGAAACTTATCTGTCTTAATAACCCCAACAACCCCACAGGAGCGGTTATTCCCGACGAAATGCTCCGAAATATTATTCAAATAGCACAAAAATCAAATGCCTATATTCTAAGTGATGAGGTGTATAGAGGACTGAACCACAAAGGAAACCCTTTTTCGGAATCCATAGCAGATATTTACGAAAAAGGAATATCGACGGGAAGTATGTCTAAAGTGTTTTCGCTTGCGGGGCTTCGGCTTGGCTGGGTTGCGGCAAACAAAGATGTTATAAATAAAATTAACTCTCAACGGCAGTATAATACAATAAGCATAAGCGTTTTAGATGATTTTTTCGCCTCTGTTGCTTTAGAAAACAAGGATAAAATAATTACCAGAAATCTTGAAAAAATAAACATCGGGAAAAAAATTGTCATGGACTGGGCAAAATCAGAACCGCTTGTAACACTAATACCGCCAAACGGCGGAACGACGGCTTTTGTAAAATACGATTTGCCGTTAACATCAACCGAGTTATGCAAAAAACTTCAACAAGAAACGGGCGTGATGATTTTACCGGGGGAAACGCTTGAATACAACAAATATTTGCGAATCGGATACGGAAACAATTTTGACCGGCTTGAAACCGCATTAAAAATATTTTCAAATTGGCTTAGAAAACAGATTTAAGATAAATGAAAGTATTTCATATAATTAGCCATAATATCTGAACTTACGCCGTTTGCAACGTTGGCTTTGACAACTTGTTCATGGTCGGTTGCGGTTTTTTGGTCAACTTTGGAAGAATCCTGATTTTGAGGTCTGGTTTGCTGTTGTCTTTCGGCTTCTTGTGCTTCTTCCATAAGACTTTGGATTTGTTCCATCATCTCGGAATGAAGCCTCAAATCACCGTTATAAGACCCCGTTGATTGAACACCTATTACTTGAAAATCTTCAAGAATATTTTCCCATTCATGGTAGTTGGTAATGCTTGTTCCCTGAGCTTGGGCTGCTGCCTGTGCCTTGCGAAGTTCATCTATTGATTTTATATCTTCTAAATCGCTCATCGTTCTCTCCTAAATTTTTTTATACATCTGTTATATATAAGTATAATTCTAATTCCGTTTTTCAAAATTTTCTCATTTTGTAACAAATGTTAATATCAGCCACGAGTTACGAGGGATTATTCAAATAGACTGTTGCCAATGCAATATCGGATTTTGTCGTAATCTTGATATTACGATAATCCCCTTGCGTAATGTAAACATCTTTTCCCAAAAATTCTATCATGCCCGCATCGTCGGTAAAATCCATGCCCTTTAACTTTTCGTGTGCGGTTTTTATAAGATTATATTCAAATGCTTGCGGTGTTTGGGTATTGTACAATTTTGCGCGGTCTAATGTTTGAATAACTTTACCGTTTTTGTCAACTTCTTTTATCGTATCAACCGTTTTTGTCATAGTTGATACGGCTTTTTTTTCAACAACATCGTTTTTGATATTGTTGATAATTTCTTTTGAAATAACGGGTCTTGCACCGTCATGGATTAGAACATAATCGCAATCCAAAACTTTTAAACCGTTATAAACAGATTCTTGACGCGAACTTCCGCCTTGAGTTATTTTTAAATTTTTGCAGTTTTTAAACATTTCATTTAAAACATCTTTAATATCGGGATTGGCGCAGATTACGATTTCATCGATATTACAATCATAAAAAGCATCAACGGTATATTTTATAATTTCTTTTCCGTTAATTTTTTCTAACAGTTTATTTGTTCCGCCAAATCTTGAAGACGTGCCGCCTGCCGTAATTATTAAGCCGTATTTCATTTTTGCCTCCAGTGATTAAATATTTTATTTTCAACATCGGCTTTTGTAAAGAATTTTTCAACACCGTTTATTTTAAGATTAACCCCGATTTTGGAACTTTGCTTAACCTGACCGATAACAACACCGCCTTCAAAGTTTTGAGGAACGGTTGCAACAATTTGATAATCTTCACCGCCGAACAAAACCAAATCTTGCCAATCGGGAAAACACATTATATCTTTATCATAAGGAATTTTATCAAAATCCGCGTCAATAACGACGTTACTTTCGTTTGCAATATTTGAAAGAGCATCCAAAAGCCCGTCTGATGTGTCGGTCATGGCATAATTTTCTTTTACGTATTGGGAAATATTTTTTTGCAAATTCAATCTGTACAGTCGGGTCAAGGTGAGCTTTAATAAACTTTTGGGGTTGGGTTTTGCCGGATAATAAGAGTTTCAACCCCGCCGCACTTGAACCGTGAACACCCGAAACGATGACTTTTTGTCCGATTTGAGCGGTTTTTCTTGATGAAATATTACGATTTTGCACCGCACCGATTGCACATACGGAAATATAAATTTTATCACCACCTGTTATATCGCCGCCGACAATCTCAACCCCTTGCGGGCATGCGGATTTTGCACCTTCATAAAAACTTTTGATAAAAT
>CANQSZ010000090.1 GCA_947626645.1 Candidatus Gastranaerophilales bacterium
TTGTGCCAAAAGTACGTCGCGTTGTGCATTTGCTTTTGCAACTTCTCCTTCTCTGAAAGCATCTGCCTGTTTTACGGCTAAAGTTGCATTGTATTCCGCTATGTTTGCTTTTGAAACGTTTTCACCTTCTACGGCTTGCGCTTCAAGTTCTGCGGTTTTGATACGTTGTTCTCTTTCTGCGTTTGTTTTACCGATGTATGTTTGTGCGGTTTGTTCGGCTACTTGGACTTCTTTTTCTTTATTAGCCGATGCTTCACCCACCGCACCGAGTTTTTCCTGTTGCGCAACTTCGACTTTTGCTTTGTTTATTGCTTCTGCTGCCGCTTTTTTACCGATTGCATCGATGTAGCCCGATTCATCGGTGATATCTTTTATGTTTACGTTTATTATTTCAAGCCCGATTTTGTTAAGCTCGGTGTTTACGTTTGCGTTTATCTGTTCAAGAAATTTTTCTCTGTCTTGGTTGATTTCTTCGATTGTCAAAGTTGCGATTGCAAGACGTAATTGCCCTAGGATAATGTCGCTTGCCTGTGTTATAACGTCTGATTTTGAAAGTCCCAAAAGACGTTCTGCGGCATTTATCATTATTCTTGGGTCTGTTGAAATACCGAATGTAAATGTTGAAGGCACCGCAACACGTATATTTCCTTTGGATAATGCTCCTTTCAGGTCAATATCGGTTGTCATAGGTTCTAATGACAATACTCCGTAATCTTGAATTAACGGTATAATAAATGTTCCGCCGCCGTGAACACACTTTGCCGTCTTTTCTCCGCCGGTTTTTCCGTAAACTACAATAATTTTGTTAGAGGGGCATCTTTTATACTGGTTTGCTACAAACATAAATACTGCAAGCAATACCAATGCTCCTGCAATGATTAGTCCGAACATCTCTTTTCCTTTCTTTTTAATAATCCGATTATTTAGTTTTCTGTTTGTTTTACTTTCTCAATATACAACAAATCGTTTTTAAATTCTACTACTTTAATTATCTCAAATGAATTAATTTCTTCGGATGACTGATTAATTGCATCTGCAATCGACAATTGTCCGTTTATCTCGATTTCGATTTGACCTTTACCGTTAGGCTCAAATTTTGTATAGGCTTTGCCGAGTTTTCCTATTGCCGAGGATTTATCTTTTTTAACGGTCTTTTCAAGTTTTTTCACCCCAAACATTAAAAAAGCGGTTGCAAAAAAGAATATCAACCCCACAACAATTGCGTAAATAAATGATTCAATTTTATTCATCGCCAACTGTTGCAATCCGGCGTAACCCATCCAGCCAAAACCCATAAAAAATGCGATTATTGCTTGCAATGACAGAAAATTAAACGAACAATCCGTATCGGTTTCGGTCGTAAAATCCGCCGCCACTTCGCTATCCGAACCGGTTATACTGAATATCAAAAGTTTTAATACGAAAAGTATCGTTGCAAACAGTGCAACGTAATAGTATATTTTCCATAAATTTTCCATTAATGACGAATCAATATTCATATTTTATTCTCCTATCAGTTTCTGTTATTGTGCTTTGGCTTATAATTTGATTTATTTGACGAAGATTTTTTCATCATATTGGATGAAGATTGTATTCTTTTTACGCTGTAAACATCAGGCAATGATTGAATACATGCAACAACTTTTTTATAGGTGTCAATATTGTCAAGCTCAAGCCCGATTTCAATTATACCCACGTGGTCTTTTGTTTTAATCGTCGCATTGACAATGTTGGTGTTATTATCCGACACTGCGGAAATAATATCTTTTAGCAAACCCAGTTTTTCCGCCGTTTCAATTCTTATTGTTGTTGTGTAAGTTTTGTTGGTGTTAATTCCTGCCCAGCGAATATTCATAAGTCTTTCGGGCGGAATTGTTTCGAGAGTTTTGCAATCCGTTCTGTGGACTGTTACCCCTTTTGCTCTGGTTACTACGCCCACAATCGGTTCCCCGGGGATTGGTGAACAACATCTCGCAAATGAATACAAAAGTCCCTCTAAACCTATTATGTCTTTTGCAGAACCTTTTTTGTTAGAGGTGTGGAAATTGTCTTGCGGTTTTTTATCTTCGGGCTTTTTAATCTTGTTTATTATTTTATTAACCGTTGTTTCGCCATAACCAAGCGCGGCAAACAAGTCTTCCGCCGATTGATAATTCATTATTTTGGCGACCGTTTCAAATTCGCCCGATTTCATATATTCATCAAATACGGCTTTTGTTAATTCGTGTTCAAGGTTCGTTATTCCAAGTGCGACGTGTTCTTCGCGTTTATTTTTCTTGAACCATTGTTTAATCTTTTGGGCAGCCTGTTTTGTTACAACAAATGTCAGCCAATCAAGTCGGGGCGACGGTGTTTTTGAAGTTAAAATTTCAACGATATCACCGTTTTTGAGCTTTGTATTTAATGGAACTATTCTTCCGTTAATCAAAGCACCGACTGTTTTATGCCCGACATCAGAATGGATACGATACGAAAAATCAACCGGTGTGGCATCTTTTGGCAAATCCAAAACATCACCGTTTGGGGTGAAGGCAAATACCTGATCGGAAAATAAATCGAGCTTAACGGATTTTACGTAGTCTTGCGCGTTTTTCATTTCTTTGTCGTATTCGACAAGTTTGTGCATCCACGAAAACTTCATATCCGCTGAATTATCAGCCTTCTGCGACCCTTTTTCTTTGTATCTCCAATGTGCGGCAATACCGTATTCGGCAACTTGGTGCATTTCCCATGTTCTTATTTGTACTTCAAGCGGTTTTGACCTTGGTCCGATTACCGAGGTATGCAATGATTGGTACATATTGCCTTTGGGCATTGCGATATAATCTTTAAACCTTCCGGGGATTGGTTTAAATTGCGAGTGTATCAACCCTAAAACTTCATAACATTCTTTGACTGTATCGACGATTACTCTTACGGCGGTTATGTCATAAAGGTCGTGGAATGTTATATTCTGCCGTTTCATTTTTGAATATATACTGTAATAGTGCTTTGCCCGCCCCGTAATTTGTGCGTTAATCCCGTTTTTTTGCACGTCTTGTGTTATTTTTTCTATCAATGCGTTAACTGTTTCTTCTCTGTCCGTTCGGGTTTGTGCGACAAGTTGTGCTATTTCGTAATATTTTTCCGGCTCAAGATATCTCAATGATAAATCTTCAAGCTCGGCTTTTATTTTGTATATACCTAATCTGTTTGCCAACGGTGCAAAAATATCGAGAGTTTCTTGGGCAATTTTTTTCTGTTTGGATTCTTCCATAAAATTCAGAGTTCTCATATTGTGCAATCTGTCTGCCAATTTTAAGAAAATTACTCTGATATCGTTTGCCATTGCAATAAATAATCTTCGAAAGTTTTCCGCCTGTCGTTCTTCTTTCGATTTGAATTTTAATTGTCCGAGTTTTGTTACTCCTTGTACAAGATTTAAAACGTCGGTGCCGAACAATTCTTCTATTGTTTTGGGGCTTGTGTCCGTATCTTCAAGTATGTCGTGAAGGAACGCGGCTATTAGCGTATGCGTGTCAACTTCAAGCCCCGCAAGAATTTTTGCAACTTCTACGGGGTGTATTATATACGGTTCGCCCGACACCCTATATTGACCTTCGTGCAGCTTTTTTGCGAACTTATACGCCTTTTCAACCAGAGCAATGTCCTCATCCGAATGCTTCTGATTTATCAATAACTCTTTAAGTTCTTTGAAACTTTCTATGTCTGACATAACAAAATTATAATATAAATTACAATAACTATTTTCAAGTATCTAAAAATAAATTTCAGATGTAAATTTTTTATAAAAAAATAGTTATTTAGTATTAATGACGAAAACGAAAGTTTATTATATAATCAATATATAAAGTAAAAGAGGAATTTATATGGCAATTGATGACGCATTGGTAATGATTTTGGCGGGCGGCGAAGGCAAAAGGCTTTATCCGCTTACCAAAGACAGAGCAAAACCCGCCGTTCCGTTCGGCGGACGTTACAGAATTATTGATTTTGTTATCAATAACTTTATTAACTCGGGGTTTTATAAAATCAAGGTTTTGACGCAGTATAAATCCGATTCGTTAAATAAGCACATCACAAGAGGTTGGGCTTTATCTCCGTTTTTAAACCAGTATGTAGATTTAGCTCCGGCTCAAATGCGTATGGGAAATGATTGGTACAGAGGTACTGCCGATGCTATTTATCAAAATATTTTCCACATAACAGACGAAGACCCGCGTTATGTTTGTATTTTCGGCGGCGACCATATTTATAAAATGCAGGTTTCTCAAATGCTCGATTTTCATAAAGAAAATAAGGCGGATTTGTCGATTTCGGCTATTCCTATTCCGATTGAGGAAGCATCGGAGTTTGGAATTATGGAGGTTGATGAAGATTGGCGGTTGATTAATTTTGTTGAAAAACCGCAATACAGACCGAAATCTATTCCGGGGCATCCCGATAAGTGTCTTGCATCTATGGGAAATTATATTTTTGATAAAGAAGTTCTTCTTGATGCTTTAAATCGTGATGCTCAAATCGAAGAATCAAGCCACGACTTTGGTAAAAACGTTATTCCGATGTTGTTAAAAGAGGGGAAAAATATTTTTGTATATAATTTTGAGCAAAACTCATTTCCCGGGATGGCGCATGGAGAAAGAGGATATTGGCGTGATGTGGGAAATATTGATGCTTATTGGCAGGCTAATATGGATTTGTTGGCATATTCTCCCGAACTCAATTTGTATTCAAAAGAGTGGCCTTTGAGGACATTTAATTACAATTATCCTCCGGCAAAATTTGTTTGGGAAGAAGGCGATCGTGTCGGTATGGCAACAAATTCCATGGTTTCCGAAGGTTGTATTGTTTCCGGCGGCGGCTTGTCGCATTGCGTTCTGTCGCCTAAGGTCAGAATCAACAGTTACTCAAGCGTTGTTGACAGTATTCTTATGGAACAGGTTGAGGTCGGTCGTTATTCTCAAATAAGAAAAGCCATTATCGATAAAAATGTTGTTATCCCGCCGCATACAAAAATCGGGTTTGACAGAGAAGAAGATATAAAACGCGGTTTCCACGTCTCTGAAGGCGGAGTTACCGTTGTGCCCAAGGGCGCTATTTTATAAATTTTCATCAGAGTTTTATTTTTGAGGTACAATTTTATTTGTACCTCAAAGTTTTGTAAATTTTTTTTAATATAATAGCAAAATCAGGCAATTAATTTGTTTTATAATCTTTATAGTTTTGGGTAGGAACATTTATGAAAGTAAATTCGATATCAAACAACGTATCTATGACCGGTTTTACAACCTCGCTAAAGCAAGGGGCGCTGAATTGCATTCCAAAATGCAGTTTTAATTCAAAAGATAATTTTCAAAAAATGTACGAATTTACCCAAAAGATTGTTTCGCCCGAAAATAACCGTTTAATCTTGGGAGCGACGGCTATTCTTACCCAGCCGTTTATTGATATGAATAACAAAAAGGTTGATGAAGATACAAGAAAATTTTCGACTGCAAGAACCGTTGCAAAAATTATTGCAGGTACCGGAGTCGGGTATTTGGTTCGTTTATCTTGTATTAAAGCCATTGAGGCTTTTTCAAAATTGCCTCATGAAATTACTCCAAATATGCGCTTTGCCAAATTCAGATCGTTATTTTTGCCTAAAGATATATCGCTTATTGATAGCATGGTTACCTATAAAAAATCCGTCGGTACTATTTTAGGTATGTTTGTTATGTTGTTTACCAATTTCTTACTCGATGCTCCCATAACCAAATTCTTAACAAACAGGTTTGTATCAAAAATGCACATATCCGCTTCAAAGCCCGAAAATGACAAGGAGGTAAAACATGAGTAGTTCATCCTTGTTTAATTCCGTAAAAAATTCAATAGCGAAACACTATTCGGGAAATGCCGGAAAAATGCTTGTTCACACCGGTGCAATCGGCTGGACTTTATCTTCCGTTGCACAAATTCTTGCTATTGTCATTAACGATAAAATTCCCAAAGAACAGAAAATGTTTCTTGTTCCTCAAGAGGCTGCCGATGCTGCCGTTAATATTTTATCATTTTATTGCATAACTCAGTCTTGCAATTCGTTGGCAAAGCTGCTTACATCTACCGGTAAATGGGTTCCTAAAGCCGTTAAAGAATTTTTGGTTAACAATAATTTGGCATCAAAAATCGGCAAAGTTGATTTTAACGTTTTAAAAGATTTTGAAGTTAAACCCAAAGAAATTAAAAAAATTCCAACCGGTATTAAGGCCAAA
>CANQSZ010000091.1 GCA_947626645.1 Candidatus Gastranaerophilales bacterium
CTAGTGTCCTCCAACCCCTCTCCCTCGAGGGGGAGAGGGGAATAAAATATCGTCGGATTAGGCATATTTGTTGGGGTAGAAACCGCCAACCTACATAATTAAATTTTGTCAGATTAGTAAATCCGACCTACGATAATTCCGCATTGTAGGTTCTCATCCGCTCTATTCTCAAAAATTCATAAAAAAAAGACAATAACAAATGTTATTATCTTTTTTATGAATAGTTTGGGCAGGGGTGGATTCGAACCACCGTACTCTCGCGAGAACAGATTTACAGTCTGTCGCCTTTAGCCACTCGGCCACCTACCCGTATTTAATTTTTTGCCCCGTTTCCGGCTTCTTTTATAATATGCCCTTGACGAGACTTGAACTCGTGACCTCTCCCTTACCAAGGGAGTGCTCTACCTCTGAGCCACAAGGGCTTGAGCTTTCCTGAAAATTTCCCTTCACTGCCGCCGCGTGCAAAAAGTCATTACTTCCTTTTTTGACCTTACTCGTCTGCCGCCGCTCGGGTCGATTTTCATTAAAATAGCCGGTAATGGGACTCGAACCTACAACCTACGGTTTACAAAACCGTTGCTCTGCCAATTGAGCTATACCGGCGTGTATTTGTATGTTTGATTATATGCAAAAAATTTTTCACTGTCAAGTTTTGTTTATTTGTTCTATAATTGTCTTGTTCATGTAAAGGGAGTTTGAGGTTCTATCATGATTAAAGCTGTTACACCTGTTATTCTGTTACTTATCTCAAATATATTTATGACTTTTGCTTGGTACGGTCATTTGAAATTCCGCAGTGCAGCCCTGTGGCTTGTCGTTCTTGTAAGCTGGGGCATCGCCCTTTTTGAATACTGTTTCCAAGTCCCCGCAAACAGAATTGGCTATGATGTCTATAACGCCGCTCAATTGAAAACCATTCAAGAAGTTATTACCCTCGTGGTTTTTAGCTTCTTCTCCGTATTTTACCTTAAAGAACAGTTTAAATGGAATTATCTTGTCGGTTTTTGCCTCATTATTCTTGCCGTATTTTTCATCTTCAAAAAATGGTAATTTAACCTTTTTTAAAAAATACTTGATTTTGCAAATTTACTATTATAAAATCTTGTTAGTCGATATAAATAACAATTATTCAAGTTTGGAATCTTGAAAGAAAGAGGTAATTATGAAAAGCGGAATACATCCCGATTATAAGAAAACTACAATCAAATGCGTTTGTGGTAACGAAATCGAAACAGGTTCTGTTGTTGAAGGTTTAACGGTTGAAATTTGCAACAATTGCCACCCCTTCTACACAGGTCAACAAAAAATCCTTGACTCCGAAGGCAGAGTTGAAAGATTTAACAAAAGATACGGCAAGAAAAACTAATTCGTATCTTATAATAATTTCACCAAAAAGGCGGGAAAATTGCCCGTCTTTTTGTTTGCAATTATTTTAAAATAATTCCCCGCCATACCTCGTGCAAAAATAACATCTTGCCATGCTTTGTGATTTTGGTTATCATATTAAAAAAAGAAAGAGGATTGGGGATGAATGCTGATAATAAACCGGTTGTTAATTTGATTTCTAAACCGAAAAATATGTTGAAAACAATCTACACTGCTTGCAGAACTTGCTACAGTGCGGATTATCCGATAAATATTTACGAAAGCACTGACGATGAAGAAAAGATGCTTAAGCTCATCAAACGTGTCATAGGTTCGGGGCATTATTCAACCATTGAGCATATTCAAGTTACTTTTGCAATCTCAAATGTTTCAAGAGCATGCACTCACCAGCTTGTCCGACACCGCCACATGTCTTTTTCCCAAAAATCTCAACGCTATGTTAAAGAAAAAGGTCAATTTGATTACATAATCCCCCCTACAATTGACAAAAATCCCGAATTGAAACAGAAATTTGTTAAATTTATGGAGCAGATTTCTAATCAGTATCAGGAATTTATTGAAGCAGGTATTCCGCCTGAGGATGCGCGCTTTGTTATGCCAAATGCCGCCGCAAGCTCTCTTGTTGCAAGTCTTAACCTTAGAGAAATGATTCATCTTGCTAATTTGAGACTTTGTACCCGCGCTCAATACGAAATTCGTATGATGGTTAAAGATATGTGCGATGCTTTGGTTAAAGAAGAACCGTGGCTTAAAGAATATCTCGTTCCCAAATGCGAAAGACTCGGGTTTTGCGATGAGGATAAATCTTGCGGAAGAAAAATTACTAAAGATGAATTATTTAATAAGGTGTAGTTTATGAAAGCGGTAATTCAACGTGTTAAGCATGCTTCCGTTACGATTGACGGCAAGTTATATTCAAGTATCGGTGCCGGACTTTTGGTCTTCGTCGGTGTCGAAAAAGGTGATTGCGAAATTAATGCCGAAAAACTTGCCGACAAAATTGCTCGGTTGAGAATTTTTGAAGACGAAAATGAAAAAATGAACTTTTCCGTATCGGATATTCAAGGTGAAATACTTGTGGTTTCTCAATTTACGCTCTGCGGTGATTGCCGCAAAGGAACCCGCCCGAGTTTCGATAAGTCCGCTCCTTTAGATACGGCAGAATATTTATATGAATATTTTGTTAAGCAAATTAACAATCTTAACATTAAATGTAAAACGGGTAAATTCCGTGCTATGATGGATATTGAGCTTATTAATGACGGACCGGTTACCTTCATTTTGGAAAAATAGTTTTACAAAGTGCTTGAAATTAATTTTAATCCATGTTATAATTGACATGTGGATTACTATTGTTATTTGAAAACTGTGTTTAATGATAGCGAGGATTTTCCCCTATTTTGTTAGTACGGAATTTTTTCTAATTAAGAGGCTATATATATGTATGTAAACAAGTGTATTAAATGCGGAAGAGAATTTGAAACCAAAAACCCGAAAAGGGTCATTTGTCCGGATTGTTTGTATCCGGATAAGAAGATGATGGTGTCAGGCGATGGCGGTGATGAGCAATCTTCATCGTTGCAATCAACCGATGCGTCGTCGGATGAAAAACCGCAGTTTTATAACAGTTATTCAAGCGGCGGGGATGATAACCCCAGACCGTATCGCCCGCAACCCCAGAGACAAAACAGACCGCAAGGCACTTACAATCGTCAAGGCGGTTACGGCAACAATCGCAGACCGCAGGGTTACGGTAATAACAGACAGGGTGCTTATAACAGACCCCAAGGCGGCTACAATCGTCAAGGCGGATTTAACAACCGCACCGGCGGTTACGGCAACAATCGCAGACCGCAAGGTGCGAATAAATTCAACAAGCGACCCAACAACAGGAATAAAGCTCCTAAGCAGCTTTTAGTAAGTAAGGAGCAATTAGAACAAATTGAATTGCTCTATAAGTTAATGCTGCCGCTTCCTAATCCTGATGCGCACGAAGTTATCGCTGAAAAAATCGGATTAGAGCCAAGAAAAGTATTTTTCGGCATAAATCTTATAAGACAAAAGATGATGTTGCCGAAATTACCGTTCCCGAAACGAAAATTGGCAATTACACCCGATCAGATGAATGCAATAAAAATGTTATATGAACCATTGCTTCCTCTGCCTCCAATCGGTTGCCACAAAATTATTGCGGCTCAATTGAAAATGGATGAGTGGAGAGTTCACGTCGGAATCGGGCTTGTTCGTACTCAAATGGGTATGGAACGTTGGAATCAGGACAGACCTGATGTTCCCGAGGAGTTTAAAAACCAAAAATCGGCTGAGAACATACAGGATGATACTTCGGCTGAAGTAACGGAAGAACCTAAGAAAAAAAGAGGAAGAAAACCCAAAAAAGAAGCTGAGGAGGCTTCTGACGAACAGTAATGGATAAGTATATTTCTGTCGGAAAAATCCTCAATTTTCATGGGATTAAAGGTGAAGTTAAAGTCGGGTATTCCAAAAATAAGCAGGATTTTTTCTCCTCGCTTAAGTCTGTCTATATAAAAAAAGACAACGAGTATCTGCCTTTGGAAATTGTTTCCGTTCGACCAAACAAAAATTATCTGATTGTAAGATTTAAAGGTATAAATGATATTAACGAAATTATACCCTTGAAGGGCAGTTTGTTATTCGTTGAAGAAAGTATTATCAGAGAAAATTTGGCAGAGGACGAGTTTTTGATTGATGAATTGGTCGGCTTGGAAGTGTTTGACAACTCTAACGGTGAAAAATTGGGCTTTGTCATAGGTGTATCAAACAACGGTGCTAACGACTTAATCTCCGTCAGAACCAATACAAAAAATGTTTCTTTAGTTCCTTTTGTCAAGGCTTTTGTACCGGTTGTCGATATAAAAGATAAGAAAATTTTTATAAACAACATTGAAGGTTTACTGGAATGATTTTTGAAGTATTAACATTATTTCCCGAAATAATAGAGTCTTATTGCGCGGTAAGTATTATGAAACGTGCGACAGAAAACGGTGTTTTTAGTGTTAATGCGATAAATCCGAGAGATTACACGCTTGATAAGCACAAAAAAGTCGACGATACGCCTTATGGCGGCGGTGCGGGTATGGTTTTAGCCGTTCAGCCTTATGTGGATGCTTACGAAAGTATTGAAAAATCCGAAAACTCCATAACCGTAATGTTATCCCCGCAAGGTCAGCCGTTAGATGAAAATAAGGTTACGGAGCTTTCCAAGTATGACCAAATAATTATGCTGTGCGGGCATTATGAGGGGTTTGATGAAAGAATCAGAGAAATTATAAAACCGGTTGAAATTTCAATCGGGGATTTTGTTTTAACGGGCGGTGAGCTTCCGGCATTGTGCGTAATTGATGCGGTCAGCAGAAAATTAGACGGAACTTTGGGCAAAATTGAATCCGCTCGCGAGGACAGTTTTTCTGACGGATTGTTGGAATATCCTCACTACACAAAACCCAGAGTTTATCGGGGGTTGAAAGTTCCCGATGTTTTGCTAAACGGTAATCATAAGGAAATTAACGAATTTCGCTTCAATGAACAGTTGAAACGTACTCAAAAAAGACGCCCCGATTTGTACGAAAAATACTTAAACTCTAAGGCAGACCTTTAGGAGTTCCCCAGCCGAAGAAGTTTTTGAGTATTTCATAAATACTGTAAACACCCAAACCTGCGGCACTAATCTTTGCAAATTTTCCTTTAGAAAGCAATGCCCCAAGCCCAAGCCCCAACGGAACTACATGTTCAATCAGCATGCCGACAAACCCTTTTACATAGCCTATTATGCTATTAAAAAATCTCTTATAAGATTGGTCAAGCTCCATTTTTAACGAGAAATCTCGTACCTTATCTTCAATCGGGCTCATATTGTTTGAATACATTGCGTTATTCAAATATTTTCCGGCGGATTTACCGTCTTTTTCGGTGGCATAAATATCGGATTCAAGTTTTCCGATGTAGTGCGCATCGTACGCTACCAAGCCCAATGCCCCAAGCCCTACACCTTTTATCAGGTATTTGCCTGCGTTATTTCTTATTGCCGTTGTTATAGAACTTATTACACTCATAACTATGCCTTATCACTTTCTTTTTTGTCGTTATTTTTTGTTTCTTTTACCGGAAATTCTTTTTCTACGACTTTTCCTGACATCTTCAGAAGTATTTTGCTTGCATCTTCGGCGTCCATTCCGTAATTTGCACTGTCTGATTGCATCTTGGTCAGAAGATTTACGGTGTAATCATCGCCGGTACAAATCCTTTCTTCAAGTGCTGCAAGTGCTAATACTCTGACTTCACCCGCGGGGTCTTGTAACATCTTGTTTATCAATGCCGTCAATGCCTTGTCGTCTTTTCTGGAGTCGTCTTCGGATAATCTTTCATATACTTCTTTCGCTGCGGTTATTCGTAATTCTTTTTCCTGACTGTTTAAGTAATTCTCAAGATTTTTTATGTAATCGTCTGTTAATTGAACAATTTTTCTCTTTTCGGTCTTTTGTTCATCTTCCTTTTTTGTCTCCTGAACTTTAGTTTCAGAAGTTGTGTTTGTTTGAGTTGTTTGGGAAGTGTTGTTTTGAGTATTTTGGTCACCTGTTTGTGTTGGCGGGGTGTTGGTATTTGTGTTTGTGTTTGTGTTGAGTTTATCCGTGTAATAATTTGACGGATAACATGG
>CANQSZ010000092.1 GCA_947626645.1 Candidatus Gastranaerophilales bacterium
CAGGACTTACGTATTTGATATTATGATTAATGATGCAAAAACTTCCTCTGCCGATAAGAAAAATATTGAGGAACAGATTTTGCGCAACGTGTATATGAATTACTAACAACAAGAGGTAAAAAAGATGTATGAACCTGATGTAACAGTTATCACACCTACTTACAATGTCGTAGAAAATAATCTTACCGATGATTTTACTTTGTTGATTGATTTATTGGACAGGCAAACTTATCCGTATATTGAACATCTTATCATGGATAATTCTTCAACCGATGATACGGTTTCGATATTGAAAGAGTATAAAAACAGCGGATTTATAAACTTTTTCTCCGAACCGGACAGGGGCAAGTTTGATGCGATGAATAAAGGTGTTATGCGTGCAAAAGGCAAGTATGTTTCTTTTTTAAGCTGCGATGACTTTTATCATGATATCACGGGAATTGCCGACGTGGTTAATGTTATGGAAGCGGAAGATGCTGATTTTTGTTTCTTTCCGTCTTATTGCAGACACCCCGAAGGCTATGTTTTCCAATTTAATCCTGCGATTTATAATACGTTTCAGGTTTCGCCCTGCCCCAGACAAGCCATGTTTTTTAAACGCAGCGTTTTGGAAGAAGTCGGTTATTTTGATGTTAAGTTCCAATTGCTTGCCGATTACGATTTGATTATCCGCCTTCTTTTGGGCGAATATAAAGGGATATTTTTTGACAACAACATCGTAACCTGCAAATTGGGTGAACAGGTTATGAAATATACCGTGCAAGCCGAGGCTGAATGCCGTCATATTTACCATCAAAATTACAAAAATCTTTATCCTATGACGGATGAGGTTATTGACAGAATTGTTAAATTTGCGCAAATTCCTCCGCAATTACTTAACAAACTCAGCGCAAAATTTCCTCCGGAGGATAAGAATTTGTTTATGGAACGATATGAGCAGATGTATAATATGCGTACCGAGGCTTATAAAAATGTTCGGGAGAATGAACGTCGTAATCGTCGGAATTATTAAGCATTTGCAAAAATTATTTTCAGGTTTTATAATGAAAAAAAAGACAGTTGACAGATAAAAAGGTTAATCGGATATGACAGAACAGAGAATAGCAGTGCTTGGCTGCGGACTATGGGGACGTAATATTGTTCGTAATTTTTACAATCTGAATGCGCTGGAATTGGTTTGCGATTTGGACGAAGAAAATCTTGCCAAAGTCAGAGCGGAATACTCCGGAGTTAAGACGACAAAAGATTTTCACGATATTTTAAATAATGATGCCATAACAGGCGTGGTTGTTGTTACGCCGAGTCATACTCATTTCAAGTTTGTTAAAGCTATGCTTGAAGCCGGCAAACACGTTTACGTCGAAAAACCGATTTCAACCGTTGCAAAAGAGGCTAAAGATTTAAAAGATTTAGCTGACAGTAAAGGTTTAATTTTAATGGTCGGTCATCTTCTTTTGTATCACCCTGCCGTTAACAGATTAAAAATGCTTGTTGAAGAAGGCGTTTTGGGCGATATCGTTTATGCTCAAAGCGACAGACTTAATATAAATTATTTCAAAAATGACAGAAGTGTTATGTGGGATTTAGCGCCTCATGATGTTTCGATGATTAGCTATGTTTTGGGTAAAAACCCGAAAAGGGTAATATCGGCTATCGGATGTTCGTCTGACGGTAACGATATTATGGATATAACGCATATAGGTATTCAAATGGAAGGCGGTGCGGTTGCTCATATCACAGACAGTTGGATTACCCCCAGAAAGCATGTTCAATTGCTTGTAAGAGGTACCAAAGCGACGGCTATTCTGGATGATACCGTTCCCGAGCATAAATTGACTATTTATGATAATTACAAAGCCGGAACTATTGAAAATGTTCAGCTTGATTATCTTGAAATTGAACCGTTAAAACTTGAATGTCAGCATTTTATAAGCTGCTGTGAAACAGGTAAAAAAGCAAGGTCAGACGGCGAAAACGGATTTATTGTCGTAAGTATCTTGGAAGAAGCAGAAAAAATCATGCTCGGCGACAGAGCTAAAAATTTAGATAATGTCGATTATGCGCTTTCAAGAACCAAAAAGTAGGGATGAGGTTAACTTTAGATGAATATTAAGAATAATACTGCAAATATTGTTTCGATAAGCAGAATTTTTATCGCGTTTATTGCGCTCGGACTTTTGTTTCATCATACTTTTAATTCCTATGTTTTATCTTTGGTTCTTACCATAATTGCTTTTTCAATGGACGCGGTTGACGGTTATCTTGCAAGAAAGTTGGGGCAATCGTCGCAATTGGGTGCAGTGCTTGATATAATGGGCGACAGAATTATCGAGGCAATTTATTGGATTGTATTTGCGGTTGTCGGGTGGCTGCCGGTTATTTTCCCGCTGATTTGTGTTACAAGAGCTTATATAACCGATAACATCAGAAGTGTTGCACTGACTAAAGGTATGACACCTTTTGGAATGCAGACTACAAAATGGGGTAAATTTATCTGCGCTTCAAAATTCATGAAAACGACTTATGCGGTTGCAAAAGTTGCGGCTTTTGTCTTGCTTATTTTTGCTTATATCCCGTCTTTAGATGTTTCGTTGGCTAATCAGGTGAAATCAATCGCCGTAATTCTTGCTTGGATTGCAATTATTTTCTGTGTGGTAAGAGCGATTCCCGTCGTTGCGGAGTGCGGAAAGTTATTTGATGATGAAGTCTAAACTTAACATAGTTTTGTATGAACCCGAAATCCCGCAAAACACCGGAAATATTGCAAGGCTTTGTGCATGTTGCGGCGCAAGTTTATTTTTGGTCGGTAAACTCGGGTTTTCACTTTCCGATAAATACACTAAAAGAGCCGGACTTGATTATTGGGATAGCGTTGATATAAGAAAGTTTGAGTCGATGGATGCTTTGTATAGCGAATTTCCCGACGGTACTTTTTATTATTTAACAACTAAGACCGATAAATTATATACCGATATAAAGTTTAAAGACGGTGATTTTATAGTTTTCGGACCGGAGACAAGGGGCTTGCCCGAAAAATATGTGAAAAATCCCAACGCAAGAACTATACCCATGAAAGACGGACAAAGAAGTTTAAATCTTTCTAATTCGGTTGCTATTGTAGCTTATGAGGCGGTAAGACAAAATGGATTATAAATTACCCGAAAGGTTTGAAAATTCCAATAAATCAGATTACGGCAGAGTGGTAAATGTTGCGGGGTCTGATTATATGTCGGGTGCTGCCTATTTATCAAGTGTATCAGCCCTAAAATCAGGCTGCGGTTATTGTTATCTTGTTTCGAGCGAACGGGTTATAAATTCCGTTGCCGCTCAAACTCAAAATGTGGTGTTTGCACCTCTAAATAAATTGAAAGATTATCTTAATATAGCTGATGTTGTTGAAATCGGCTGCGGACTTTCAACAGATGATGTCGCACTTAATTCTTTTAAAACGGTAATATCCGTTTATGATAGCGAAAAGCCTTTAATTATTGATGCTGACGGATTGAATTTACTTTCTCAAAATTTTGAGTTGTTTATAAAACGCAAGTTTAAAAATGTTGTACTAACCCCACACCCTAAAGAGGCTGCAAGGCTTTTGGGTGTTTCGTCAGAGGATGTTTTGCATAATATTGAATCGGCGGCATTAAACATTTCAAAAAGATATAATGCCGTTACGGTTTTGAAAACTCATAATACGGTTGTAGCGGACTTTTCGGGGAGGAAATATGTAAATAACACCGGAAATAATGCGATGGCAAAAGCGGGTTCGGGTGATGTTTTAACAGGCATGATATCGGGAATAACCGCTCAAGGGGCAGATGTGTTTACATCAAGTGTTTTAGGTGTTTTGCTGCATGGTATTTGCGGTGATTTGGCGCGGAAAGATTTGACGGAATATTCGGTCATGGCTGACGATTTGATTAATTATATTCCCGCCGCTTTTAAATATTATTTGAATAATTATTAAAGATGACGAAACAAAAAACCGCCCGAATGTGAGCGGTTTTTTGTTATTTAATTTCCCGTCAAGCATTACTGCGACTTGCTTTTACGAACCTGCCGTTCGAATCATAGATATAGTTAACATATTCTTTAATCGAACCGTCTGCCCTACGGGAAATAATTTTCATTGTATTACCGTTCGCATCACGGACATAGTCGAGGTAGCCGTGAATAAAACCGTTTGCATTACGATAAACTGCTCTTAAAGTCTTACCGTTTGCATCAAATACCGAAATAACAAAACCTTTTTGGTCGTAAAGATATGTCAACCCTGTTTCACCGCTTTTAATTGATTTACCGGCATTTTCAACATTACACTCAGTTTCTATACGTGACAATTTACTTACTTTTGGCGCATTTGTATCTTTCAAAGGTATTTCGATTGCCTCGGTAATTTTTGGGGCATTAGTATCTTTTAAGGGGCTTACCGTTAACGATGTTTCTGTTTTTGCTGACGGTGTTTGAGGAGTTTTCCGTTTTTGAGTTCTACCTTTCGATGTTTTAGCTTTCGGTTTAGCGGACTCTGTCGGAATTTCCGGTGAAGTCGGTTTTTTAAATAAATTTCTAATTCCTTTGCCCTTCAATAAAAATGCCGCAACTGCTACTATACCCAAGCCTAAGCCTGACCATAACAAAACTTTTTTAGTCGTACTTTTCTTTTGAGGTAAATTTTGATATTCTGTTATTGAACCTTGAAATCTTGGCGCATAAGCCTTTGGTTGGTTCCCATAAGCGTTTACGGGTGAAATGTTCATGTTTGTTGTCCTTTCTGTTTTATTTATAAATTTCTAAAATTCGTAATACGTTATTTCCGGTTTAAAATCTTCAATTGCCGGTTTTACAAGCGCAGACGGTGAAAAGTATGACGCCTCTTTTGCTATAACCTTTTCTTCTTTTGTGAATAATTCGTCAGGTCTGAAGTATTCGTGAGCATTCTCAATTATGCTTTTCAGACTGATTGTTGTTTTTTCTAAATTTTTTGGGGTGATTTTCATTTTTTTTCTCCTTTTTTGTTTCTTGTATCTATATAAAAACCCGACAAGAATTTTTTTGCTCTCTTGTCGGATATAATTTTTTTGTTTGGTTAATTTAATTTAATTTTATTTTATTTTATTTAATCTTATTTAATTTCAGCTTTCAATTTGAGCCATTATTTCAAACGGTTTTTCAAGAACTTTCATAGTTTCTCTTGAAATAATGCCTCTTTTAAGTTCGGTGAAACTTGCTCTTTTTGAGCTGAATTTATTTTTAAGAAATTCATAAGCAATTTTCGGGTCGCATTTATTTCCGCAAGTGAATAAATCCACCGCCGCATAACCCAATTCCGGCCATGTATGTATTGCCAGATGACTTTCGGATATTATTACAACCCCCGATACTCCGTACGGGTTAAACATGTGAAAACATTTTTGTACAATCGTTGCTCCGCACTCCAGTGCAGAATCAACCATGTATTTTTCAACTTTGTCTATACTGTTAAGTATATTAGGATCACATTCAAAAAATTCCGCCAACACGTGTTGTCCGAGATGTATTTCATCTGTTTCCGAATTTTTTTCAAATGTGTTTGTTATTGTATATGCCAATTTGCGTTTCTCCTTATAAATAAATGTATATTTTTAACACTATTACATAATACTCTAAAAAATTATTTTTTGTTAGTTTTTTTTATTTTTATTTTTTATCCTAATTCAATAATCGTCATAATTACACTCATATATACTTTTTAAGTTTATTTTAAATATTAAGTTTTATTAAACCTGTTTTAAATTGCCTGATTTTATTATAATATTTTGACTATGAATAACACTATACTCGTAGTCGATGATGATGTTGCAATAAACGAACTTATTAAAGTCAATTTAGAGTTGGCGGCATATAGAGTTGTACAGGCTTTTGACGGAGTGAAGGCTTTTGCTCTTGCAAAGCAGGAATTGCCGTCTTTGATTATATTAGACGTTATGATGCCCGATGTTGACGGATTTACCGTTGCAAAACGTATCAGGCAAAACGAC
>CANQSZ010000093.1 GCA_947626645.1 Candidatus Gastranaerophilales bacterium
GTCTGCGATGCCATCAACGTTGCGATGAGAGAATTGTTCCTGCAAATCGTTTACGGCAGAACTCAAACCGCATTCTCGGAAAACGGTCTGCCTGTCGGTGCCGGTTTGGAAGATTTGGGCAAAGGCTTATGCTCTATGTGCGGTACAATCCATTCAACCAAGCAAAAAGGCGTAAGATACCTTTCTTTAACAGAAGGTTATATTCTTGAACTCGGTTTGGATAAGAATGACGAAGTTATCGGTTACAAGTTCGTTAATTTAGGTAAAGTTATGGACGCAATCAAAGCAGGCGTTGACCCTAAAGAAGCGTACGAAAAGAATATCGGTACTTACGGCAGATTCTCGGAAGCCGTTAAAACTATTGACCCGAGAAAAGAATAATTAGCGGGTTTTTGTTGATTTTGATACTTATTAAGAAAAAGGAAAATAAATTATGGCAAATTTTGAAGGAAAAGACAGACGTGAATCTACTTTGAAAAAAGTTTTGCCTGAATACGGGTTCAAAACCTTGGATGAGGCACGAGAATTATGTTTGTCAAAAGGAATTGATGTAGATTCAATCGTTAAAGGCATTCAGCCGATTGCGTTTGACAACGCATCGTGGGCATACACACTGGGTTGTGCAATCGCTATTAAAAAAGGTATTAAAAATGCCGCAGATGCAGCAGAGGCTATCGGATTAGGCTTGCAAGCATTCGCAGTTCCTGGGTCTGTCGGCGACACAAGAAAAGTCGGCATCGGTCATGGTAACTTGGGCGCAATGTTGTTAAGAGAAGAAACTAAATGTTTCTGCTTTTTAGCCGGTCATGAATCTTTTGCTGCCGCCGAAGGCGCTATCGGTATTGCAAGAAACGCTAACAAAGTCAGAAAAGAACCGCTCAGAGTTATCTTGAACGGTCTTGGCAAAGACGCGGCTTACGTTATTGCAAGAATTAACGGATTTACTCACGTTGAAACCGATTATAATTACAAAACAGGCGAATTAAAAATCGTTAAAGAAACGGCATTCTCTGACGGAGAAAGAGCAAAAGTTCGCTGCTACGGTGCGGATGACGTATCGGAAGGTGTTGCTATTATGGTTAAAGAAGGTGTTGATGTTTCAATCACGGGTAATTCAACCAACCCGACACGTTTCCAACACCCTGTTGCCGGTACTTATAAAAAATGGTGCTGGGAAAACGGCAGAAAATACTTCTCTGTCGCATCAGGCGGCGGTACAGGTCGTACCTTGCACCCTGACAACGTTGCAGCAGGTCCCGCTTCTTACGGTATGACGGATACCATGGGCAGAATGCACGGTGATGCTCAATTTGCGGGTTCATCCTCGGTTCCGGCGCACGTTGAGATGATGGGCGTTATCGGCATGGGTAACAACCCCATGGTCGGTGCTACCGTTGCTTGCGCGGTTGCCGTTGCAGAAGCGATGAATAAATAGTTATTCGTATTTTTTATAAAAATCACTCATGCTCGTCATGGGTGATTTTTTTTGTTATTGTAATCCTGAATACCAATGTCATCCTCAACTTCGCCAACTGTGTCATCCTAAACCCTACCAAACATGTCATCCTAAACCCTACCAAACATGTCATCCTGAACTTTACAAAGCGAAGCACCGCAACGAAGTGAGGATGACTGAGCCTGTATGCGTTGACGAAGTCATTAGCTGTTTCAGGATCTTTGTATTGAAAGTAGTGGCACTTGCCCCCTCTCCCTAACCCTCTCCCTCGAGGGGAGAGGGGAAATTAAAGGATTATTTTCCCTAACCCTCAGCCATACGGCACGCAGTCTCACTCGGCTCAACAAGTTTCGCCGGTTCGGCTAGTGTCCCTCAAGGGGAGAGGGAATTAGATGCTGAAACGAGTTCAGCATGACACACGCACACCATGTCATACTGAACCATACCAAATGTGTCATCCTCAACTTCGCCAAACATGTCATCCTGAATTTATTTCAGGATCTTTTTTGTTAAGCATTTTTATTTTTTATACATGTTTTTTAAATATATAATATATACTTTGTATTGAAAAACCCGCAATATTTAAGAATTATTAACAACATTTACTAAAAAAGGCAATTTTTTTGCAAAAAAAACGTTTATATATATGTAAGGGGAATGAATAAAATCATTCAACGGGAAAAAGAAAAATTAAATTCTCAATTAAATAGAATAGGATTTAAGCAAAAAAAAGTTTTTTTATACTCTCTCTCTTAATATCCTCGTGTTTATTTAATGTTGCCAGATAATCTTTGGCAACTTTTTCTTTTGCGGATTTGTCGGATTTCAGGTTATAAATTGTTTTGATAATATTTTTTTTATAATAAAATAATATTTATGAAAGAGTTGTTTGAATTTGACAAAAAATGCGGGGTAGTGGTAGGAACAGACGAAGCGGGCAGAGGACCTGCCGCAGGCGGTGTTTTTGCTGCCGCGGTCTATTTCCCCAATGTCAGCGATGCGCTTATAAAAGATTTGGAAAAGTTAAACGATTCAAAAAAACTTTCCAAATGCAGCAGAGAAAATTTGTACGGGGTTATTGTTTCAAATTCTGTTTATTCGGTTGTCAGTGTTGATGTTGATGAAATCGAAAAAATAAATATCTTAAATGCTTCCCTCAAAGCAATGAAATCGGCATGTGAAAATGTTATACAAAAAGCGGGATTGAAGGATTTTATAACAATTGTTGACGGGAATAAACTTATAAAAAATTACGACTATCCTCAACAATATGTGGTAGGCGGCGACGGACAATCCGCATCCGTGGCGGCGGCAAGTGTGTTGGCAAAAGTTACCCGCGACAGGTATATGGATGAACTTTCAAAAGAATTTCCCCAATACGGCTGGAACAGAAATTCGGGATATCTTACCCCCGAACACCTTAAAGCTATTGATGAATACGGTTTGTCAAAGTATCACAGACGCTCTTTTCTGCAAAAACATTTTGAAAAACAGTTGTCGCTTTTTTGATTTTATTAATTTTTGTTAATATTTATTCTTAAATTCTAAAGTTTTTGAAAATTGTGCCGATAACATATCTGTAATTAGAATTTAAGGAGTATTTTTTTTATGTTAAAGAAATTAACAACACCTTCATACAACAGATGCGAGTGTGTTGAATTAATATTAAGAGGAGCTAAAAAGCGTCGGACTTTGGCGTATGCAAACGCCTGCGCGATTAATTCCGATGCGGGTATTAAGGCTAACCTATCCGCTGTAAAATAAAACACTTCACATTAGAAAAGAGAGTATATAAAGCCGATGTAAGAACAAACATCGGCATTTTTATTTTTAAGTTTCGGGCAATTTGTCTAAGATAAATTTTCCTGTTTTACCTTCGCGGAAATCTCTTAAAATATATACGGACGTTCTTTCGGTATCACTGCCCCCTCCGGTTAAAAGCCAGTTGCGTTCTTTGGAAATGTTATCCAGTGTTAATTCCGTATCGTCGGGAATTTTGTAGTATTGCCTGAAAATTTTTGCCTGTTTTTCGTCTAAAATATCCAAAAGCTCTTGTGCCACAATTTCATTAGAATAAGCGTTTTCGGAAACGGAATTAACAAAAGCCAATTTTATTGCTCTCTGTTGGTCTTGCTGCTTCATCGGAATAATTCCGGGGGTATCTAAAAGCTCTAATTGCGGGTTAATTCTTACCCACTGCTGCTGCCTTGTTACACCCGCCTTTGCTCCGGTTTTTGTTTTTGAAGATTTGGTGAGTTTGTTTATAATACTCGATTTGCCGACGTTGGGCATCCCGACAACCATTATTCTTGCCGCGCGTCTTAACAGTCCTTTTGCCATTATCGCCTGTATGCGCGGCTCTGACAGCTCTATTGCCTGTTTTACTATCGTATTTATGTCTTTTGAATTTTTTGAACTTGTCGGTATTACGGCGGTTTTTGTTGTTGATTTTAAGTATCGTATAAATTTTTCCAGCTCGTTTTTATCGACCAAATCCGATTTGTTAACCAACAAAAATCGGGGCTTTCCGTTAAGAAGCTCCGATATATTGTCATAACTGCTTGATATAGGCAATCTCGCATCAATAACTTCTATCACGGCATCCACCAGTGAAAGCTGCTCTTTTAGCTTTTTTTCAGCCTTTGCAATATGTCCCGGATACCAGTGAATATGAGTTTTATCTTTTTTCAATTTTTTCCTTAATACGAGTTGCTTTTCCTGAGCGTTCTCTCAAGTAGTACAATTTTGCACGTTTTACATCCCCGCGTCTTAAGACGTTGATTTTGTCGATTCTGGGGGAGTTAATCAAGAATACACGCTCAACTCCTACACCTTGGAATACTTTTCTCACGGTCATTGTCTTGTTTAATCCCGAACCGTGTAATTTTATGATTGTACCTTCAAACGCCTGTACTCTTTCTTTGTTTCCTTCTATAATTTTTACGAAAACTTTTACTGTGTCTCCGGCATTAAGTTCAGGTAAATCTTTTGCTAAATATCCTTTTTCTAATTCGTCAATAATTGGGTTATTCATTTTTGCTTTCCTTTATATTTCTAAACTAAACTTAATTTTAATTCCTTAATCGGTGTTAATGACTTTTTCCACACAAAAATCCACCGACGCACGTTTCTGTATAAATTATAGTATTATAAATATATTTATTTTGCAAGTGAAATTGTTTAACCGTCGGTAATATTTCTTAATTGTTATTTAAAATTCGCTTTTTAGTGAAATTTTCTCATGCTAAAATATTTTTATGGGACAAGATTATAAAAAATTACTTACCAAAAAGAAGAAAAAATACTGCGACGTTAAAACGATGGGCGTAAATATCGACAAGAACGAATATTACGAAATAGTCCTTTCTAATTCCGCTCATCCCGAGAATGTCTGTAAAAAATAATCGACATTACTACTTTACATTTTATTTCTCTTGTTATATAATTGTTCACGATAATGGTTTACTATTTTTATTAGAAAGAGTGAGGAAGTAAAAATGAAAAAATTATTAGCAGGATTATTAGTATGCGGAATGCTTACTGTAAACGCTATCCCGGCTTTCGCTTACGCAGGTATCGGTGACGTAGCAAAAGGTTACTGGGCTCAAACCGAAATATCAAGTGTTGTTGGCGACTCTGTTTTAGGTTTGGAAAACGGAAACTTTTATCCGGAAAACAAAATCTCAAGAGTTGATTTTGTTAAAGCATTGTTAAAAGTTTTAGGCAATGAAAACTTGCAGGTAACATCTTCTTACAGATTCTCCGATGTTGCATCTACAAGCAAAGAGTATGCACCGATTGCAAGATCACAACAATTAGGTTTGGTATATGGATATCCTGACGGTACATTCAGACCTGACGGTCATATCTTAAGAGATGAAGCGCAATCTGTTATCAGCCACATCACAATTGATGGTACCGTTGAAAGAGGTATTCTTTCAAAATATGCTGATTCTGAAAAAGTTCCGTCTTGGGCTAAGAGAGTTTACTCAAAAACATTGTCTTACGGAATTTACGTAAATCATCCGAACGAAAACGAATTAAGACCTACGGAAGATTTAACAAGAGCAGAAGCTGCCGTATTGTTATACAGATTGAAACAAAGATTGAGCTTGGTTAAAGACCAATACAAAGGTGTTCCCGAAACTGTTTTAGGAACAGAACACTTGGCTGTTAACAAAAAAGCTCCGAGCGACGAAGTTACCATTACTAATTTGAGAAACATCATCAAAGAAGGTAACGTATTAGAAGTTGCATTCGCTGAACAATTCAAATCAAAATTACACGCAGCAGGTGATTGTGTTACATTCACAAACCCTGAAGATATCACAACAGTTGAAGGAACAAGATTAATTCCGGCAGGTTCTACATTCTACGGAACGGTTCTTGACGTTAAAGATCCTCGTTGGTTCAACAAAAACGCAAGAGTTTATCCTCAGTTAACAAAAATCATTTTACCTGACGGCAGAGAAATGGCATTCA
>CANQSZ010000094.1 GCA_947626645.1 Candidatus Gastranaerophilales bacterium
GTAATCATAGTCTTAACCCCGATTAGCAACTTGCTTTCAGTGCTATTATACACCATGATTTCAAATATTTATCAAAATATGAAAAAATATTAAATAAAATTAATTATTTTTTATTATTCAAATAAAGATAATATGCGTTTCTAACGGCATTTTCGATATCTTTTGCCTGTTTTTCGAGCGGGCATTTGTTGTACGAGTCCATATCGGCACCGTTGTAATTAAACTGGGCAATTAAAGCATTTTGAGCCTCTTTACCTTCAGGGGAATTTAAAGGATGTTTTGGCAATTGCAAAGTCTGAGCATGAGCCTGTCTGAGTTCATTTGCGGTTTTTTTAGTACCGACTTGAATCATCATTTGCATAAATTCTTTTTCTTTTCCGTTTTGTTTTGCCTGATTGTACATAGCAATAACTTTGGGATTTCTCACAAGCATCGCTCTCATATCGGAAACCGCATAAGAATAAGCAACTTGTTCAACACTAATTCCTTCTGTTGTAAGCATATTAACAAGCTGCTTGCAATGAGTTAATTCATGCGCAATTGTAGCAAGCTGTTCGGCTTTGCTTTGTTTTAAGAAATAATCGGTATAAAAGACAATAGAATTGTCGTAGAATCTGTAATCACCAATTATGGGGCGACCTTCGTTCTTTTCCCACGTAATATCAGAAGGCGCCGATTTTTCAAGTCCGTAATATTTTACAAGCTCATGATAAGCAGCTTGAGCAAAGTCTTTTCCGACTTTGTCTTTTATTTTATCAAAAACCGTAAAGATATCATTTTTTTTATCGGCAGTTAAATCCTGCATGTAATAATTCGCCGGATAAGCGGAATTGACTGTATTGGAATTTTTTGTCTGACAAACAGGATTTTGTTCGGTGGTTAAAACCGCATTATTGCCTGTTTTTTGTGCGTTATTTACACTGTAATAACTGTTTAAAGATACCGGATTTATCATATTATCTCCTGCATTACACTACATATAATATATAAAACGGCACAAAAGAAATAATTGCTACAATCCCAACGAATATTAAGATTTATTAAATCAATTTAAAAACGCATCGAGCCTTTGAACAGCTTCGAGAGTATTTTCTCTGCTTCCAAAAGACGTCAGCCTGAAATAACCTTCGCCGTTTGTACCAAACCCTGAGCCGGGAGTTCCGACAATTTGAACATTATTTAACAAATAATCGAAAAATTCCCAAGAAGTCATATTATTAGGACATTTCAACCAGATATAAGGCGAATGCTTACCTCCGATATGCCAAATATTGTGTTTAGTCAAAACTTGCGAGATAAGTTTAGCATTTTCTTTGTAATAGTTCAAATTTTGTTGAATTTCTTTTTGACCTTCGGGGGTGAATACAGCTTCAGCCGCTCTTTGGATAATGTATGCAACACCGTTAAATTTTGTCGTTTGGCGTCTGAGCCACATTTTATTCAATATACCGTTTTCAAGAGCTTTAGGAACAACGGTATAACCGCATCTTGTGCCGGTAAATCCCGCCATTTTGGAAAGCGAACAAAATTCAACAGCACAGGTTTTTGCACCTTCTATTTCGTAGATACTGCGGGGAAGTTCATCATCCGTTATAAAGCATTCGTAAGCCGAATCAAACAGAATAACCGCATTATTTTCGTTTGCATAATCAACCCACGCTTTTAATTGAGCTTTATTATAAACCGCACCGGTCGGATTATTCGGTGAACATAAATAAATTATATCGGCTTTAACGGATTTATCCGGAAGCGGAAGGAAGTTATTTTGTTCTGTTGCGTCGATAAAGATTATTTTTCTTCCCGCCATGGTGTTTGTGTCAACATAAACCGGATAGACAGGGTCGGGAACCAAAACTGTATTATTTACATCAAACAAATCCAAAATATTACCCAAATCGGATTTAGCACCGTCTGAGACAAAAATTTCGTCTAAATCAAGATTTACACCGAAATTGCAATAGTAGTTTTGAATTTTGGTTTTGAGAAAATCGTAGCCTTGCTCCGGCCCGTAACCGCGGAAAGAATCTTTGACACCCATATCATCGGATGCCGATTTTAAAGCATCAACTACCACTTTACATAAAGGCAGAGTAACATCGCCAATTCCGAGCCTGATAATTTTTTTGTCGGGGTTTGATAAAGCGAACTCGTTTACTTTTTTTGCAATGGTCGAAAATAAATAACTGTCAGATATATTTTGATAATTTTTATTAATATTCATGAAATACTCCCTCACACATTGTTTACGGGAATATTATAGCATAAACAGTTATTTGTTATGTGATTGTAATATATTTACAATTTGATTTAAAATTGAGTTGTTTGCCCCGTTATTATCATGATTGGGATTCAATTGGGCATATAAATTATCCGAATGCCTTTCGGAAACAGGCGCGACAGTAAGACCCGTTGCCATTTTTTCAAAATCATCTCTGGGGATGCGTTCGCGTTTTGTTGTATCCCAAGGATTGACGACTTCAACATAATCATCGGTAATTTTTGTAACCGTCAAAGCATGAGAGCCGCCTTGTTTAGTAACACCGTCAGGTCCTGTTTTTGCAACTCTGAAAGAAACGGTGATTGAAAATTGGTCTTCTTTTCCTTCGTATTTATCAAGTAATTTTTGTAAATCAGATTCTTTGTTGTAAACATGATTAACTGCAAGAACACCTGATTTTGCTTGTTCCGATTTTGAACTCAGCGGCTTGCCGTTTGCATCTACGTATCCGTATTTGCCGGGGGTATAAAGCATCGGCTTTTTATTACTTTTAGCTTCATAAACATCGGATTTTTGACCGGTCAGAATAAAGACCGCATCGTACATTTGCCCGCCGCTCAAAGTATCACTTTCATTCACCGGACCGTATTGTCCTGCAAGGTATCTTTCACTTTTTTGCCCTAACGCTTTATTTGTTTGGACAACTTCAGCTCTAAATGCTTCCATGGCAAGTTCAAAAAGTATAACTTGTAAATCGCCGTAGGCATAAGACTTACCCGAAAGCGACTGCGCCTTTTTTATTGCCGCTGCCGAAATCCTATAAACGCCCGTGATGGCACATTTAGCGCCGTCTCCTTCCGCGATATAATGATTTTTGGCAATAACGGCACCCGGTAAAGTTACGGTATAAGAACCGTCACCGTTCTTTTGAATATTATTTTTCAAAACCTCCTGTCCTTCTTTTGTATTTTTTATGGATGTCAAAGAGGCTAAAAGGTAACAATCACCTCGGTTTCCTTGTCTGAAATCATCAACTCGCTCGTTGTCGATATAAATATTTGCTTGGTAGCTCAGAATTTTAGAAGGCGAAGTCTGGTTTGCATTGGGAGCAGATGATCCCCGTTTCTCGGGAATTTTGACACTGTCGCTATCGATGATACGAACACCGTTGTCCAATTTGCCCAAGTGATATGGGGTATTTTTTGCAGGATTTTGATTATTGCGTTGATGTTCGGCAATATAGCGGATGTATTGTTCTCTTGTCATAACGACAGACTTCCCGTCAGAGCGTTTAAAAACAATCAATTTGGAATTTTTAACCGAATGAGCACCCTGCCCTTTATCGGTTGATGTCGTATTATTAATCTGTGAAAACAGATTTACTTTGTCAAAAGAAACCATGAAATATCTCCTCTCTGTTTATTTATAATTTAATAAACAAAATTTATGTTGAAAAATTGCCAAAATTTAATTAAATGTAAAGATAAATTTACAAAAGTTTACAAAGCGGCATTTATATTCATAAAACGCACACACGAACATTTTTACAAAATACAATTATGAGCGGCATACTCTGTTTAGAAGGTCGCCGAAAAAGGGATTGCCGGTTTTGTTATTACGATTCAAATTCAAATCGGCATATAAATTATCGGAATGTTTTTCGGAAACAGGTGCAACATTAAGACAGAGTGCCATTTTTTCAAAATCATCTCTTGGGATACGTTCGCGTTTTGCGGTATCCCAAGGATTAACGACTTCAACATAATCATCGGTAATTTTTGTAACCGCCAAAGCGTGTCCGCCGCCTTTTTTGGTAACACCGTCGGGTCCTGTTCTTCCGACTGCAAAACCGACGGTTATTGAATATTCTTTTTCTTTTCCTTTGTATTTATCAAGTAATTTTTGTAAATCAGATTCTTTGTCATAGACGTGATTAACTTCAACAACATCAGATTTAGCGGAGCCTACAAGGCAAGACATTTTATTAATCGGCTTACCGTTTTCATCGACGTATCCGTATTTACCGGGGATATACAGCATCGGTTTTTTATTCTTTTTAGCCTCATAAACATCGGATTTTTGACCTGTCAGAATAAAAATCGCATCATACATTTGCCCGCCGTTGAGAGTATCGATTTCGCTCATCGGACCGAATTGTCCTGCGAGATATTTTTCACTTTTTTGACCTAATGCTTTATTTGTTTGGACAACTTCAGCTCTAAATGCTTCCATTGCAAGTTCAAAAAGAATAACCTCTAAATCGCCGTAAGCGTAAGATTTACCCGAAAGCGACTGTGCTTTTTTTATTGCATCGGCTGAAATTTTATAGACACCCGTTATGGCACATTTATCACCCTTTCCTTCTTCGATGTAGTGATTTTTGGCAATAACGGCACCGGGTAAAGTTACGGTATAAGAGCCGTCATCGTTTTTTTGAATATTATTTTTCAAGACCTCCTGCCCGTCTTTTGTACTTTTTACAGACATTAAAGAGGCTAAAAGGTAACAATCGCCGCGTTTTCCTTGCCTGAAATCATCAATTTGCTCGTTGTCGATATAAATATTTTCTTCATACTCATGAATTTTAGAAGGCGGGCATTGATTTTGGTTAGGAGCAGATGAGCCCCGAGTCGCAGGAACTTTAACACTGTCGCTGTCGATGATACGAACACCGTTTTCCAATTCGCCCAAGATATACGGGTCGGCTTTTGGGGGTTGGTGCTTGTGTTGATGTTCGATAATATAACGTATGAATTGTTCTTTGGTCATAACGATATATTTTCCGTCAGGGCGTTTTATAATAACCATTTTAGGTTTTTCAGTCCGAGAAACATTTTTCTGTCTTTTACCGGTTGGTACGACATTATTTGATTGAGAATACATATTTACATTACTTACAGATATAGCCATAAAATAACTCCTACATTAACCTTATAATTTAATAAACAAAATTTATGTTGAAAAATTGCTAAAATTTATTAAAATGTAAAAATATATTTACTAAAGTTTACAAAGTAGCAAAAAATATTTTTTTTTGTACTTAATTTTGATATAGTCAAAGAAAGACTACGTTAGTTGTAGAAAACCGCAAAGGAAAAGTATGTTGAATTTACTTAACAAACAAAAAGAATCGTCGATGACATCAACCAAGATGTATGTTTCGACCCCGATTAACAAAGTACAAATCATTGAAAACCGAATAAACAAAATATTTCAAGACGAATTAAAATCAAGAGGTTCGATATTGGTAAGTTACAAGCCGGCAATAATATCAAAAATATCAAAATTTGTGTTAGGACAGACGGACAGACCGGCATCAATAGGAATAGCGGGTGAAACGGCGAGCGGTAAATCTACAATAACATTGGATATAATAAATACGATAGAATCTTACGCAAATGACTACCAAATAGAAAATGCAGTAACTAGGGTTAATACCGACGATTATTATTATGACAGATCTGAAATGGTAAAAGCTGCGGGGAGTTTTGCGGAATTTGCGAAGAATTATGATTTGGATGTACCCGAGGCATTGGAATTAGAGTTAATGCACAGGCATATAAAAGAATTGATGGCGGGCAAATCGGTATATTTGCCGAAGTATGATATGTCGGGAACGGCGATAAGACATGATAATTACACATTAGCAAAACCGTCAAAAATAATAATATCGGAAGGTTTGTACACTTTGACCGATAAGGTAAAAGAT
>CANQSZ010000095.1 GCA_947626645.1 Candidatus Gastranaerophilales bacterium
GGCGTCGGCTTTAATAAGTGCGTTTGGGATTTTAACCCTTTGTCCGTCGCCGTTAATTTGTAATTCGCCGATTTTTCTGCCGTTAAAGTATATTTCGGCGGGGCTTGAATAGGCGCTCGTTCTTATTCTGTTTTGTCCCATTGATTTGGCAAGTCTTGTATCAAGTCCTACGATTGAACCTATCACAAGATAGTTTGTGCTGCGTTTTGCGTTTGAGGTCATTATAAAATCTTTTGAGTAATACGGGCCCATTGATTTGAGCTTAAAATCCGCGGCATTGGCTGAGTTTTTGGAAAAACTGTTATCACCCAAATGAAGAATTTCCGTATCAAGAGAAATGTCTGCGGCTTCGCTTTTTACAATTTCTATTTTCATCGGGTTGTTTAGGCTTTCCGAGTTGTTGATTGTGATTGAGAAAGGTCTGTAGCCTTCTTTTTCGACGTTCATGATTGTGGGTTGGCTAATTTTGACTGTTTTAAGTTCAAAATTTCCGTTGGCATCGGAGTAGGTGCGAAAGTTTTTTTGAGGGATTGTGATTTTGGCAAATTCGACTCCTTGCTTGGTGTTTGAGTCGATAATTTGGTTGCTTTCTTTTTCACCCACTTTGGTAACACCGCCGGTGAAGGTTGTCGCGTAGGCACTTTGGGTTAGGATTAAAATTGTTGTGATAAGAAGTATAAAATTTTTCATATAAATTTTATCTTACATTTGATAAAAAAATAGTATCGGAAAGTCGGGCAGATATTAGAGGGAATATAATAAAAAAAAGTTCTTGAAAAAATAAATTTTTTTGGTAAGATTTTTTTATGACAAGTAAATAAGCCGATGTGATGGAATTGGTAGACGTGCTAGACTCAAAATCTTGTGTGGGAAGCCACGTGCCGGTTCGACCCCGGCCATCGGCAAATAAAAAGACCGCCTTAGCGGTCTTTTTATTTGCCTTATGCAGAGGTTGAACCCCAAAGTTTACTTTGTACGGTTCGGCGACCCGCGAGCAGAGTGCGCAGTGTTCCCAACGATGTCAATCTGTCCGAAGGACTTAGTTGGGAACACGTAGGCACGTTTACAGCGAGCGGGTCAAGAATTGCCCCGCAAGTAGAAGTTAGTATTAACCGCTAAAGCGGTCTTTTTATTTGCCCTATGCAGAGGTTAAGGTGGCGGATGCGTTGTGCATTCAACACTTAATGCGAGCAAGTCAAGACAAGGGGTTTAAATCCAAACAAATTCTCACCCTTGCCCCCTCTCCCAATCCCTCTCCCTCGAGGGGAGAGGGAAAATTAGTAGAGTAGGGTGGGTGGAACGATTGTCATTCCACCCGCCAATCGGAATCCTCGCGGGGCAAAATGCAGGTCGGATTTACTAATCCGACAAAACTTTATACTTTGTACAATTCGGTTTTGGTAAGCAAAATGTCCTATTTTTTGCAGAGTTTCACAAACTTTTGTCGGATTAAAAATAATTTTTATTGTTTAGTATATGCTTATGATGAAAAACTTTATAATATTTTTGGTAGCAATAGTGCTTGTTATTGCATATATAGACTTAGCGGACAGTTTTAAGCATATTGATAATGTTATATCCGAAAAGATAAAAACAAGACACGAAATCAGAGTTCAAAAATAAAATCATCTTCGGGATTAAGGCTGTTAGAGTGTCCTTGTTCAATTTCTCTGAGCATTTTAGGTGTATTGAGTTTTTCAAGTGCGTTCGGAACATATTTGTTTGCAGGTTCATTACTGTTCGAGGCGGGTTTTGTCAGGTCAAACGTTCTGACTTCTTTCGGGAAAAATCTCAGGCGAATATTTTGGCTAATGGTTTGAGAGATATTATTTTTTGAATAGAGTTTAATTTTTTCGAGTTGAGAAGCCGCAGCGGTTTGATTTTCGGCAGAAAATAATCCGTCTGAATTGGTAACGGTCTTAATGTATTTTCCGCTCCACATAACAACATTATTGACATTATCTGTCAAAACCGCGCGAGTTGTAAGCGTGAAGGGGTATGTCGTTTTAAAAGCGTTCGAGATTTCCATTATTTCCCACAAATCGCGTCTTGTATCGGATTTGTCGTTTGATGCGTAGCAAGATATAAGAATAACCGATTTAACCCCAAATTCTTTTGCAATCGTCTGCAATTTCGGAAAATCTATTTTATCCGTTCTACTGAACTGCTCGAGCAGATTTTGGGTATCAAGTTTTAGCTGCGGGTTGTCGTTCATTCTGCTTCTGATATCTGATAGAGAGTATGAACTTATATACTTGTAAGAATTAAGAGTTTTTATAACGTCGTTTGCTACAATTTCAGAGGGTTCGGGAAAACAGAAGTAGTTCTCGCAAACCGAGAAAATGTCCGTCGGAATTACCGCTACATCAAATTGTACGGCATTCGTTTTTATCGCGGATAACATAACCATTGTTATAAAAATGATAAGACTTAGAAATTTCTTTTTCATATTAAAATTATAGCATAATTTATTATAATGTGTTATAATATAAATATGGAAAGATGTTTGGTTAAAATTTTGGGATTTGATGTTGACAGTTTCACATTTGAGGAGGCTGTGGATTATGCTTATTCAACCCCCGGGCAGGTTGTAACGATAAACCCCGAAATGATATCCAATGCAAAATCACATCCCGAGTTGGCAAAAGTTATTTCGGATGCGCAGCTTGTTGTTCCTGACGGTATCGGGGTTGAGTTGGGGCTTAAAATTTTAGGTCATAATGTTCACCGAATCGCCGGAGTTGAACTCGGGAAAGCACTTATAGAAAAGTTTTCAAAAGAGGGAAAATCCGTTGCATTTATCGGCGCTAAACCCGAAGTTGTCAAATCTGCCGTTGAGAATTTAAAATCCGAAATTCCTTCATTAAACGCTGTTTATGTTAAAGACGGATATTTTGAAGACACCGATTCGGTACTCACGGAAGTCACAGACGCATCGCCTGATTTGGTTTTGGTGGCATTAGGGCACCCCAAACAAGAATTTTTTATCAATTCGTTAAAACAACGACTCAAAAGCGCCACTATGATTGGGCTTGGCGGAAGTTTTGATGTTTGGGCGGGATATGTTAAGCGTGCTCCCGTTTTTTGGCAAAAATTAGGGCTGGAATGGTTATACAGAACCATCAAAGAACCTCAGAGGTTTAAACGAATTTTTCCTGTTTTGCCGTTGTTTGTTATAAGAGTTTTTAAAGAAAGGCTGTGCAATATTTAGCTATGTTAAGTGATATTCAGATAAAAAAAATCGAGGATTTGTGTATCGAATCAAGAAGAAATATATTGAGCATGGTTTATGCGGCACAATCCGGTCATATCGGCGGCTCTCTTTCGTCATGCGAAATTATGACGGTTTTGTTTCATCTGTGTATGAAACATTGCATTGAGGGTAAAACTTGTCCCGACTATGATTCAAGAGACCGTTTTGTGTTATCTAAAGGGCATGTCTCACCGATTTATTATTCTGTTCTTTCGCAGTTGGGATTTATCCCCAAAGAAGAACTTTTATCGTTCAGGAAATTGGGAAGCAGACTTCAAGGGCACCCCTCGCATGCTTGCCCTGGGGTTGAGGTTGCTACAGGCTCTTTGGGGCAAGGGTTGTCCTTTGCTTGCGGAATTGCGATGTCTTTAAAATTGGACAAAAATCCCGCAAATGTGTTTGTTCTTTTAGGAGACGGGGAATTGCAGGAAGGTAATGTTTGGGAAGCGTTTATGCAGGCTGCTCACAGGAATTTGAACAACCTTGTTGCTATTGTTGATCGCAACAGACTTCAAATTGACGGAAATACGGAATGCGTTAAATCACTCGGTAATTTATCGGAAAAATTAAAAGCGTTTAATTGGGAAGTATTTGAAATTGACGGACACGATATTCAACAAATATATTCGACAATTGAACAGGCAAAAAAATCTGACCGCCCCGCGGTTATTGTCGCAAACACAATAAAAGGCAAAGGGGTCAGTTTTATGGAAAATAACGCCGGCTGGCATGGAAAAGCTCCGGCAAAAGAAGATTACGAAAAAGCAATGTTAGAATTAAAATAATAATGAACGGAGGCATGATGAAGAATTTAAAAAATCACAAAAAATCAGGATTTACCTTGACGGAAGTCGCTTTAGCAGTTTTAATCGTCGGTTTGCTGCTGGCTTTGACTTTGCCGATTTTGAGAAATGTTTTGCAAAAATCTGACGAATACTCTTATTATTTGGCTTACAGAACGGTAGAAAAAATCGGAGGTCAAATCGTCGCACTCGGCGACCCGACCGATACGTTTTATAATACCCAAGCCGATGATAAGTTTAAGGTGGCATCTTTGCCGCGTAAATCTTTAAAACATCGGTATATAGCAAGAAAATCTCCTTCATTATTTGATTCGTTAAGCTCTCGTTTTGCTTATACGGAAAATTTCCTGCTTAAAAAATTCTTCCCGAAGGCTTTTGCGGCTTCTTGGGTTGAAGAAGCATCTTGGGATAGCGAAGAATTCAACGAAATGAAGCTAACCGCAAGAGTTTGTAAAGGTGAAAAAATTGAAAAAGGGAAAGACCCTCAAACTAATGAGCCTGTTTATTATACAAAAGAAGATGTAGGTGGTGATGATGCTTGTACAGGTATTGCAGAATCTTCAGATTCAAAAGAAGGTGATTTTGCAGACTCATTTAATTTTGATGATGCCGTTTGCGGCGATAACAGGTCTCAAATTCGTAATATTTTAACTTCCGAATCAGGCACTGCAGAACAGGTATGTCAATTATTACAATCCAAATGCCAAAAATCCGTAGGTTCTGTTGAGGCATATCCTAATAAAGAGTTTAAAGTCGAAATGAAGACAACACATACTGATGCAGGTGTTGATGAAGACGGTGAATATAGCGAAGCGGAAGATGTTACGGAATGCTATTTCTATTCAAGAGAAAGCGAAAGCTACAACAATTCTAACGATTCGGTAAACATAACACCTCCGAGCGTTACGGATATTTGCCAACCGTCCTACGGATATTACGGAATGTACAACTCGGCAGCGCCTTATGCTCTGACTTGTGAATGCAGTTCAGGCAAAATAGAATCGTACAATAACGATAAAGTTTGCTGCACGCAGAAAGCTAATTTCAACGCTTATGCCCGTTCAGACATATATCCCGGCATGCCTGATAGCCTTCATTGCGTATATTGTCCGTCAAACAGAGATTTCAACCCGGTAGCAAACAGATGCTGCCCGACTCACTCGGTATTTAACGGCACCACATGCGAACCGGTTGAAGGTTTCGGAAATTGCGATCAAAACGAATGCCACAGAACAAAATGTTCTAAAGGGCTGCATTATGATGCGGAAACAGAAACTTGCATTATTAACCCACCGATTGTGAAGGCTAAGAAGTTATGTGAACTTATTGCCTCGAATTGGAATGTTTCTTCCTCATATTGTTCCCCGTTCACGGGCGAACCTGCGGTATATAAAGCGGTATTTGATGCCGCAACGGGTACTAACGGCAGATATTTGTCAATAGCAAGCAAGAGCGGATTTTTCGCTACTGCTGAGAACCCGATAAGTCCTGATTTGACAAGAACTGACCTGTTTTTACCTAATATAGTTATGGCAAACGGTTTATACGTATGGATTTTAGGCGATAAAGCAGCATCCATTCCGGGGTTGTCTTATTCACCTGTGGGTATAAGCGCAACAAAAAATATGTGTATGGAACTGAAAAACGGTAATAACCCGATTGCAAGTGCAGCGGCTTGCAAAGCGGCAGGCGGATATTCATGCAAAGGTGAAGGTCATTGCTATACACTTCCTGCTGACAGCTTAACATCGATGGGCGATGCAAGAAATTGCTGCGCATCAGCCGATATATCCGATATTTCTTACCAAACCGGATATGAAAAAGACAACCGTGTATATGCTGTTAACGGATTTACGATTTT
>CANQSZ010000096.1 GCA_947626645.1 Candidatus Gastranaerophilales bacterium
GTTGTGCCGACGTTGTATTAATTGCGTTGTTAACGCTTATTCCCGCTCCCAGTCCTATTATTAAAGCTAATGTTATAATTCTGATTTTTTTCATTCTATACCTCTTACTTAAATTTTACTTTAACAGTTTAGCACATAATTAAAATAAAAGAAACTTTTTAGTGTGAAATGATTTTTGCCTCTACATTTTTTACTCCGCCGATACTTTTATCAAACCCGTTGAGAAGTTCTGCTGCCGTTTTTGCGTTGTAAAATTTTCCGCTTGTTACCAGTGCCGTACATTCCAATTGTTCCAAATCCTCCGAATCTTTTACGTTAAACGCAATGACATCAATATGAACATCCCGCCTTACTTTAACAAGGTTCATAACAAACGTGCAAGGGCTTTCGTCGCAATTTTCCCCTCCGTCTGTCATTAAAATTATATGTTTCTTTCCTCTGTAACCCATAAAGTCATATTTTATCGCCTGTTTAAGCGAATACGTTATCGGGGTCATTCCTTTGGGTTTTGTGGATGAAAGAGCGTATTCTATATCTTGTGCGCTATTTGTGGAAATCGGCGTAACAAGTTTCGATGCTCTGCATGCTTCGATTGGTGTAAATCCCATTTTATGTCCGTAAACTCTTAAGCCTACCCATGCGTTGGGGTTGATTTTGGGCAGAATTTTTTGCATCGTATCAAGCATCAGTCTGAATTTTGTTGAGCCTTCCAAAGGTTCTGTCATACTGTTTGACAAGTCCAAAATAAATAAAATCCTCTCCCCCGAATCAGCGTCTGCTCTGAAATTTCTGCTATAGCTGTCGGGTTCATATAATCCGTATTGAGAGCTTATTGCAGGCATTATAACCGCTGCCGATACCGTAATTATCATCGTTGTTATTAAAATTTTTCTCATATTCGGATTTTATGTATTTTTTTAACAAAATTAAATTGCCTTGGTTTCCGATATTTTGATTAATGGTTCTGGTTGCGATAGTATAAAATTAAACATAAGGAAAAGGGATATGAAAAACAGTACTGAAATAATTAAACAAGCCGAAAAATGTCTTCATGAACAATTTGAATATATTGACGACATCAGAGACTTCAATCAGGAAAAGGTATTGCAGGCATTTATTGATAATAAAGTTGCACCCGAACATTTTTATACCGTATCGGGTTACGGGCATGATGATTTGGGCAGAGAAGTTCTCGACAGGGTTTTTGCCCAAACATTCAAAGCCGAAAAAGCACTTGTGAGAATCCATTTTGCCTCCGGCACTCACACATTGGCTTGTGTACTTTTCGGGAATCTTAAATACGGAGATAAACTTCTTTCGGTTGCGGGCGAACCCTACGACACGATGCGGGAAGTTATAGGAACTGCGGGTGATGAGGAAACAAAACGCTCCTCTTTAATTAACGGCGGGGTTTTGTATGATGAAGTTCCTTTAATTAATAACACCGATATTGATTTTGAAACACTCAAAAACAAAGTTGACGAAAAAACGACAATGGTATTAATCCAGCGTTCAAAGGGTTATTCGACAAGAAAATCGTTGTCAATAGAGACAATAGAAAAAATATGCAAGATTGTAAAAGGTAAAAACCCGCAATGTATATGCTTTGTGGATAATTGTTACGGCGAATTTGTCGATAAGCGCGAACCATTAGAGGTTGGAGCGGATATAATGGCGGGTTCATTAATAAAAAACGCGGGTGGTGGAATTGTGGAAGCAGGCGGATATGTTGCAGGTAAGTCAATATACGTAGAAAGAACCGCCAACAGACTTACCGCCCCCGGAATCGGAGCTGAGGGCGGAGCGATGTTTAATCAGCACAGGTTAATTTTCCAAGGGCTATTTATGGCACCGTCAGTTGTTGCGGACGCGGTTAAAGGTGCCGTTCTTGCCGCTAAGATTTTTGAAGATATAGGATATGACACATCGCCCAAGTATAATGAGAAAAGAACCGATATTATTCAAAATATTATATTTGGCAACGCTGACAGGCTCGAAGAATTTTGCAGGACAATTCAATCGTTGTCGCCTGTAAACGGTTATGTAACACCTGTTCCGGAGTATATCCCGGGGTATGAGGACAAAGTTATAATGGCGGGCGGAACTTTCATTGAAGGCTCTACGATTGAATTATCCGCCGACGGTCCTTTAAGAGAACCTTTTGTTGCTTATATGCAAGGCGGTCTGACTTATTCTCATGTAAAAATCGCTTTGAGAAAATTTCTTGATAAACTTAATAGAATGTAAAGTTTTATGACTTTTATAATACTGTTATAGTTTTAATTTTGAGAAAAAGCGATTACAAAACTGTATTTTTTTATTTTTGTATGTTATAATGTCAAAGCACGAAATGTGTACATGAAAAATTGAGTTTATAATAAGTTAATAAAAGAAGAGAGGTAAATATTATGGCATTACCTAATGTAGCGTATTTTTCAATGGAAATAGCCATGGATCAATCGTTGAGCACGTACTCCGGAGGCTTGGGTTTTTTGGCAGGGTCGCACATGCTTTCTGCCGGTTATTTGCAAATGCCGATGGTCGGGGTTACGATTCTTTGGTCTTACGGTTATTATGACCAGCGTATTGACCATACGGGCAATGTTGAAGTAGCTTACATCAGAAAATACTATGACTTTTTAACGGATATTAATGTTCAAACCGAAGTTGATATATTTGGAGAAAAGGTAAAAGTTAAAGCGCTTCTTGTACAACCGGAATTGTTCGGCACTTGTCCTGTCTATCTTTTGACAACCGACATTGAAGGAAACAGTGATTGGGCAAGAAGTATAACCCATAAATTGTACGACGGTAACGAAAAAATAAGGATTGCGCAAGAAACCGTACTTGGTGTAGCGGGTGTAAGAATATTGCAGCAAATCGGTTATAACTTTGATGTAATACACATGAACGAAGGGCATGCTCTGCCGGCTGCGTTTGAACTTTTAAGACAATACAAAGGAGATTTGTCCGAGGTTAAAAAACGTACGGTATTTACGACACACACACCTGTTGCGGCAGGAAACGAAGTTCACTGGGTTGATACTCTTTTGGAAGGCGGATTTTTCGCGGGTGCATCCCGTGAAACGGCGGTCAACCTTGGCGGCGAAAACTTCTCATTAACCGTTGCGGCTTTGAGAATGTCAAGAATTGCCAATGCAGTATCTCAATTGCATGGGCTTGTTGCAAATAAAATGTGGGAATGGGTTGATGGCAGATGCCCGATTAGAGCTATTACAAATGCCGTTAATCTTCAATATTGGCAAGATAAGAGGATACAAAAAGCACAAAACAATCCCGAAGAATTGCTCAAAGTTAAACACGATATGAAATCCGAGTTGTTCAAGTATATTGCAAATGTTGCGGGTAAAAGATTTGACCCTGACGTTTTGACAATCACTTGGGCAAGAAGATTTGCCGATTACAAACGTGCTTGGCTGATTTTGATGGACAAAGACAGAATCGGAAAACTTCTTGATGAAAACAAAGTTCAAATTATCTTTGCCGGAAAATTCCATCCTGATGATGTAATGGGCAAGGAAATGTTTAATAAACTTTTGAACAGGTCGCATACGCTTAAGAATGTTGTTGTTCTCCCGGGGTACGAACTCCAGTTGTCCGGAATGCTTAAAAGAGGTTCTGACATTTGGTTAAATACACCTTTAAGACCGTTTGAGGCATCCGGAACTTCCGGCATGTCCGCAAATGCTAACGGTGCATTACACTTGTCGATTTATGACGGCTGGACTGTTGAGGGTACATTTAACGGAATCAACGGTTATACGGTTGAATATCCCGAAATTGACGAGGAAATGTCTTGGGAAGAAAGACATTGGAAAGACCATAAGTGCTTGATGAGCATTATTGAAGACCAAATTATTCCTACTTATTACGAAAATAAACTGGAATGGGCAAGATTGATGCGTCAGGCAATAAGAACATCAGAAGCGTATTTCAATTCTGACAGAATGGTTGTTGAATATTACAACAGATTGTATAAACCTATTGCTCACGACGATGAATGCTCCGGAGAAGAAAAACACGAAATGAAAATAACAGAAGCTCCGACGTTTGATGCGTGGACATTCTCAAATATTAAGTAAACTTATACAATTCAAATAAAAAAAGGATAACGTACAATCGTTATCCTTTTTTATTTGCTATTTATTTTTACGCGAATAAATCAAGTAATTCTTTAGCCATACCTTCTTTTTCTTTATCTTCACGAGCTATTTCTTCTAAAATTTTCGCGTTTCTTTCTTCTGTTGCTTCAACTGCTCTGGTTAAGGATAAACCTCTTTCAAGCGGACTAAATGATTCGATAGAGTTTAATTTACGTGTAAGATATGCAGCTTCCTTTTCATCTATGTATTTTATAAAATAATAGAAGCCGTCATCGTATTGAACCTTAATTAAATCATTGCCAAGATGCACAGCCGGATTTGATTTATCAGGCAGCGGAATTTTACGGTGGTCAGTTAAGGCACTACGGAAACCAACTTTCATTTTGTCAGGTGCGTAAAATTCTAAATTGGTGAATTTGTCATCTTTCAATTTATTACCGGCATCCTTCAATTGTTCCAATAATTGTTTTGGACATTTCATAAGTTCGTCTTGTCCGCATTTGATTTTTAATGCCATTCCGAAATTTTGATTAGAATAGTTGTTTCTGATTTCCATGTTTATAATCCTTTCTTTTTTTAATTTGCTACGCAGTGTATAAATATGCTCAAGATTTATAATTGCCTAATAATTATATTTTTGTTACAAATATTTACATTGTGATAAAAATTTGCAACTAAAAAAATATAATAAAATACAAGGATGAATTTTTAATTCCGAGGTTGAAACCCTTGTTACGAGTACGTGTCAATGATTATTACGAATTATTAAGCAAATAATAAAAAAATACTTGAAACTAAATATTTTTGATATAAGATTAGAGATGTGCACAACGCACAGACATTAAAAAATTTATAAAACCAGATACTTAGAATTTATCTAAAAACGAAAGTTTTATTAAAGATTAAAGTAAGGAAAAAACAAACATCAAAAGATGTAAGGTATAAATTCCACCCGAGACGGGATGGAAGGGTCTGATAGCCAAAAGGCGTTGGATGAAAATAAAACAAAGCGGTACATTGAAAACAGAATAGCTGAAGACGAGTACGAAAGTACGAAAAACTTGTTAATTCTAGTAAACAAAATGATACAAGGACAAAAAACAAAACGCGAAACAACAAAGTTAGCGAAAAAAGAAGTCGAGCTATGCGGCAGCCGGTGCGCAATCGACGGAAACGATGAGTTTTCGGCGATGAGCACAATAATGGCGACGTGGAAATCTATGATTTCCTCAGGAGCCAAAGAGGTTAAAGCATAATAGGACATAAACTTTCTGACAATGGAGAGTTTGATCCTGGCTCAGGACGAACGCTGGCGGCGTGCTTCATACATGCAAGTCGAACGAGAATTTGGAGCTTGCTCCAAAGGAAAGTGGCGGACGGGTGAGTAAAATGTAGAGAATCTGCCCTTGAGCGGGGGACAACAGAGGGAAACTTCTGCTAATACCCCATAGGAGGTAAGCTGGAATGCTTATCTTGAAAACTCCGGTGCTCAGGGATGAGTCTGCATCTGATTAGCTGGTTGGGGGTGTAATGGACCACCAAGGCGACGATCAGTAGCTGGTTTGAGAGGATGATCAGCCACAATGGGACTGAGACACGGCCCATACTCCTACGGGAGGCAGCAGTAGGGAATTTTGCGCAATGGGGGAAACCCTGACGCAGCAACGCCGCGTGAACGAGACGCCCTTCGGGGTGTAAAGTTCTGTCAGTGGGGACGAAGGATGACGGTACCCACAGAGGAAGCACCGGCTAACTCCGTGCCAGCAGCCGCGGTAATA
>CANQSZ010000097.1 GCA_947626645.1 Candidatus Gastranaerophilales bacterium
GTGTAACAATTTCTGCACATACTGTATAGTTCCTTATACAAGAGGCAGAGAGCGTTCAAGACTGCCCGAAACGGTTATTAAAGAGGTTAAAGATGCACTTAATTCGGGGTTTAAAGAGATTACGCTTTTGGGTCAGAATGTTGACAGTTACGGTAAAGATTTTAAAGACAGGAACTACGGCTTGTCGGATTTGCTTAAAGAAGTCAATTCGATTGAGGGCAAGTTCAGAATCCGTTTTGTGACATCTTATCCTACGGATATTACCGACGAATTGATAAAAACAGCGGTTGAATGTGAAAAGGTATGCGAATATTTTCATATCCCGATGCAATCGGGCAGCAGCGAAGTTTTGAAGAAGATGAACAGACGATATGATAGAGAAACGTATAAAAAAATTGCTCAAAAAGTAAGGGATATGGTGCCTGATGTAACGATAACAAGCGATTTTATAGCAGGTTTCCCCGGGGAAACGGAAGAACAGTTTGTTGAAACACTGAGCGCAATGGAAGATATCGGTTTTGATTATTCCAACACCGCCGCTTATTCGCCAAGAGAAAAGACGGTTGCCGCTAAATGGGTTGATAAGTATATTGATGAAGATACAAAATCTGAACGTTTGGCAAGACTAAACGAACAAAACAGAAAATGCTGCCTTGCTTCGAATAAAAAATTTGTGGGAAGGGAAATGGAAGTTCTGATTGAAAATTTTGAAAATCACAAGGGCAAAAATGTGATAACCGGCAGAACCAGAAACAATAAGATTGTTCACATTCCTTATGATAAGGACTTAACGGGTGAATTTGTAAACGCAAAAATTACCGGTGTAAAAACGTGGTATTTAATCGGCGAAATCGAAAATAGCAAATAACTTCTGCCAAGGTTATTTTGCGGCTTTGTATGAGCCTAAGTATCTGAAAAATGATGTTTTCGGTTTGATTTCGTTTATCGCTTTGAGCATATTCGTGCCGTTTATGTGTCCGTCAAAGTTTACGATAAATATATATTCGTTCGGCTCGGTTTTTGAGGGCTGAGAGGAAATGTATGAAAGGTTTATGTTGTTTTCAAGAAAGATTTTAAGTATTTGCAGCAAGGCTCCGGGGGTATCGTTTGTTCTGAAAGCGACGGTGGTTTTGTCTTTTCCGGTAGGTTTTGTTTCTATGTCGCCGATTAGAACGTAGCGGGTCTTGTTATCCTTGTCATCGTGGATATTTTCTTTTAAGACATTTAACATACATGTTTCGGCAATTTTTTTATTTCCGACCGATGCGTAGGTTAAATTGTAATTACTCAAATTGTACGCTGAATCAAGCATTGTCGGTGATTCGATAATGTTCAAATTCATGGGCAATTCGTTTTTGATAAAGTTTTGGCATTTTCCGATTAATCTTGGGGTTGCAATCAGTCCGGTGATACTGTAAAACTCTGTTGTTTTTGACAAAAGGCAGTATTCTATCGGAAGGATTAACTCCGAGACTATTCTTATATTAGGATTTTTGCAGGTAATTAAGCAGTCAAGAGATTCTCTGATTGTTCCGTCAAGTGTGTTTTCGACAGGTAAAACTCCAAGTGTGTCAGGGTTTTGAGATACATAATCAACGATTTGTTTTACGGTCGTCAATGCGTTTGTGAAGCAGTTGAGGTTGTGCATCGTGCAAAATTCATCCATTGCCATTTCGGAAAATGAATTTACGGGCTCAAGATATACTATGTTTTTCGTTGCTTCAAAATTTGACATTTACTTAACTCCATTTTTCATTTAAAATTATATCAGAAATACAAAAGAAGGAAAAGCATAAAAATGGGTGAGATAAAATTCGGAACAGACGGCTGGAGAGCGGTTGTCGGAAAAGATTTCAACGAAGAAAACGTCGCTGTTGTAACAAAAGCTGTCGGCAAGTATGTTTTTGACAACTACGGGATTTATAAACCGATAATTGTCGGTTATGACCCGCGAAATATGGCAAAAGAATTTTCTTTACAAGCGGGAGAATTACTCAAAAACTTAGGCTTCAAAGTTATGTATAGCGACAAAGTTATACCGACACCGGTTTTAGCGTACAATGCAAAACATTTGAATGCTTGCGCTTTGATGTTTACGGCATCACACAACCCGCCGGAGTATTTGGGGATTAAGTTTATTCCCGATTATGCGGGTCCCGCGACTTCCGAAATTACCGACGAAATCGTTGCGGATTTTAATGCGGATTTTAAATCGAATATCAAAGGAAAACTCATTTATACCGATTTTTCAAATAACTATTTTAAGCATATAAAAACCATTATTGATTTTGAAAAAATAAAAGAGCTTAAAACGCATATCGTGTTTGACGGATTGTACGCGGCAAGTATCGGATATTTTGACAAGTTGTTGTCGGATAACGGAATAAAATTTGATAGCATGCACATGTATCATGATACAAATTTTGGCGGCGGAATGCCTGAGCCCAAACCTCAGTATATGGGCGAAATGATAAACTATATTAAATCCAAAAGCAATTATGTCGGGCTTGCTAACGACGGAGATTCGGACAGATTCGGAGTGATTAACGAATGCGGCGAATACGTTACCCCGAACGAAATTATCGCAATACTTTTAATGCACCTTAAAAAGAATAAAAAATACGAAGGAGCATTGGTAAAAACGGTCGGCGGAAGTCTAATGCTGGATATAGTTGCCCAAAAACTCGGAGTTGAAGTGATAGAAACGCCGGTGGGGTTTAAACATGTCGGCGAGGCGATGAGAAAATTTAACCCGATAATTGCCGGCGAAGAATCCGGCGGGCTCAGTATTAAAGGTCATATCCCCGAAAAAGACGGAATACTTGCCAATTTGCTCATTTTAGAGGCTATGGCTTATGAAAATAAATCCCTTTTTCAATTGCAAAAAGATTTGGAAAACTTCTCGGGCTGCAAGTTTTATAACACACGAGTCGATAAAAGGCTTGACAATATTGAACAAGTAACCCCCGTAATTGAACGATTCGCGGATTATGACAATATTGCGGGCATGAAAATAATAAAAAAAGACAAAAAAGACGGCGTGAAGTTGTATTTGGAAGATAAAAGAACATGGGTTTTGGTAAGAGCATCGGGTACAGAACCGCTTTTGAGAATTTATATAGAAAGTGATTCGTCTGAAAAGATTGAAACCATAAGCAAATTCGTTACATTGGAATAAATTGTTACAAAACTACACAATCATGATAAAACACGGTTGACAGGCTATATTGTTTATCCTAATATAGATATGCTTGAAGTATAGTATGTAAAATATCCGAAATATTTTTCAAATAGCGTAATTCAAGCAGGACAAGGTTAAAAGACCTGGTCAGATGTAGTACACAGTAAAAAAAAGGAATGCAAATGGCAACCGGAACAAAGAAAAACAGAATCAGAGTTTGTTTGAAAGCATACGATCACAAACTTATTGACGTTTCTGCCGAAAAGATAGTAGAAACAGCAAAAAGAACAGATGCAAAAGTAGCTGGTCCTATTCCTTTACCTACAAAAAGACGTATATACTGTGTTTTGCGTTCTCCCCACGTTGACAAAAAGTCTCGTGAACATTTTGAAATGAGAACACACAAACGTATAATAGATATATACGAACCGACTCAAGCCACAATGGAAGAGTTACGTAGATTAGATTTACCGGCAGGAGTAGATATTGAGGCAAGATAGTTGCCAAAATCCTGTGATTGAAAATTGAATAAGCATTATGCATATAATGTGATCTACTACCCGCAAAAGGGAAACCTCGAAAGCGGAGGAAGGTGAAAGTCCTTCAAAAAGGTAAAAGAATAAGTAAGCAAAAGTAGCGCTCGCAAGAGAAAATGCAAATCCGGCAGCAAGTTTTATAAAAAACTCGGCTGCGGCGGATTAGCTAGAAAGGTAGAATATGACACTAGGTGTAATAGGAAAAAAAGTTGGAATGACCCAAATCTTTGATGAAAACGGTTTGGCAGTCCCGGTAACGGTTATCAAAGTAGATGAAACCGTGGTTACTCAAGTAAAAACCGCAGATACAGACGGATACAACGCTATCCAAGTCGGTACTGTTGCGGCTAAAGAAAAACACTTGACAAAAGCTCAATTAGGTCATTTTAAGAAAAACAATTTGTCAAACTACAGACATCTTCAGGAATTTAGAGTTGAAAATCCTCAAGATTACAAAGTAGGCGACAAAATCGAACTTTCGGTATTGGAAAATGTCGAAAAAGTTGATGTAACCGGAAAATCAATAGGTAAAGGATTTCAAGGAACGGTGAAAAGATGGAACTTCGGCAGAGGACCCATGGCACACGGTTCAAAAAATCACAGAGAACCCGGTTCAATCGGCGCAGGTACAACTCCTTCCAGAGTTATCAAAGGTAAAAGAATGGCAGGCAACATGGGCAACGAAAGAGTTACCATCACTAAATTAAAACTGGTCAAAGTTGATTCGGCAAACGGTTTAGTATTGGTAAAAGGTTCTGTCCCCGGCTGCGAAGGAAGATTGGTAACAATTGTACCGACAAGAACAAAATGGAATTAAAATTCCAATAAAAACCAAAAACAAACAGAAAAGTTTTAAAAATCCTGTGTTGCCATATAAAACGGCAAGCCCGAAAGAGGTAACAAGAAAGCAGATAAAATAAAGGAAAACAAAAATGTCAAAAGAAATTTTAAGTACAAACGGAGAAAAATTAGGCGAAATCACATTGGAAAAGAGTGTTTTCGGTGTTGAGCCAAATATACATGTAATGCACTTAGCTCTAAGGCGACAATTAAACAACGCACGACAAGGCAGTGCATGTACAAAGACAAGAGCCGAAGTAGCGGGCGGCGGCAGAAAACCATGGAAACAAAAAGGAACAGGCAGAGCAAGAGCCGGTTCACTTCGTTCACCATTGTTTGCCGGCGGTGGTGTAATCTTTGGACCCAAACCCAGAAGCTATGCGTTTAATATGCCTCAAAAAGCAAGACAATTAGCTTTGAAATCCGCATTGTCGGCAAGAGAAGGTCAAATTGTCGTAGTAAAAGATTTTTCTACAATAAAAGAACCTAAAACAAAATTAATGGTAAGTGCGTTGAAATCGCTGAACGTAAGCGGCAAAGTATTGATTATCGCAAACACCAAAGCTGATGAAAATGCAAACTTGGAATTGTCGGCAAGAAATATTCCGAGCGTAAAACTGTTGTTGCCGACAAACTTAAACGTGAAAGATTTATTGGAAGCTGATTTTGTTGTAATGACCGAATCTGCCGTAAACGAAATAACTGAAAGGTTGCAATAATGAGTAAACAAAAATCAAATACAGAAAGATTATATGACGTAATAAAAAAGTCATTGATTACCGAGAAATCAGTAGCAGCAACAGAAAATGCTCAGTACACTTTTGAAGTAAGAAAAGATGCGACAAAAGTTGAAATAGCACAAGCTGTAGAATTAGCATTTCCGGGAAGGAAAGTAAAAAAAGTAAGAACGGTTTATATGCCATCACACGAAAAGAGATTGGGATATAAATTCGGCAGAACAAACTCCGGTAAAAAAGCCATCGTAACAATCGAAGGCGAGCCGATAGAGTTTATGGGTGCATAAACCCGCAAACGGGGCGTATAGGCGTAAGTCCCGAAAAGCAGTACAAAGCCAAAAGGAGAAAATAAATGGCAGTCAGATCAATTAAACCGACGTCTCCGGGACAAAGAGGCATGACAAAAAGTGATTACCAAGAAATCACAACATCAACTCCTGAAAAATCACTGTTACAATCACTGAAAAAGACAGCAGGAAGAAATAACACCGGTAGAATAACTTGTCGTCATAAAG
>CANQSZ010000098.1 GCA_947626645.1 Candidatus Gastranaerophilales bacterium
TCTCCCTAATTTTTTATTTATATTTTAACACTGCTCATAAGTATTAATCAACCGACTTAATATCAATAAATTAATAATTTATACAACTTGAATAAAATAACTTTTAATGCTAGAATACTGGAACATTATAGGGATAAAAAAGTGCAGCGAAATTTTCTGGAACAATTTTTAGACAAAATATCAAAATTTCCCCAATGGGTAAAAGAGATAATATACAATGAGTTATCCGCACAAGTTGATGAAGATAACAATTTCGCTTATTCTTTTGCAGCGTATAAACCCGTTTTGACCTACAAAGGCAAATGCGAACTTGACTATAAAAACTCAAACTTTGACACAAATATATACAATATCCTTGATGCTTGCGACAAAAACATGAGTATTTCACAAATAACAATAAACACCTTTTTGTCATTGGAAGAAGCGGCAAGATATTTTATACTTTGTGTCGATGAAGGATATCTTGAACTTCCCGACAATTCGCAAATATTAAATATAGCGGGATATCTTGCGGGAAAATACAGAACGGGCGAATATTTCGTAAAAGACGGCTCAATTTCCGATGAACAACTTGAAAGTGCCGTTTCAAACTACCGACAAAATTCCTCACCCGACAAAAAATTCGGTCAATCGCTTGTTAAAATGGGGTTTGTCAGCGAAAGGCGGTTAAATAAAATTTTATCTTTTAAACAAGAGGCAAAGCAAAGAATTATACTTGATTATAATGAAGTGCCGCAAATTAAACAAGAATACACAAAATCTTCCGACAAATACGAAAAGCAAATACAGGATTTAAAAGAAGAAAACAAGAATTTACGAAAGAAATTAAATCAGTTATTAACAATGGTGAGCAGCAATGAATGAATTAAACACGGAACCGGCAAAACTAATAACATACATTAGAGACGGGATAATAGAACAGGAGCATTTCGGCTACATTGTCCGAACGGACAAAACAAGAGTATTGGAAAAAGTCGGAGAGGATAAAAATTATCCGTTTTTCTTGCGCTCATGTGAAAAACCGTTGCAAGCATCTTTGCTTATAGATTACGAAATGGACAAAAGATTTGACTTAACGGAAGAAGAAATAGCAATCTGCTCGGCATCTCATGCCGGAGAAGAAGTCCACGTTAATATAGTAAAAAACATTTTAAACAAAACAGATATTCCGCCGGAAAAGCTGAAATGCGGCGGGCATGAACCGATATCTCGAACGGCACGTGAAAATTTAATCCTCAAAGGTGAAAAACCGACTTCAATTCACAACAACTGTTCGGGAAAACATGCCATGATGCTTGGCTTATGTAAGCTGAACGATTGGGATATGGATAATTATGACAACATTCATCATCCTTTGCAGATGGCAATTAAGAAAAAAATCTATGAATTGTGCGACCTTAAAACCGAATACCCGATAACAAAAGACGGATGCGGAGTTCCTGTTCATTCTATGCCGCTTTCAAATATGGTCAGAGGGTATCTCAATTTGTTTTGCGACCCCAAATACGAAAAAATTAAAAACGCATTTTTAAAACACGCTTACACAATCGGCGGTGAAAACAGAACGGATACAAAAATTATTTCTCAATCAGAAAATCTGATTGCAAAAGTCGGAGCTTCGGGGTTGTGTATCGTTATTAACACCGAGCTTGAAGAAGGGTTTGTCGTTAAAATTTGCGATTCAAATACGGAAGCACGCGAAATTGTAACAATTGATTTAATCAACAATCTTCACTGGGGCAACATTGAAGTTTCGCACGATATAAAAACACTTCACGGTGAAAAAATCGGAACCGTTATTACTTTGTTGTAAGTTTTATAATCCCTTTGCCGAAATAACTTTCGACATCCTTGTTAAACCCCGGAAGTATGTTTGCAAAATTGTCTTTTTTTCTTAAAAATGCTATTCCTTTATCATAAATCTGCTGAGCAGTATTTATATTACTTTGAGGAATTTTTCCGTTGTACATCTTGCAGGCAACAGAAATATCAAGAAGTCTGCGCTTGCATAACCCGCTCATTTCTTCTCCCGTTTTCATTGATTTAACATGGGTAAATTTATTTATTGCGGCTTCCCATTTGCCTTCTTTCAGGCAATATTTCAAACCTTCGGTTTTATCGATAATATCAAGCCCTTTATTAAAAGTTATATCTAATAATGCCTCTTTCAAAGGTTGCGGTAAATCATTGTAGGTTTTTTCACCTAAATAGGCTTTTAAATTGTCCTCCATTTTGAGCAAATCCTTAGCTAAAAGAGCGCAAACCTGTTCGTTAGTGAGTTGTTTGGGTTCACCGGCTTTTAGAACATGCCCCACGCCTATGGTTAAAACTCCCGCATCGTCTTTATACGGGGTGTTATGGAATTGATTTTCCTTGAGTTTTGCTCCGTCTTCAATTCTTTTTAATCTTTTTATGAAATCTTCACTGACGCCCATGGATTTTGCAACATCTGCTAAATTTTTCACACCGCTTATTTTTTTTGTCGGCGGAATTTTCAAAACCTGTCCGATTTTTAATTTATTTCTGTTTTCATAATTAATTCCGTTAAGAATTAATATGCTTCTTACTTCAACACCGAATTTTTCTGCTATATCGCTGATTGTGTCACCTTTTTTAACGGTATAATCGGAGTTTTTTGTTTCGGTAATATATTTTTTTCGCTGCTCATTGATTTGAATTTGATTATCGGTCAATTCTTTTACTATTTTAATTTCTTTGGGGTTTTCCTGTTTTGTTTTAACCCGAACAATCGGCTGTTTGGTTAAAACAGCGTCGGGCTTTTTATCCGCGGAAACTTTTCCTTCGCCGGATGTTATACCTAAATATGATTTTAATGTATCAAGCCAGCCGTTCATAAATTTTATCCTTATTTTAACAGTGTTTCTTGCAAGGCTGATGCTAAAGCATCGGTGTAAGCACTTCTGTCTTTTCTTGAAAGAAGGCTGTTAACAACGTGGGGGTTTGCGATGTTGCCTAATTCTACCAACACGGCGGGGATTTCATCACCCATCGCTCTTGTTACGTAGTAATTGTTGGTCGCTATTACCGGTTCAAGGTTATGACCTTTTGTGTATTTGCAAATACTTTCCGCAAGAGCCTTGTCTCCGTCATCATTGTTGGCACGAACGGTACATTTTTTTGCTTCGGGTTTATTTTTTACCGATTCAACGTGGATTGCCATAAATGCCATATCGGATTTTTTTGTATGTTTCAATAAGTCTCTGATTTCATTAGAGCCTCTTTGACCTTTGAGTAAATTCTCAAGATATTTTGTTTCAAACATACCGCCTGTGCCGTTTTCCACAGGTCCTGATACAAATACGACAACAGCACCTTTGTCGTTTAATTTTTGGGTTAAATCTTTGATATAAGTGTCTGCGATTTTCCATTCTTCAATAGGAACTTTTTTGCCTTCGGCATTTGTCGTAACACCGACGGTTCCGGCATCAAACGCACCCGTTGAAGGACAGTATCCGCCATGACCCGCGTTTAATATTACTACTTTGCCTTTTAAAGGACCGTTCGAATGAGATTCGTCAGGTAAGTACAACGCACTTGCCGCTTCAATCTTATTATCAGAGTTTATATAAGGTAAAGGTCTTTCAAAATCTTCGGGTTTAATACCCGTATCGGCAAATTCCGGATCTCTTGCGGCACTTTTTTGTGCGCCTTTTCTAAGGTCTTCGCCTGTGGCTTTTACCGGTTTACCTTTGAATTTATATTGATGAACAACCACATCCGCAGAACTTTTTGCCTTATCGGCAGACACCAACGCATTACGGTCGTAATCTCCCGTCATTATTGAATTTATTATATTGTCCATCTTTTTCGTATCTACCATACCGAAAGAATCAAACTCCGTATCTAAAATTTTCTTAAAATCATCTCTTGCTGCGGAATTTACGTCATTTTTCTCTGCTAAAGCATCGTAAATGCGCATAACTGCATCTTTTCTTAACTGCTTGTCGCTTTTAATTTCGCTTGTTATCGCATTGATTAGAGATTCTCCGGTATCTGATTTATCGTATGCTTTAATTATTTCTTCAACATTTTCGGGTTTAACCATTTTTAAAAGTTCGTCAAAATCTTCTTTTCCGACTGCACCCCACTGTTTAAAAGATTTTTCAAAATCTTTTGCAAGTTCATCGGGCGATTTCATCATTCTCGAAATGGTTTTATCAAGTTTTTTTGTGCCAACCGTTCCGAAAGAATTAAACTGCTTGTCAAGTTCTTTTGTGAAACTTTCGCGAACATCGGGAGAAATTCCGCGTTTTTGGGCTAAAGCATCGTAAATGTGCATAACCGCATCTTTTCTTAACTGCTTATCACTTCTGATTTCGCTTGTAATGGCGTTGATTAAAGATTCTCCTTTACCCAAGTTGTCGTATGCTTTAATAACTTCTTCAACATTTTTGGGGTTAATTTCTTTTAAAAGCTCGTCAAAAACGGGTTTTCCGACTGCACCCGAGTTTTTATCTACCGCTTTATATAATAATTGTGCCAATTCATCGGGTGTGAAGGATGAATTCCATTTTCTTTTATTTTCGGCAGCGTTTGTCGGCTGATAAATAGGTTTTTGTTCTTTTTTATCCGCCTTTTTTTCTTCCGATTTTTCTTCGGGCTTAACTTCCGGTGTTGTCTCAGATTCTGTCTCAGGTTTTGATTGAGGTTCAACTTCGGGGGTTGCCTGTTTTGTGGTATCTGTTTTTGCACTTGTGTCAGCCGATTGAGGTTTTTTTGTTATGACATAAAATTTTTCATCAATTGCTGCGGTGTATTTATCGTAAGGTTGAGGAATATTATTCAGTTTACAAAATTCGCTCAAAGTCATCGAATATTTTTTTGCAAGTGCATAAATACCTTTTCCTGCGGGAACGGTATCGGTAGGCAGATTAATTTTTTGACCGGCTTTTAAGTTATTGCTTGTTAAGCCTGTCCATGACTTAAATTCTTCAACTGTCATGTTGAATTTTTTTGCGACAGCCGAAAGTGTTTCGCCTGATTTTACAACATACTGCTCTGCCCTTGGCGTTTTTTTATTGGTGTTAGCTTTCGATGCGGCACTAACATTATTTACCGATGTCATTTACTTTCTCCTTGAATAAATTTTACACTCACTATTTAACGGCACAATTTTAATTATCTTTAATACATGGAAATAAATTTGTAAAAAAACTTTACAAAAATTTAATCAATGAAGATAAACAAGGAAAAATTAAGTATTAAAAATTCTGTCGCCTGCATCGCCCATGCCGGGGACAATATAGCCTTTTTCGTTCAACCGGTCATCAATTGCGGCGGTTATTATTTCGATATCGGGATAATGATTTTGGATATTTTCAATCCCTTGAGGTGCGGCAATTATACATATACATTTAATATTTTTAATCGGAATCCCTTTATTTGCGTACAAATCAATTGCAGCGAGCAGAGAATTACCTGTTGCAAGCATCGGATCGGTTATATAGACGTAAAATTTTTCGGGGTTAGCCGCTTCCATCGGAACTTTGTTATAATACCAGACGGGTTTTAGAGTTTTTTCATCTCTGTACATGCCGATATGACGTATTGTTGCTTGCGGTAATATGTCTATAGCCTCGTCGGTGAATATCAAACCCGCTCTTAAAATCGGTGAAATTATCAAATTAATATCGGAATCGACCGTTTTTGCTTTAAATGTCGTTAAAGGTGTAGTTACTTCTTTTTCAACCAGAGGCAGGTTTTTTGCCGCTTCATAAAGCAGGCATCTTGTTATTTTTCTTGTGGCAATTCTTAC
>CANQSZ010000099.1 GCA_947626645.1 Candidatus Gastranaerophilales bacterium
ATTGAATACGCTAAGCAGCATTGAGACAACTCTGGTGGGTTTAAATCCGTTTTCAGCAAGTGATATGCAAGCGGTTCGTTCTGCGGTGAAAAAATTCGGGTCAGAGGGTTATTTTGGTCAATCTATTGCCTGCGATATGGAAGAAGTTTCCAACGACCATTTGCAATCCGCAACGAAAAAGTTTTATGCTCTGACCGGTCAGCTATTTGGTTTTGAAAATCTTAATTACAAAAAAATTCTCGGGTTGATGAATATATATTTGAATCCCATAGACAACCGTTTAACCTTAAACTACATACAGGTTGACCCAAAGCACATCTCAACAAATGCCGGTTCAAAATACAAACACATCGGCACAGGCATGATAGAAGGACTTAAATCGTTGTTTCCCGATATGAAAATCATTTTGGTTTCAAAAGACCAAAACACCGATAAATTTTATGCAAAATTGGGATTCAAACAAGACGGCGGAAATATGGTTTTTGATGCCTGATAATTAAGTGTTATTTATATTTCGTTACAAAAAGGCAATTTTAGGTTAATAATAAACTTTATATAAATATACAACTTTATAACGGAGGATAAAAATGGTTTTAAGAGTAAATGAAGTAACGCAGGTGTCTAATAATGTTTCTGTGTCGGAAACAAAAGAAACCTCATCAAAAGATATACAAATTTATGAATCACAAAATAAACAAACCAAAGAAATTCAGGCAAAGCGCAAAGAAGCGGCCGAAAAATTGGAAGCACAAATAGTTCTGGAACTTGACTTGGAGGATAATTTTATTGTTCCGAAGATTATAGAAAAAGACGGCAAACATTTTGTACGTTTGAAACGACCTGATAATGACAAACTCCGCCCGAATTTAAGGCAGGATTTTAATATGGGTGCAATAAAAAAGAAACTTGGAATTGATGACGGGGTATTGAATAAATATAACGACTTGGGAGATGTAACGGGACGTTCGCTTTATGAAAATTCCGACGGCGGGGTAATGGAAGCGGGCAAATATATAGATGTACCGCTTGAGGAATTGGGAAAAGCAGTTCACCCCGGTCCTGATTTTTTGGCGCCGATGTTGTTTAAAAAACTGAGACAGTCTGTCGAAAATTATACAAGTTTGTATGAATAAAATGCAATTTTGCATCATCAAATTTTTTGTTCGGGCGGAACTATCGCGTAGTAAAAATTTTCAACCTTGCATTTATTAAACTTGTTGCAAATTTTTACCGGATATAAGTGCGTTTCGGGGGGGGGGCAATCCTTTAATGCCTGATATGGTGATATTTGCCCTATAAAGTAATTTATATCATCATTTTTGTAAACGAAAATTAATACCCCGTTTTCTTTTATATCCTCAGACGTTATCCAAGGGTTTGAATGTCCGAAAGTATCAAGCACTATCTGTGGATGCTTGGGGTTGTATATCTTAAATTCAAATATATAATCATTACTGCCGCCGGCATATTTTAAAGGTGCATTATTTGTTTCTTTTGCCCAAACGGAATTGATTTCCGGCATGATTTTTTGGTAGGGGAAAGATAAAAACATTTTCGTTTGAAACTGCATAAATATTGCGACTGTTATTACTGATATAGCCATTGCACAATATGAAAGTGCCGTAAAAAATGTAAATCCGTTTTTGTTGAATTTAATCGGGAAAAAGTAAAAAAGCATTATCCCTGTCAGGCTGACCATAATTGAACCCCAAACCCCGGGGACTCTTTCACCGGTAAATACACCCATAAGGCTGTGTAGAATTATAGGAAATATTCCCATAAATAAAAGAAACAATTTATCTTCACTTTTGCCTTCGGAATTTGTATATTGAATATTCTTATTATAAATCGCGGTTAATAGGTAAATTCCTACACATCCCGCAATTGATATTATCTGATCGGCAATAAATTTTATCGGATAAAAAATTCTGCTTAATTTCACCAATATTTCGGGAAGATTTCTTGTTTCCGATTGTGTGCGTTCAAGCATATAGCTAAATGAAAAGAAATCGTTTTTTATAAGCCACAATACGTGCGGAAGAATTACTGCCGTACCTGCCGCCAGTGCTATATACATCCCTTTCTTTTTGAACTGTTCTTTTCGACAAACAATGAGATATAAAAACATTGCCAAAAAGAAAAATACGCACTGATATTTACCCAGAAAACTCAAACCGCAGAATATTCCGAAAATAACCCAATCCGAAAGTTTTTCATACTTAAGAGCTTTATAAAAATAATATGTAATTATCGGGCATAAAGCCATCATAAGTATATTGCAATTGTAGGTGTTGATATAGACCATCCAAGTGTAATAACTGCAAGCCTCTAAAATCATTGCAGAGCAAAATGCTTTTTCTTCCGATAAAAAGAATTTTGCGAGTTTAAAAATGTAAATAAACCCGATTACAATAAAAATCTGTCCTAATAAATATAATAAAAAATCATTATGTCCTACAAGATTGTAATACGCATAGGCAATCCACCCCGAAAGCGGAGGGTGCTTGTTTGTTCCGAAATCCATAAATGAACCCCAAGCTATGGCTTCCATAATATCAATTGATACCAGATTTCTCAAAAGTGAAATTGCCGACCAAACAATTGCGTGGACTGCTAAAAATATATTAAAAATCGCTGTTTTGCTCAATCTCATATACTGATTATAGGATATAATATTAATTATTCAAGCAAATTTTAAAATATCATTTACGGTTGCAAGTCTTTTATCTTTTTTGCGGGGACTCCGAAAGCGACGGAATTGTCCGGAATATCTTTTGTAACAACAGAACCCGCACCGATTACAACATTGTTTCCTATTGTTACGCCGCCCAAAACAACGACATTTCCACCAATCCAAACATTATTCCCGACTCTTATCGGCTTTGCATATTCTAGTCCTTCGTTTCTTGTTTTGTAATCCAAAGGATGTGATGCCGTATAAAACCCGCAATTCGGTGCAACAAATACATTATCGCCAAAGGTTACTTTTGCACAGTCTAATATTATAAGATTGTGGTTTGAATAAAAGTTCTCTCCCAATTCAATGTTATAACCGTAATCGCACACAAACGGCTGCTCTATCAAAAATTCACCCTTTGTTTTTCCCACAATTTTTTTTATCAATTCTTTTCGTTGGTCGAATTTTTCGGGCGAAGTGGTGTTGTATTGAAAACACAACATCTTGCATTTAGTCCTTTCTTCAATGAGGGACTTGTCGTAATTGGCATTGTATAATTCGCCTTTTAACATTTTTTCTTTTTCTGTTGGCATAAATTCATATTAACATGGTTTATACTAAATTGCACTTGCTAAATTGTGATTTGTGCTATAACATAAAGAAAAAAGGAGTGGTGTTATGAGAGATGATATAAAAGAATATAACGCGGTTGAAAATGTTGCAAGAAAGTTTGTTGAAGCCGTACACGACGGAAACAGCGAGATAGTAAAACCTTATTTTTATGAAAAAGCGTGCTTTTTCGGACAATTGAACGAAAAGACTTACCAATCGGGTTCAATACAAGAGTTTTACGATACTATTGACAAATTCGGTGCCGTCGGGGATGATTACACTGCAAGGGTCGATGTCATATCGCTTGAAAAAACTATTGCGACTGCAAGAGTTATTGAAGATAACTGGCATGGTTATAAATTTACCGACTTCTTGATTATGAATAAGATAAACGGAGTTTGGAAGATTGTCGCAAAGGTTTATGACACCTTAGAGGACTTGAATAAATAATTAAAACCCCGCTTTTTATAATTATTTCCAAAGTCAAAATACATTTGAGCGGCAATATTCCGATTTCCAAACTGACGGGGCATTTTTATTTTTGTGTCCCGAGTGATAAAATAAATTCTCTTAAACTTTTTCTGATAGAATCAGCTGCCTGCATTTGAAATTTCTCGTTTTGCAGCAGCATATATTCCTGCGGATTTGTAAGATATGCAACTTCAATCAACGATGAAACCGGATCGGTCGCTCTGTCAAGCACTAAACTTTTATAATTCAGACCGTCATCTTTCAATTTTAAATCTTTTACAAGGTTGTTTTTTATAATAAGAGCCTCATTTTTAGCATTGTAATTATAATAATAAGTGCCTGTACCATGTTTAACATAAGGATTTACACCTTGCGGCAGCGAATTATTATGAATGCTGACAGAAATCAATGCTTCATTTTGTTTTGCCAAATCAACTCTTTTATATAAATCAACAAAAGCGTCGGTATTTCGCGAATAAGAAACGATAGCGCCTTCTTCTTTTTGCAACAAATCTATTAATTTAAGCGCAATAGCAAGATTAAATTTCTTTTCGGGAATTTTTGTAGGACCGATTGCTCCTGTTTCTCTGCCGCCATGCCCTGCATCTACAAATATTCTTATCCCTTCGAGCGGTTTATTCGGGTTTTTTATTATCGGAGTTTTTGCGGTTTTAAACACAAAATCACCGTTTGAATAAACCCCGTCATAACCTAAAATTGTATCTTTAGAATTGTAAGTGTATTCCAAATTACGTTTTTGCGCTTCCGGTCCGCCATATACACCGTATAAAGTCAAATTCAAAGTTTTACCGTTTTGTTTGATGGTATATAGAACAGGATACGATATTTCAAATTTTGTGTAATTATAAAGGTTGTCTTGAGATTTATGCGGTGCGGAAATTTTAACGGGTATTCTGCTGTCGGTCGGGGTCGGGGTAGAAATATAGTCTTTTCTAATCCAAAATTCGGTTTCGCCCGTTTCTTCTATTTTGTAATAGTTTCCCTGTTTTCCGGATAAATATAAAACAATGCCTTTTGGCAAATCAATAACGCGGTTGGAATTGTCGCTTGCTTTTTCTCTGATTGGGGTGTAATCTCTTATTATTTTAGCAGTCCAAATTTCATGCGGTTCTTTTGCTATAAAAGGATAAACCTCCTCTTTGGGTTCTTCCGTTCTTTTAATGGTAATTACTTGAGTTTTTTTAGTTCCGTTTTTTTGAGTTTCAACAACGGTTACTTTATTATCGCCCATTTTTAAAGGAATAGTGTGTACAAAAAAATCTTTCCAAACTTTTACTTGTTGAGAGTTGATATGTAAGATTGATTCGGGCTTAACACTTCCGTAGATATGAGCAAATTCGGTATAAACAACGGAAGATTTGGTTTCAGGCCTGACTATTTCAAGTGCAAAAGCCTGACAAGCAAAAATGCTTATCATTGTAAATATTAATAAAATCTTTTTCATAGCAGAATTATTATAAAATATAGCGTAATTTTTTGTCAAATAGTTTACTATAAAATTTTTTTAATAAATTTAATTTTTTTCAACAAATATGTTAAAACTGCACAAATTGTGTAAACCAAAACACAAACAATCAACACACCCGCTCTTTTGCCTAAAATAAAGTCATATATAATATAGTCCCACACTTTGTTTAATATATCGATTTTCCATAGAAACAAAATGTGAAACAAATATATACCAAAAGTGCATCGACTTAATCGGGTGATGAAATTTTTAACCGTTGGTATTATTTCGTATTTTTCAAAATAATATTTTATAGTTGTATAAACTATACTTGAATTAACTAAACAAAACACTGCGATAAAGAGCTCTTTGTTCCGCCAGTCGGTGTATTC
>CANQSZ010000100.1 GCA_947626645.1 Candidatus Gastranaerophilales bacterium
AAACACCAACGGAAGTATCTGCCGCAGAAGAAGATACCGAACCCGAAAATGAAGAAGATACCGTTGAAGAAGATGAATCTGCGACAGTACCCAAAAACACCGCCCAAATTGAAAGAGAAACATTAAACCAAAACGGTGTGAGCCTTCGCAATCAGGCTCGTATTTTTAAAACGGAGAGTAACAGAAGGTTTTGGCAAACACTTATTCAACGGTTTGGTGTTTCTGCGGTGCAAAATAAATCCGACACTGAATTATTAAAGCTCCAACATTACATGGAAGCCATGCTTTCAAGAGCCGAATCTGCCCAAAACGAATTTAGGCAGCAGGTTGATGAAATCAATAACGGTACAAGCAATTCGATGACTTTTGCAAAAATGAATATGCTACAAGACCGTTTGCAGCAATACGGAAACAACGGCGTGGCGCATGTTTCATCTTCCGAAGCCGATTTTAACGAATATCAGACAAATCTTGATGACAGAGCCGATGTCGTGGCAGAAGCAGCAGATTACGGAGTTGAAACCGTTGATATCGGAAATGAATTGTTGTCAAGTTCAAGATTTAATATCATAGATATAATTGTCGGCAATTCAGCCGTTAAATCAGGCAATCGGACATCTTCTCTTGCCGAACGTGTTGGAGGAACTATTGAGCAGGCAACCGGAATTAACATTGCCAATTTCAATTTTGCCGATTCATATCGGGCAGAAATCGAGGATAAAACCGGTGTTCAATCAGAAAGTGCTTCGCTTACTTCTCGCCATTCAAAAGAGGATAATATAGAAGCCGAAAACGAAAACGACCCCGCTAATGAGGAAAAAATCGGCACTGTTGAAGACGAAAATACCCACGATCCGGCTAACGATTCAAGTGCTAATATCGATAAAATTTTGCAGTACAAAATCAGACAAGCGGCGGTTTCCGATAATCCTCAAACCTAGTTTCTCAAACTTTCTATTGCCTGTTTAATGTTTTGGGATTTGTAGATGTAATTACCTGCAACAAGTGCGTTTGCACCAAAATCTTTGCAAATTTTTGCCGTCTTTTCGTTTATCCCGCCGTCAACTTGTATGTATAAGTTCGGGTCGGAATTTTCTTTGAGCGTTTTAATTTTTTCTGCGCAATCGTACATAAATTCTTGTCCGCCAAACCCCGGTTCAACAGTCATTATAAGAACTAAATCCAGTTCGGGCAAAAATTCCAAAATATCATCAGGATTTGTTTTGGGCTTTATTGACAATCCTGCTTTTACATTCAGAGATTTAATTTTTTTGATAAGATTCAAAATTTCTTCTTTTTCCACCGCTTCATAATGAAACGTAATGATATCCGCTCCGGCTTTTGCAAAATCCTCAACGTATTTTTGCGGATTTTCTATCATCAAATGAACATCTAACGGCAAGTTTGTAACTTTTTTGATTGATTTAACAACAGGGATTCCGATTGTAATGTTAGGCACAAAATGTCCGTCCATAACATCGACGTGAATCCAATCCGCGCCGTTTGTCTCAACTTTTTTGATATCTCTTTCAAGATTTGCAAAGTCTGCCGATAATATTGATGGTGAAATGATTATTTTTTCCATTATATAATACCCAATTTTTTGCAAGCCGAATAAGCGCATTTTTGCTCCGCTTCTTTTTTGCTTGCCCCTTTTTCCACTGCCAAAACTTCGTCGTTATATTTTACTTCCACTTCAAAAACCTTTTTGTGAGCGGGACCTGTTTCGTTAATTACCGTATAAATCGGTGTGTTTTTCGTTTTCTCTTGCGTGTATTCTTGTAATATCGCTTTTGCGTTGTATTTTTCAAAATGATTGCGCACTTCTTGGATGTAGGGTGTGAAGGTGTCTTTTATGTATTTTTCAATTTCATTAAATTTCCCGTCAAGATAGTAAGCCCCTAAAACCGCTTCAAAAGCGCATGCACAGATTGAATTCAGATTTCTGAACCCTTGTTTTTCATCATGCCTGCTCATTATGATAAGTTCTTGCAATCCGTTTTTTTTGCCGATTTCGGCAAGGGTGTTATCTGATACGATAATCCCTCTGATTTTTGACAATTCTCCTTCCGTTTCTTCGGGAAACATCTTGTATAAAACGTCAGAAACCGCCAATTTTAAAACTGCATCTCCGAGAAATTCCAACCTCTCGTAGCATTTTGTGTGCGGAAGGTCTTTTTCTTTTGTATATGACGAATGTGTTAATGCTATTTTGTAAAGCTCGGATTCTGATGTCTCTATTGCGAAAATTTCGTCAACGGATTTCATTAAAACAGCCCTTTCACGGTATTTACGACCGTATTAACCCACTCGGTATGAAAAATACAACATTTACAAAAATAATACATAATGGGAATAGTTAAAATAAAACTGTCCGTACGGTCTAAAAATCCACCATGCCCGGGGAGGCTTGTGCCGGAATCTTTCACTCCCGCATCTCTTTTAATCAGTGATTCGCATAAATCGCCGATTTGAGCAAATGCCGTACAAATCAACCCGCACAATAACGCTTGATACCAATAAGTTCCTAAATACAACCCTATTACCATTGCTCCGATCAGTGCAAAAAACGCACCGCCCAAAGAACCTTCAATGGTTTTATTCGGGCTGATTACGGGTGCAAGTTTGTGCTTGCCGAATCTTGAACCTATATAATAGCAGCCGATATCGGTTAAGATAACGGAAATAAACATTAAAACGACAAACCCTAAGCCGCTGTCATATTTTTCGCAGGACAAATCTCTTAAGAATATTAAATGCAACGGAAACCAACCGCAATAAACCATTCCCAAAAGTGTCGTCGCAACGTTAGCTATATACGGCTGCCTTCCTCTGAAAAGCACCCACATAAACGAACACATCGCACATACAGTTAATGTTATTGCCACCAAATCAAATCTTTTGTAATAGACAACTGCCGTTAATATAGCTTCTGTCAGATAGATTACCTTAAGGCTCGGGTAAAAACCTTTGTGGTTAAGAATTTTTACGTATTCGGCAGAACCCGCAACAAGCATTAAAATTAACAGTGCTAATAATGCCCAACCCCCGACTATAATGCAGCACATTACAATCGTACCCATTATAAATCCTGTCAGCATTCTTGTTGCGTTTTTGTTTAATCCGAGGTCAATCATTAAACCGTCATTACCTCTTTTTCTTTTGATGTTACCGCCGTATCAATATTTGATGTGTATTTATCCGTTAATTTTTGGATTTTATCCTGATTATCTTTGACTAAATCTTCAGGTAAATTTTCATTTTTTTCTATTTTTTTCAAAGAATCCGTCATATCTCTGCGAATATTTCTTATTGCAACTTTCGCATCTTCGCCGAGTTTTTTAACTTCTTTGGCAATTTCTTTTCTTCTGTCCTCTGTTAAAGGCGGAAAAGGAAGTCTTATACAGATTCCGTCGCTGTTGGGAGTAATTCCGATTTCTGCTTTTATTATTGCTTTTTCTATCTCTTTCATAATCGATTTGTCATAAGGTGTTATAACAAGTGTTGTTCCGTCTTGTACGGAAACTTGCGACATCTGTCTTAAAGGTGTCGGCGCTCCGTAGTATTCCACAACAACTTTATCTAAAATCCCCGGATTAGCACGCCCCGAACGGATTGAACCAAATTCTTTCTGCAATTGGGCTATTGCTTTCTCCATTTTTTCTTCTCCGAATAAAAATAATTCTTCTAAAGATTCTGTCATTTTTTACCTCTTTCGTATATTTTTTAATTGATAAATGTTCCTAACTCTTTTCCGTTTAGAATATCTTTTATTCCGTCTTGTTTTTTAAAATCGAAAACGACAATCGGAATATTATTTTGCTTACATAACGCGCAAGCCGCAGTATCCATAACTTTCAGACCGTTTTTAATAATATCGTCATAATTGATTTTTTCTAATTTTTTAGCATCGGGATTAGATTTAGGGTCGTCGGTATAAACCCCGTCAACACCGTTTTTCGCCATAAGCAGTGCTTGAGCATTAATTTCCGATGCTCTTAAAGCGGCTGCGGTGTCTGTTGTGAAAAACGGATTTCCCGTTCCTGCCGCAAATATTACGACCCTTCCTTTTTCAAGGTGTCTTATCGCACGATGGCGGATATACGGTTCTGCTATTTGATTCATCGTAATTGCCGATTGAACCCTGCAAGGTACATCAATTTGTGTTAAAGCACTTTGCAATGCAATAGCGTTCATTACTGTTGCAAGCATTCCGACATAATCGCCCGATGCTTGGTCCATTCCGAGTTTTGCACTGTTTTTCATTCCTCTGAATATATTTCCGCCCCCGACAACTACGGCTATTTGCGCCCCGAGTGTTGTTACCTTCTTAATCTCGTTGGCTATCATTTTTACGGGATTTTGGTCTATTCCAAATTGCTGCTCCCCTAAAAGTGCTTCCCCGCTTATTTTTAATAATATTCTTTTATATTTCAAATTCTTGCATCTCCCTACAACATATACACTTTTTGTTTTATCCTATCTTAAAATTATTCCGTTGTAAAGTTATTCGTTAAATTCTTGTATTGATATTGATTCTATGCCCTCTACGGGTTGAAATATTTTATACAAATCCTTAATCGGTTTTTTGAGCATTGCATCGGTAACAAAAGTTATTTTTGTACAATTATTATCGGCAGTCATCTGTTTTTTGGAAAGCTCTACAATATCCGAGAATTTATTAACAATAAAATCGTTAATTTTTGCCGCCTGCTCATTAGAGCAAATAAGGCTGATTTTTACTCGTTTTGCTCTTTTAGTGCTTGTAGGAAGAACGTTTCTTTCAAAAATTCGAATCATAACAAGGGTGAGAATTGAAAGCAGAGTTCCCGCAAACGCGATATCAAACATTCCCGCTCCGCAAGCCATACCGATACTTGCGCATATCCACAACGTAGCCGCCGTTGTCAGTCCGAATACGATAGGTCCGTTTCTCAAGACTGTTCCTGCGCCGATAAAACCTATACCTGTTACAATTTGCGCCGCAACCCTTGCTGTATCTCTTACTCCTGTTGCATGGTCTATTACGACGTTATCTCCGGGGGCGAATGTCGGAAATCCGTATATTGAAATTAACGTGAATACGCACGCGCCCAAACATACAAGTATATGCGTTCTTAAACCCGCATACTTGTTTGTCAATTCTCTTTCAAGTCCGATACAAAACCCGAAGATTACCGCCAACAGTATTCTTACAAAATACTCCAAATTAAATAAATGTGTTAAATTGTCTAAACTCGTCGGTTCCATTATACTTCCCTCATATTATCTGACCTTACTTTTAGGGTCTAAAACATCTCTTATGGTATCACCTATTATATTAAATGCCAAAACTGATACAAAAATTAAAAAACCGGGGGCTAAAAGCCACGGGCGATACAAAATATTTGTAAATTCTTGTGCTTCTTTAAGCATATTACCCCAGCTTGCATCGGGCTGCTGAATCCCCAATCCCAAAAAGCTCAAACCCGATTCCGATAAAATATAAGAAGGAACGGACAATGTCATCGCAATAATTACAAAACTTGTTGTTTGCGGCAGAATGTGTTTTACAATTATTCTCATTCTTGATGCTCCGACAGATTGTGCCGCCTGAAC
>CANQSZ010000101.1 GCA_947626645.1 Candidatus Gastranaerophilales bacterium
AATTATATACGGTCGCACAAATGAATACGTTCCGTATAATGATGTTAACGCTCCCAAAATTGACAATGTTTTTGAGGTTTTTTTATGCTTGCTCAAAAGAGTTCCGAGTGTTAAAAGTGTTGTACCCGCCATTATGCCAAGGTAGCCTTTAAATATTGTTCTGGGGACAAGTATTGCATCGGTCATGTCCGCTGAATTTCTGGCTTTTGTATAGAATTTTTCCAAATTGATTTTGGTGTCGGATTTTTGTTGTTTATCCGTTTCGGTTTTATTTGCGGTTTCGCCTGTGAATGATATAGGGTTTATTCTCATTATCTTTCTCCTTTGTCATATTATAAAACTCAAAAATAATTTTTTTGCCGATAAATTTATTTTTTATCATCTTTTTTCTTTTTTAATGTAAACCCTGTTTGGACAATATTTTTCCCGAATTTTGATTCCAGTATGTCAAAACATTTTGCAAGGTTTTGTTTTCTGGTATTTTCATTGTCAGTCGAATACAAAGAAAGTTGTTCAACCCCTTCTTCGCCAATTTTTTCAAGGATTACACCCGTACTTCTGTAAAGGATATTCGGTTGATAAATTTCTTCGAGAAGTTTTATTGCAATTTCCGAGATTTCAAGCTCAAAGTCAGTCGGGACAAGCAAATCCTGTTTGGTGTAATAAACTTTAAAATCCTTTGTTCTGAGCATAACCCCGATTTGCAGACATTTTGTTTTGTAAAACCTCAGCTTACGGCAAGATGTGTGAATGTGTCTGTTTAATTCGTTTTTTATATAGTTAATGTCGTTTGTAAAGCGCGGGTGTTTTGGATTGATTTTGGCGTCGTTTCGTCGTTGACTACGGGTGATACCATTTCGCCCAAAAGTTCATGTTTCATCTCTATTCCGTGAATACTGATTTTTTCACCGAGCCATCCGTCGCTTTTTTGCGTTAATTCCAATGCCGTTAACACACCGTATTTCTTCATTGAATTTGTAAGCCTTCTGCCTATTCCCCATATTTCTTCCACTTTGGTATTTCTTAATTCTTTCGGAATTTTTCTTTTGCCTATGAGGTATATTCCGGTTTTTATATTTTTTGCTTTGTCCGAGGCAAGTTTTGAAAGCGTTTTTGTCGAACTTACCCCGATTGATACCGGTATATCGGCTTCTTGTAAAATTTTCTCTCTTAAATAAACCGCCAGTTTGTAATAATTTTTTTTGTATAACCTTGTTAATCCCGTTAAATCAACAAAGGCTTCATCTATTGAATATATTTGAGCATAAGGGCTGAAATCTTTTAAAATCGACATTACAATATTTGAAACTTGAGCATAATACTCGTGATCGGCAGATACGTATATTGCTTTTGGAAATTCCGTTTTTGCCATAAAATACGGCTGCCCCATTTTTATTCCCATTTTCTTTGCCTCTTTTGAACGTGATATTACACACCCGTCGTTGTTTGAAAGTACGCATACCGCTTTGCCCTTCAACTCGGGTTTTCTTTTCTGTTCACATGAAACAAAAAACGAATCACAATCCACCAAGGCTATTACTTTTTGTTTAACCATACTTAAAGTATTAACCGACTTACTTGTTTAGTCAATCTTAAATTTTTTGCTTAACAAAAATATACAATATAGCAAAAAAGATTATTGATGTTTTTTTATAAATATTGTATTATTAAAAACAAAGGAAGGTAGTTGATATGGATAAAACGAACGACAAATTTATGTTTCCCAGAAAATCAGACTTAAGGACAATAAAAATCAGCGATGTTGATATAGATTTACCTGATTTAAAAAACTTGCACGAATCAAAGGCATCTGCGGTTGCAAGATGGTTAATCAAATTTATCGAAAGCGGTTTAAAATCAGGCAAAATTCAGCTTAACGATGTATTGCCTTCAAAACCTGATTTTGCATATAAACTCGGAGTAAGTATAGGCACAATGCAAAACGCTTTCCGGAAAATTGAGGATATGGGATATGTCGAATCGAAACAGTGTATTGGCACTCTTGTAAAAGATAAAACAAAACCAACATCATCGTTTAGAAAATTAACCTCGAAACGAGAAATAGCCGCAGAGGCAATAAAACGATACATATTATCAGACGGATTCAAAGTCGGTTCTCAACTTCCTTCATCAAGAACGGTTTCAACCATTATCGGCTTTTCGTCAAACACAACAAGATTAGCACTTGATTATTTGACGGGGCAGGGAATTTTAAAACATAAATACAGAAATTCCGACGAAAACGGCTGGGTCGTTTTAACTCTTGATTTTGAAACATCATCTTCCGTTTCATCAAGCAAAAATGCCAAAACTCTTGTTGATATGGTTGTAGTTGATTTGGAAAACTACATTACTAAAAATTTAAAAGTCGGCGACAGAATGCCTGCACATGCTCAATTGGCACAAAGTTTAAAAGCAAGCATTAAAACCGTTCACGATGCTTTGAAAGTTTTAATCGACAAAGGGGTATTACTTCCCAAAAGAGGCAGATACGGAACTACCGTTGTCAAACTTCCAAACAGCGAATTATCAAACGTAAAGCCCGAAACGTCAATTTTTGCAAGTGCAAGCGATACCGCTTTTTATCATTACGAAAAAACTCAAAACCACATAAAAAAGATGATTGCACAAGACTATGAAGTCGGTGATAAATTGCCTTCAATATCCGAATTGTCAAAAACTTTGGATATAAGCCCCAATACTATCAGAAAAGCATTTCACAATTTAGCCGATGAAGGGTATTTGGTATTTTCAAGAGGACGTTACGGCGGTACTTTCGTAATCGATATTCCGGAAGTTGAATCTCAAGCGTTCAAATGGCTTGCGGTTAATCCTCAGTACGCTAAAAATTACAACGAAATTTCTTCCGATTAGTTTTAATTGTAAATATTATTCAATATTTTTGACATGACTGCCCGACACCTGTCATAATAAGATGAGACGTTATACTCGGGTAGAATTATGTACATAAAACAATTAGAAATAGATAATTTCAAATCATTTGCCAATAAATCAGAAATCCCCCTTCTAAAAGGTTTTACTACGGTTTCCGGACCCAACGGCTCCGGCAAGAGTAATATTATTGACAGTGTTATGTTTGCGCTCGGATTAGGTTCGGGCAGTGCTTTGCGTGTCGAAAACATTTCCGATTTTATAACTACTTTTAACAACAAAAACGAAGCCTATGTTAAAGTTACCTTTGGCGATGTTGATGAAGTTAATGAGTTGACGGTTGCCAGAAGAATTAAAAAAACTAACCAAGGTTATGCCAGCACTTATTATCTTAACGACAAGGTCGATACCTTAACCAACATAAGAACAATACTTGAAAAATATAATATAACCCCCAACAGTTATAACGTAATGATGCAAGGAGACGTCAACAGTATTGTAATGTGTTCATCCAAGGTTCGGCGCGGAATAATAGATGAAATAGCCGGAGTTGCCGATTTTGACAGAAGAATAGAACAGGCGACCGGCGAATTAAAAACCGTTGAGCAGCGTGTTGAATCCGCAGTGCTTATTCTGTCCGAAGTCGAAAAAACTATTGAACAGTTGAAAGAAGAACGCGAAGTTGCGCTTAAATATAAAAAAATTCAAGATGAAAAAAACGCTCTTGAATCTCAAATCAGTACCGTTAAATTCTTTGATTTAAGAAGAAATCTTGAACTTGCGCACGAAAATATTTTGCAATTCAACAAAAAACTCAAAGAAGAACAATTAAACAAAAAAGATATTGAAGAAAGAATACAGCTCATAAACGAAAAATACAAAGAGCTTGATGATAAACTAAAAGAGCAAGGGGAAGAAGAACGAAACAAGTTAAAAGATTCTCAAAGCGACTTGTCGGCTCGCATTCAGACCAAGAAAAATGCGATTGATTATTCTCAAACTCAAATTCAAAAAGGGCTTCAATCAATAGAAAATGCCAAAAACGGTATTGAAACTTACAAAAAAACTATTGAGAACGAAAAACTGAACATAAAACTTGCCCACGACAAGATTGGGATAATTGAAACCCAATTAAAAGAGAAAAAAGAAGAATTTGCAAAAAAACTTGCCGATATCTCTGGTTTGAGTTCGACCGCCGATAAATATATTCAACAACGCAATGATGTTTCAAGAACCTTGGATTCTTTGAAAGACAAAGACAATGAGCTTTTGAAAATATCTTTGCCGAAAGAAAACGAGCTTAAAAATTTAAAAAAAGAAATTGAAGATGCCAAAGAGTTTATAACATCAGCCCAAGAGGCAAAAGCAAATTTTGCCGACGACAAGTCGTTAAAAGAAATGCAGGTATCCGATTTAAAAAAGGAAATGGACGAATTAAAAGAAATTCAGACCAAAACGATGAAAGATTTAGACGATACCAAAACCTCAATTGAGGATTACGACCATGATGTAAGAGCGGCATACAGGAAGTTTTCCGATATGGAAGCTCAGCGGCGTGCTGTATCTTCTGCGGGGTCTAATCTTCCTATAAATACCGTTATGAATGCAAATTTAGAAGGTGTGCATGCTCCTTTAATGCAATTGGGTTCCGTTGATGAGGAGTATTCTTTAGCGTTAGACGTCGCATTTGGCGGAAGATTATCGCATATCGTTGTTGATGATCCGCATGCAGCTTATGTTGCGATGGAACTGTTAAACTCCTCAAAATCCGGCAGGGCAACATTTATTCCGCTAAACAAAATTAAAAAAGCACCATCAAAACTGCAATTGCCGAAAGATAAAGGTGTCATTGATTACGCGATAAATCTTGTGGATTTTGACGGTAAGTATCTTGATGCTTTTTATTATGCGGTCGGCGACACTTTGATTGTAGAAGATGCTGATACCGCTGAACATCTTATGGGTAAATTCCGTATGGTTACGCTCGACGGTAAACTTTACGAAAAATCTTCGGCTATAACGGGAGGTTATGTTAAAAAATCCGTATTCGGGTTTAGTCAGAACGAGGATAAAGAACTTGAACGCGCTAAAAATAAACTCGATGAATTACAGAAAAAATATGACGATGCTTGTTTAAAAAGACGTGAGCTGGAAGAAAAGTTGGACAAAGTAAGAGTTTCATATTCGGCTGCTTCTACCGAGTATTCAAAAGCCAATATTGAACTTAACAATATGACTTCTCAGTTTGAGACAAGTCAGTCGCTTTTGTCGTCTAAACAAGAATTTGTTGAAGAAAATGAACCGAAACTTGCAAAACTCAATTCCGAACTCGATAAAATCGAACTTCAAAGGGTTGAACTTTCGCAGCAGATTACAACTTCTCAAGAAAAACTTGCCGAATTGGATTCACTGCTTAACGATAAAGATTTAAAAGATTTGAAAGAAAAAACTCAAGGGATTGAAGATGATATCCGAACCTTGAACAACAATCTTATGAATGTTAATAACGAAATTCAAGGTTTTGATAACAAGATTAAATTTAA
>CANQSZ010000102.1 GCA_947626645.1 Candidatus Gastranaerophilales bacterium
TTAAGATATATGTAGATGTAAAAAGCGGAGTACAGAAGGAAAGATTTTACACGAGAGCGGAAGAAAGAGGACTTGGAAAATCGGCAAAGACGATATATAAAAATGCATCACAGAAGGCGAAAATATATATAAGACCTTGCAAGGAAGATGCTGATATAATATTATCGGGCGAAGCCGTAAGAGGGAAATACAAAGTATTTTTGAGTAAGATACTAGGGCTGGCGGAAGAAAGTTTAAGAGCGGGAGCAGCGATAAGAAGATAAAACAAGATAAACGAAAAGAAAAAGAAGATAAGATAAGATAAGATAAGATAAGATAAGATAAAAAAATGCGGGCATAGTTCAGTGGTAGAATGTCTCCTTCCCAAGGAGAAGATCGCGAGTTCGAGTCTCGTTGCCCGCTAATAAAAAAAATGTCCTTTAGGGCATTTTTTTTATTAGATGAGGAACGCTGACGAGAAGTCGCCTTTTGCGAAGCAAAATAAAGATACAAAGCGAACACACGCAGGCGAAACTTCACGAGCACGGAGCAAATCCAAGACAACGAACCGCAGGTGAAAGCCGAGTAGTTGTGAGCCTGTATGCGTAACGAAGTGAAGCTGTGAGAGTCTCGTTGCCCGCTATTTTTTAAATAATAGGGCAACAGTTATGTAGGTCGAATTTACTAATCCGACATAATTTGGGGCGGGTGAGCAACCCAAAAATTTTGTCATGCTGAATTTATTTCAGTATCTAAAATTTTTGGGTCGTTGAATAAAAATTAAGTTGGTGGGTGGAATGACAATCGTTCCACCCACCCTACCTTACTAATCATCTAATTTTTCTTTTTATTCTCAACTTTTTTATCGCTCTTTTTAATGACAAGCGTATTGTTATAAAGACTATATTTTACCATATTAATTTCGGGATTTACACCCAAAAACTCCAAAATAGTCGAATTAAGAGTCATTGCCCAACCATTACCGTTTCGGATTAGTTTTCTGTCGTAAGTCATTAAAATGTACCTTATATTTAACTTGACTTTATCATATCAACATTATATATTTATTTATAATCTGACATTGTACTAGTATATGTAATCTATTTTTATTAATAATTAAGAATAAAAGTCGATTGGGAAATTGCTAATTGTACTGTTGGCTTTGTTTTCAAAGTTTAGATTTTCCAAGGAGCGGACATGCAAAAAAGAAAAACAATTATGATAGACCTTGACGGGGTTTTGAATATGTACGACGGAAAGTATGACGAAAACAAACTCCCGGAAGTAAGGCTTGGCGCAAGAGAATTTGTGCAAAAATTAAATAAAGATTATGATTTAGTTTTGTTTACTACAAGAAACAATCTTCAAGCCATAAAATGGCTTATTGAAAATAAAATGGATATGTATTTTAAAGATGTAACAAGTGTTAAGATTCCCGCATATATTTATTTAGATGACCGCTCAATCGGGTTTGACGGGGATTATTCAAAAACAATAGCAGATATTGAGGGATTTAGGGTGCATTGGAAAGGCAAGTAATTGTTAGGTTTTTGTTGGGGTAGAAACCGCCAACCTACTTATCCCTTTGATGGGAAAAGACAATACTATCTGCTGCAAACTCAATTCAACTTAAGCGGGTAAGCCGGTTTTGAGGTTATTCTTATATTGAATAAGGCATTTGGCAAGTTGGTCGGGGCAGCTTGTCGGTTTAGCGCCGCAAGTCAAGCCCTGAAGTCGTTTAATAACTTCATCAACATCCATGCCGATTATCAAATTTTTTATCCCTTTCAAATTCCCGTTACAACCGCCCAAAAACTCCACATCAGAAATTTTACCGTCTTTAACGGCAACTTGTATCATTTGGCAGCAAGTGCCTTGCGTTTGATATTGTATAACTTTCGTATCTTCAGACATATTTTTTCCTTTCTGATAATAATTTACCATACTTTTAAGAAATGATACAGATTCTTAACAATTTATATAAAAAATAGCAAAAATATTTTTTATGAGTTTTAAAACAGTATATTTTTACGGAAAAAACCATGCGAACAGATAATATAACAAGCATTAATCCATATTTCAAAGGTCAAAGACAAGACCGAAAGACGGTACAGCAGCTGAGTCAAAACAACGACTACGATTTAAATTTAATAAATCAGCGCAAAATTTCGACTGCAATAGAAAATCTTTCGCAAATTCAAGGTGAATCAAACGTTTCATTTTTAATTAACACTGCAAACAAGCTAAAATACGCAACAAACATTGATTTAGGTAAAAAATCATACAACGATTGGAAAGAGAAACTACACAAAGCGGCGCAAAAATCGCTGGAAAATTCCGATTACAAAACGCAGCAAAAGTTAAAAAGACGAATGGATAATGTATTTTCCGCTTCCAAGCCGCTTAGCAAAAAAGAACTTGAGATTTTGGAGTTTAAAAAATCGATTTTAAACGCGATAGACTACACCGCACTTCAGAAAATCGAAAATCCGAATATAAGAAACATCAAAAGGAATTTGGATTATTTTATAATATCATCGGAAGTTCCGCTTGTGCAAAAGCACTATATATTAAAGCGATTAAACTATTTCATGAGCCCGAAATACAAAATCAACGAGCAATTAACCGACAAAAAAACACAAGCCTTAGCGGAAATAATAAACGATTTGGTAATAAACACCCCCGAATCGGAAATACCGAATATCAAAGCGGTTGATCAAGGTAATCATGGGACTTGCGCCTCAATATCAATATGCCGAAAACTTTTGGCATACGAAGATAAAGTGAACTATGTAGATATAATTTTGTCAGAATTAGATGCAAGCGATTATATGAAAATATACGACATAACAAAACTCGGAAGCCACACAAAAATAAAAGTTCCCAAGACCAATGTGGATTACCGATACGCGCTTGAAAACGGAAGCCGAATAATAGATGCGGGCAGTGCTTACTGGATGAATATTGCCGATATGGCTGGTGCAACAAACGAGCAGGTTATATCGTATAATCCTTATGATAAAGAAAATTTTGATACATTCCACGACACGCATCTGAACAAAGACCTTCCCGACGAATACGTCAACAAACAGGTCTATCTTAAAGCACTTATGAAAGCAGAGCGGCTTATCATAGATTTCAGAAAAAATGCCGAACTGGAAAAAATAAGCAACACTCAAAGTTACGCAAGCCGAAAAGAGCAACCCCATCTTAAGGCTAAATACAAAAATGCGTTAATAAATATTCTCAAAGGATATTACAACGGCTATAACGAAAATCCTGAGCGGATTTACGAGGACTTAAAATTATTAATAAATCAAGAGCAAAAAATTGACGAAAGCACGAAAAAAATAATCGACAGAGAAAACGACAACAAATACATTTCAAAAGACAGCAAAGAATTTAAAATTCGCCAAATAAAAAAACTTTTAACAAACGAAAACACAACGCAAGCACAAAAGGAATACCTTGATAAGAATGCGGAAAAAATACTTGAAATAACAGACGAGATAAGAGGATTAAACAAACCGAGCGCAACATCAGCTGCCAAAAAAGAATATCGACGAGCTAAAAAACTTTACCAAATAGCCGGAGCATACAGAACGCAGCAGGATTTTGCGCTGGATATTCCCGAAATCAGGCAGGATTTAATGATAAGCCTGAACATTCCCGATGATGAAACCCGTATGCTTGTAAATATCGATAAACTTTTGAAAAAACTGGAAAATAAAACTCTCAATCCGGAAATTAAAAGTCAGTTGGCACGGAATTTTCAAGTTGAAAACACCGACGAATCAATAGCAAACGCACTTGAAGAAGTAAAAAGCAACATCATATACATAAAAGAAACGCTCATAAACGACTTTTATGCTTCCATACTGCAAGCGAACAAAAAATTTGCGCTTGCCACAAACATTTTCAGACTAAAAAAAGATATAAATGAAGAAGATGACAAAATCGCACTTACAGATTATGCTTCAAGGCTTGGAATAAAAGAAAACAAAAAAGCCCTCAACGAAAAGCTCGATAAATTTATGGAAATACTCAACTCGCCGGATTGCACCGAACAAGAGTATATGTCGATATTTAACCAACTCGGAAACAAATCATTATTCCAAAGTTTCAAGGAAAAATTTGAACTTCTCGGAAACATAATTTTTTCCGAAAACAACCCTGAAATGCTGGAAGGGTTTAATATAATGAACGGATTGCCAAAAAACGCACCGAAAGAAAAAACGTTAGAGGCATACAACAAAATCGCCTATAATTTCAACAATATTTCCACCCTGATGTACGGGTACGAAAATGCACTCAAAATAACGGACGAAAACAACAACATATTAAACAGCACAAAACAAAAAGACGTCATATTGAAAAAATTGGAAAATATGGGCGAGATAATTTCGGAAAAAGAATTGCGCCAATTACAGGCAAAACTTACAAAAATCAGCAAGGCAACAGTTGCCATCGACAGTAGCGCAAATCAATTCGACAAATTACCGCCCGAATTGAAATATTATTCAAAAGAAGAAAAAGAAATCCTAAAAAAAATCGAAGGCAATTTAAACAGTTGGAAATCTGTAATAACAAGAAAATTGAATTATGAATACACGGATTTAAAAGAGCCTTTAACGGAATTAACCAGAGAAATAGGAATAAAAACGGGAGATTACTGGGTAAGAAGCAGTACGGAAGGCGGATTAAGCAAAGAGCAGCAAATAAAAATCATAGAGGCAATGACAGACCGCCCGTATCATTTGGAATCAGACGGCATGAAAGCGATAGAAAAGCTGAAAAATTCGCCGTATTCGGGGATATCAGGTTTATCAATGGATATGAACGAACCCGCATACCACGCTCAATACATCGCGGATATTGTCCCCGTTAAAGTCAAAGAAAACGGCAAAATAGTTGAAAAAGATACGATTTTCCACGACAACACCTGGGGACCGATTGAACACGAACGAGTTTGGGAAGATGAAACAGGCAACTTAAGAACCGATTACAGACGGGAATACGGGCTTGAATCGGGTTTTGTAACCGATAAAACTTACAAAAACGGACTTATTGCCGATGAATTATTTAAATCAAAAGGGCAAATGCCTAC
>CANQSZ010000103.1 GCA_947626645.1 Candidatus Gastranaerophilales bacterium
CCTAATTTTACCGATATTTTGATATGGCTATTTTATTCTGAAAGTTACATTTGCAACAGAAGTAATTTTCTTTTCGATAGACGATGTGTCGCTTATTCCCATATCCGAAACATCGTTTGAATCAACCGGAGTAATTTGGAATACCCCCATTCTGACCGACTGGATTTTTCCAACACGATTATGAGTAGCTTTCAACATCGCCGATGCTCTTTGCTTTGCATCTTTTGTCGCTTCTTCAAGCATTTGAACTTTCATATCGGATAATTTTGAATAAAAATATGAAGGTTCACTAACACTTATATCAAGCCCTTTGGCAGTCAAATCCGTAATCTCGGTCGAGATTTGTTTTATTTTTTGAACATCACTTGATTTTATCGAAAACGACTGGTTTGCATTGTAAGATGCAATCTGATTGGTAGAAATACCTCTGTCATTTATTTTGTAAATTTCATATCCATGCTGAGCATTAACTTTGATTTCTTCGGGTTTAATTCCCTGTTCTTCAAGATATTTCATAACAACGGGTTTTTGCTTTTTGAGCAGTTCAAAAGATTGTGCTTTTGTCGGCATATTTGCACGCAATTCAAATTCCAGTATTCCGCTATCCGATACTACATTTTGGGAATACGAACCGGTTACTATAATTGTGTCTTTTGATATAGCCGAGGTTATCATTGAAGATGCGATAATTGCACCAATAGCAATTACAAGTCCCAACAACAAAATCTGAAATTTTTCAATCTTTTCTAACATATCTTTTTTACTCCTAAATTCACTTTTTATCCTTTGCAACCAAATTATAACAGAAAATAAAAAACTTTATCATTGTTTTACAAAAATATATTTTGATATAAAATATAAAAGTGTATTATGAAAAGGAGAAGTGTATATGAAAAAAGTTTTATTATCGTTATTTATAGCAATATCAATTGCAATACCGGCATCGGCAGCAGCATATAATCCCTCAGACAGAGTGGAAACAGTCGGTCAAGCTTTATTAACCAAAAACGGAATCCCTGCAACAAACGTGAAATTTATGGTGGTATCAGGAAACGCAGACAACTCAAATTTTGCGGTAAACAAAACATTAAATGTTTCATCATCCGATTTGACCTACGCGGGAAATGACAACGAAGTGGCAGCGGTTGTCGCATCCGAGCTGGGGCATGTAATTAGCGGACACGCATCTAAAGGCAAAGTCGTTTCACTTTTACAAGCCGCAACCAATACAAATTTCACCCCCACAAACCAAACGGCTGCTGCACTTGCACAAAATTATCAATCAACAAAAGAAGAAAAAGAGGCTGATGTTTTATCGGTAAATTTAATGGCTAATGCAGGCTATAACCCGCTTGCAATAATCGTTGTTCTAACCAAACAAACCGGAACATATTGGGATACACTTCAAGGAAAACCCGCAAATGCCGACAGAGCAATGAACGTTTATGATTATACAACTTACGCATACCCCGCAAAAGCAAGTGCCGGCTACAATTGCAACGAATACAAAAACTTTTTGGCTTACGCTGATACAGTCATAACCTCACGTAAAGAAAATAAAAAATTACAATCGAAAGTTGACAAAGAAATGAAAAAATACAGAAAAAACAGCGTTTCTCAAATAACAAAATTCAAAACAAGAGGCGGAATAAGCGGCTGGGATGCAGCTTACGGATTATTAAACGGAGCCGAATAGAAAGGATTTTATGACTGTTTTAAAAATAAAAAGACTGGAACATAACGAAATTCTGCCCGAATACCAAACCCGCGGAGCGGCAGGAATGGATTTGTGTGCGGCAATAAAAGAACCGATAGAACTCAAACCTCTGCAAAGAGCATTAATCCCGACAGGTTTGAAAATTGAATTGGAACACGGTTACGAAGCACAAATCCGCCCTCGTTCGGGGCTTTCCGTCAAGCACGGAATAACCTTGATAAACTGCGTAGGTACGGTTGATGAAGATTACAGAGGGGAAGTCTGCGTTCCTGTTGTGAATTTGTCAGATGAAACTTACACAATCCAACCTCAAGAACGCATTGCTCAAATGGTTATCGCTAAAGTCGAACAGGCACAAATTGAAGTAGTAACTGAATTGTCAGACACCCTAAGAGGGGTCGGTGGTTTTGGTTCTACAGGCAAATAAATCCAATTAACGTATGATTTAATTTTGACCGATTTAATTAAAATTAGACTTGGTAAACATTATCAAACGGTTTTATTTAAGTTTATTATGAAAGGAGACAAAATCAATGGCAGAAACGGAAAAGAAGAAAAATTGGGTTGCCACAATGGTATTGTGCTGGTTTTTAGGTTTGTGGGGTGCTCATAGATTTTATACCGGAAAAACTACCTCTGCATGGGTTATGGTTGTTTTGACAATCTTGGGTATAACAGCTCCGATTACGGCTGTTTGGTCATTAATTGACGGCTTTACCATCGCATTGGGCAAATTTACCGATGTTCAAGGCAGAGAACTCGAAGAAAGAATACCTTGGCTTGGCTATACATATATGGTACTTATGATTCTTACAATCATTGGTTCTGTTATGTATTTTTCAGCTTTATCATTAATCGTGGCAACAATTTTACAAGGCGCAGGCTCAGTACCTCCCGTTACTCCGTAACAGAGATGATAAAATATACAAAAGCCGTATCGTTTTTCGGTACGGCTTTTTAGTATTAATATAAAAAAGGAACCCTTTTTAGGTTCCGTTATTTATAAATGAGGAAAAGGAGGAAAAATTAGTTTTATTGATTACATGTTTCATAACGGCATTTCTGTTGAAAACTTTAACTTTTTAGGGTAAATGTTAAGAAATATTACAATGATATATACAAAATAGGCAATTTTTAGATACAAAAAACGTTTATATATATGTAAGGGAAATAAAGATTAACAAAGGGGACAGATTATGAGAAAAGAATATGAAATGATAACAGTAAATGATTATATAAACAGTTTGGACAACGTAAAATATACTTCAGTAACGGAAGTTGAAATCCAAAGAGAAGTTGAAAAATACTTGTTGGCACAAAGAAGAAACGCAACTAACGCAAAAATCGTTGAAGCATTATTAGCATAATAAATCGGGGAAAATATAGTTAAGAGGAAGTAAATGTGCTAAAGTTTAAAGGGAATTGATAAATCATCAATTCCCTTTTTGAATTATAATTGTTCGAATTTAATTTTATCATCGTCAAGGTCAATTTTAATTGTCGCACCTTTCTTGAATTTTTGAGCAAGAATAAGTTTAGACAGTGGATTTTCAACCAGTTGGCGAATGACACGTTTAAGCGGTCTTGCACCGTAAACAGGGTTAAACCCTTGTGTTGCGAGAAACTCTTTAGCATCATCCGTTATAACAAAATCCAACTCTTGCTCTTTAAGAAGTTCACGCAAATAATTCATCTGAATATCGACAATTGCACTCAACTGCTGCAAATTCAATGCTTTAAAGAATATTGTTTCATCGATTCTGTTCAGAAATTCGGGTTTGAAATGCTGTCTTAAAGCGTTCATAACCTGTTCTTTAGTATCTTGGTACTGTTCGGGAGAAAGCATGGAATTGAGCGTATTTTCAAGAATTATTTCACTGCCGATATTACTTGTCATAATAATAAGAGTGTTCTTAAAATCAATAGTACGTCCTTTTGAATCGGTCAAACGACCGTCGTCAAAGATTTGCAGCATGATATTAAACACATCGGGATGAGCTTTTTCGATTTCATCAAAAAGAACTACCGAATAGGGTTTTCTTCTGACGGCTTCGGTTAATTGACCGCCTTCTTCATAGCCGACATACCCCGGAGGTGCGCCGACAAGTCGTGATACATTGTGTTTTTCCATATATTCAGACATATCAATACGAATTAAAGCATCCTCATCATTGAACATAAATTCCGCCAAAGATTTTGCAAGTTCGGTCTTACCGACACCTGTCGGACCTAAAAACAAAAACGTACCTATAGGGCGTTTAGGGTCTTTCAAGCCCGAGCGAGCGCGGCGAATGGCATCAGAAACCGTATCAACCGCTTCATCTTGACCGATTAAGCGTTTATGTAATACATCTTCCATTTTCAAAAGTTTTTGCATTTCGGATTCGACAAGTTTTGTTACGGGTATTCCGGTCCACTTTGATACGACTTCTGCAATATCCGAGCCGTCAATTTCTTCTTTAAGAAGTTTATTTTCGGTATGCTCTTTATTTTGGCAAGCCTTTAGTTGTTTTTCCAGTTCAAGAAGTTTTCCGTATTTTAATTCGGCGGCGAGCTGCAAATCGGTATTACGTTCCGCTTCTTCTATTTTATTTTTAACGTTGTTAATTTCGTCTTTGATATCGGCTTCTGAGGTTATAGAGGCTTTTTCTTTTTCCCATTGGGTTTTCATGACGTTAATTTTTTCTTCAAGCTCGTCAACTTCTTTTGTGATATCATCGACTTTGGCTTTTGCTTCGTCGCCATCTTCTTTTTTGAGTGCCTCACGTTCGATTTCAAGCTGAATTTTCTGCCTCATCATAGAGTCGATTTCTTCGGGCATGGAATCTATTTCGATACGCAAAGAGCTTGCCGCCTCATCAATTAAGTCAATGGCTTTATCGGGCAAAAACCTGTCGGTTATGTATCTGTCGGAAAGTTTTGCGGCTTCAATAATCGCACTGTCTAAAATTCTTACTCCGTGGTGAACTTCGTATTTTTCTTTTAAACCGCGCAAAATACTTATCGTATCTTCAACAGACGGTTCATCAACCATAACGGGCTGAAAACGTCTTTCTAAAGCAGAGTCTTTTTCTATATATTTTCTGTATTCATTAATGGTTGTTGCACCTATGGTACGAAGAACGCCTCTTGCAAGCATCGGTTTTAAAAGATTACCGGCATCCATAGAGCCTTCCGTAGCACCCGCGCCGACAACGGTGTGTAATTCGTCAATAAACATAACTATATCACCGTTTGAATCTTCAACTTCTTTTAATACGGCTTTAAGTCTTTCCTCAAACTCGCCTCTGAATTTTGCACCGGCAACTAACGCACCCAAATCAA
>CANQSZ010000104.1 GCA_947626645.1 Candidatus Gastranaerophilales bacterium
TTGTATTGTAATTTGTTAAATATTTGTGTTAAAACAAGTTCGAAATGTAGAACGGATTTACTAAACCGACAAAATTTAATTATGTAGGTTGGCGGTTTCTACCCCAACACGTATCTAAAGATGAGATCCTGAAACGAGTTCAGGATGACATGGTGTGCGTGTGTCATGCTGAACTTGTTTCAGCATCTAAATTTTCGATTCACCAAACAAGAGATCCTGAAATAAATTCAGGATGACATGTTTGGTAAAGTAGGATGGGTGGAACGATTATCATTCCACCCACCAACCGGAATCCACGCACTGCAAAATGTAAATCGGTTTTGTAAATCCGACTTGCATTTCGGAAAGGCAAAATTGTCGCTTTTTATCAAAATAATTGATTTTTAGTATTTTTAGTGAGAATATATGACTATGATTTACAATGACGATGAAAGAAAGCCGCAGATTTGGCTCAGCGGTGCACATTTTATCAACGACATTTACACCGGTTTTTTAAACCCCATCATGCCGTTTATTGCCGAGCAGGTTAAAATCACCATGCCCGTCGCGACTGTTATTTTGAGTTTTTCGCACATCTTTTCATCACTTTTACAGCCCTATTTCGGGTTTTTCGCTGACAAGATGAAAAAAAGAGCAATGATTTTTTGGGGGTTATTGTCAACGGCTGTTTTTATATCCTTCGCCCCCGGAATGAAAAATCTTTATCTGTTAATTATATTCATCGCTTTGGGAAGTTTGGGTTCAAGCCTTTACCACCCCCAATCCTTGGGGCTTATCCCCAAATTTACCACTTCCAATATCTCTAAAACGATGGGAATATTCATGGCTATGGGAACTTTAGGCTTTTCAACGGGTCCTTTGTTTTCCTCTTTAATCGCTCAATATTTCGGTTTGGCTAAAATATCGTTTTTAAGCCTAATCGGTATTGTTTGGGCATTTTTGATGTTCAAAATGGTTCCGAAATTTTCCGATAACCCTGAGGAATTTAAAATAAAAATCAACCTGAAACAGGCGTTTATTGATATTTTGACCAACCACAAACTGAATATTTTAAACATCATAGCGATATTAAAATCATTGATAACGACTTCGTGTTCAATTCTTTTGCCGTTTTTGTGGAAAGCGCAAGGATATTCAAAATTCCAAATTGGGCTTGCGATGTTTTGTTACCTGTTTTTGGGCGGTATGGCATCGTTGTTAAGCCCCAAAGTTGAACAAAAAATCGGAACAAAAAATGTTTTCTATCTTTCCATGATATCGACGCTTCCGATGATGCTTCTGTTTATGCTTACCTATAAAACTATCCCGATACTGTCGTTTGTAATATTTGCCCTGATGGGGTTTGTAACATTTTTTGCCACTCCGATAACAATGAGTATGGCGCAAAAGGTTTTGCCTCAATATAAAAGTATTATAGGCGGGTTTATAAACGGATTCTCGTGGGGAATTGTTGCGGTTGCCATGTCTTTTATAGGTTACATTGCCCAAGCAACAAGCATCGTTCCGGTTTTGGTCGTCGTTTCGGTCATTCCCGCTGCCTGCTCGGTTTTGGTTAAGTATTTGTTTGAAGATGATAAACTAACTGATTAAATCCAAAGATTTTTTGCAATCGTCTGATTTTGGGAAAAATAATAATTTTAAAAATGATAAAATACTGCTTTTTTCTTCGTAGGGCTTGTATTCTTTGTAATGACCAAATCCTTCAGTCAAATTGCCTTTGTTTTGTGTTTTAATATTCTGCTCTTTTGTAAAGAATTTTTGAGCGTTCAAATTCAAATATCCGATGTCGGAAACCAGCATTATCTTAACCCCATTTATCTCCTGCCTTTCAATATTACAATAAAAATTTTCAAAAATCAAGCTCAAAATTTTGCCGAAAATTTGTGCTTGACAAACGCTCTAAACGCTTCGGCTATAAGATTTTAAGCGTTGTAAAAATGAAAAATTTTTGTTATTTTTTTAAATAAATTTACTGTTTTTAACAAAAAATTTCTTAAGATATTTTATTTAAAAAGCCCTTATTATAAAAATTTTTATCCCGTTATCAAGCCGCTCGATTCTTTTTACATATTTGTAATCTTCGATTTTCGTCAAAATTAAGGCAACGGCGGGTTTCTTGCCTGTCATCTTTGCGTAATACAAAGATTGACCTATACTTTCCGCCCATTTTTTTGCAAAATCAAACTCTATTGCATAATCTTTTGTGAGGCAATCAACTCTTGTGTTATCCCATAACACAAATTCCTGTTTCCCGAAATCGGAGCTGCACCACTGGCTTACGTAATAAACTTCCTTCATCCCGGGGCGCATTAGTTTTTCTTCGTAATTTTCTTTCGGCACATAATCTACCGCCAAATATAACCCCGCACACACAACGATTATAACCGATAGTATAAATGTTATTATTGAGTAGATGTTGTTGTTTTTCTTTTTCGACTTTCTTCCCATACAAAAATTATACTATAAATTACAAAAAATTCAGTCCGCCTGCGCTAAAGTTGTGCAACATTTTTAACCGAATGGCTAATTGTTTTTTAGCTTATTATCATATTTAATATTTGTATGGTTTGAAAAATCTTTTTCATACTTCCAGCTATTCTTAATTCCAACGAGCCGCAAGGCTCTTTTTTTTGCAAGCGAGCAGAGGCTGAAGTGGCGGATGCGTTGAGCATTCGGCACGTAACGCCGTTTAATGCGAGCGCAGGGGGGGTAAATGATGTTACTAATTATATTGTAATTTGTGAAATTGTTGGTATTTAAGTGGGTAGGTTTTTGTTGGGGTAGAAACCGCCAACCTACATAATTAAATTGCGTCGGATTAGTAAAGCGACCCGCGAGCAGAGTGCGCAGTGTCCGCAACAGGGACAATCTGTCCGAAGGACTTGGTTGCGGATACGTAGGCACGTTATACGCGAGCGGGTCAAGACAGCGACCTACATTACTTATCGAATGTGTCATGCTGAATTTATTTCAGCATCTTTGTATTGGGAGTAGTGGCACTTGCCCCTCTCTTTAACATATATCACCTTTTTGCCCCCTCTCCCTAACCCTCTCCCTCAAGGGGAGAGGGAAAATAAAGACTACACTTTACCAAATCCCACGACTATTGGTAGCATATATTTACCCCTACCCCCAATTGTTAATTTTTTGTTTATTTTTTAAGGAAAGGTAAAAAAAGGTGTTATAACATGAATAGGAAGTAAAAGAAGCAAATTAATAAAGTAAAGGAGATAAAGATATGGCAAAAACAATTGGTATTGACTTAGGAACGACGAACTCGGTAGTAGCGGTAATGGAAGGCGGGAAGCCTACCGTCATAGCTAATGCCGAAGGTTCAAGAACGACACCGTCAATCGTAGGTTTTTCAAAGACAGGCGAAAGGTTAGTCGGGCAGCTTGCAAAACGTCAGGCAATAGTTAACCCTGACAAAACGGTTGCATCAATCAAAAGACACATGGGCGAAAATTACAAGGTAAACATTGACGGAAAAGATTACACTCCGCAAGAAATTTCATCAATGATATTGAGAAAATTGGCAGATGATGCTTCAAATTATCTCGGAGAAAAAGTAACATCTGCGGTAATTACGGTTCCCGCATATTTTAACGATGCACAAAGACAGGCAACAAAAGATGCCGGAAAGATTGCCGGTTTAGACGTTTTACGTATCGTAAACGAGCCGACCGCAGCCGCTTTAGCTTACGGCTTGGAAAAAGAAAAAAGCGAAAAAGTATTGGTATTCGACTTAGGCGGCGGTACTTTTGATGTATCTGTTCTTGAAATCGGCGACGGGGTACACGAAGTATTATCAACTTCAGGTGATACGCACTTAGGCGGCGATGATTTTGACCAAAAAGTTATGGATTGGATATGCGAAGAATTTAAAAAACAGGAAGGCATAGATTTATCCGGTGACAAACAGGCAATGCAGCGTGTGAAAGAGGCGGCAGAAAAAGCAAAATGCGAATTGTCCTCAGTATTTGAAACAAACGTCAACTTGCCGTTTATTACAGCCGATGCAAACGGACCAAAACACTTAGACTTGAATTTAACAAGAGCAAAATTTGAAGAATTAAGCTACGACTTGTTAGAAAGATGTAAAAAACCTGTTGAACAGGCAATTCAAGATGCGGGAATATCAAAATCCGACATAAACGAAGTAGTATTAGTCGGCGGTTCATCACGTATTCCGGCGGTACAAAAGTTGGTAAAAGAATACACAGGAAAAGATCCTAACCAATCAGTTAACCCTGATGAAGTAGTAGCGGTAGGTGCTGCAATCCAAGCAGGTGTATTAGCGGGTGAAGTTAAAGACATCGTATTGTTGGATGTAACACCGTTGACTCTGGGTATTGAAACATTGGGCGGCGTAATGACACCGTTAGTTCCGAGAAACACAACCATTCCGGTTTCAAAATCACAAGTATTTTCAACTGCGGAAAACAACCAAACAGCGGTAGATATTCAGGTACTTCAAGGGGAAAGACCGATGGCAAGAGATAACAAATCGTTGGGTATGTTCAGATTAGAAGGTATAGCACCTGCTATGAGAGGCATTCCGCAAATCGAAGTTACATTTGATATCGATGCTAACGGTATTGTAAACGTTTCGGCTAAAGACAAAGCTACCAACAAAGAACAAAAAATTACCATCACAAATTCATCTAACTTATCCGAAGCAGACATAGACAAGATGGTAAAAGAAGCTGAAGCAAATGCGGCAGAAGATAAGAAGAAAAAAGAAGAAGCAGAAATTAAAAACAATGCCGCAAGTTTAATCGGTTCGGCGGAAAGAATCGTCAAAGACTTTGAAGGTAAGATTGACGAGGCTGATAAGACAAAATTGGAAGAACAAAAATCGGCACTTCAAAAGGCAATTGATGAGAACAAACCGTCTGATGAATTGAAGAAATTATCCGAAGAATTGCAGCAAACGATGTTCGGAATTTCTCAAAAGGCTTATGAACAGGTTCAAAAAGAGGGCGCAAACGCACAGAGCGCAAACTCGGAAAGTGCATCCACCGATAATTCT
>CANQSZ010000105.1 GCA_947626645.1 Candidatus Gastranaerophilales bacterium
AAACCCCGCATTTATAGGAAATCCTTTTTTAATTTTTTATTCAAAATGAAATTCCTTCGCTTGTTCTTTTAACCAATTTTTATATGCTTTAACGGTTTTATATTTTTTCGTTTGCTCTTGAAATTCTATCTGTTTTGATTTTTCCTTAATATTTTTCATCTGAGAATTGTACGCTTGTTTTGCAATATTTTCAGCCTTTTTTGCTTCCGTAACATTCCCGATTTCTTTATATAGAGCTGATTTTAGAAAATTTTCCGTACTTTTGTTTTTAGCCGAGAAAGCAGTTATCGCTTTTGCGTATTCGTTATTTAAAATGTAAGCATTTCTTAAAGGCAAACCTTCTTTTATATTAAGTATATTACACAAATCCACCGTTTTTTGATAATCACCTTTAATTGAATACCAGTATGCAAGCATAAATGATTCTGATGAATATTTGCTATATTCGCCTTTCAGTGCTTTTTCCATATATTCTATCGCTTTATTACCGTCTTTAATCCCTTGATTGAAAACATCGTTTGCATATATTTCGGCAATATATTTGTTACATAAGCGTTTTTCATAAGGATTGACGGAAAATTTTATTGCTTTTTCCAACAAATCCGGCTTTTGGAGCGAAAACCCGAGATACGTATATCTTGAGGGGATAAATAAGTATAATCCGAATACAAAAATAAATAACAAAACGTAAACCGGTATGCCGAGATTTTTCTTTTTGATGATTTGAACCGTTAATATTGCTATAAAACCAATCAGCGATAAAATAACAACAGTATCAGTCAGTAAAAAATATAAAAGATTATCCATTTTCTGCTATTTCCTTATACTTATAATACCACTGTATCGCTTGCACAGCCTGAATGTAAAAAAAATGTAACAATTAAACCGAATTACTCAAGTCTAACGCTGAAAATGCCGTTAATAACAGAGTAAAAATACAGGTTTAATTTTAATGGATAAAATAAGGCTGCAAAGTTTAGTATCAGAATATAAATCTTCACATCCGCAACTCAGAGGCAAAACGGATGCGGAAGTAATCTCAATAATGTGCAATGATCCCCGTATCAAAAAAGAGGATATTGCACAACTGCCAATGTTATTAGCAAATCCGACTCAAATAAAAGGAGATACCTGTAATTTTTCAACAAAAATAAATGAAAACGCTCAAACACAATCTGTCATAGTAAAGACCAAAGAAGGAGAAAACTACGACCTAAACAAAACCATTGAGCTCAGGCTTAATAATATTTCAACAGAGTTGACCAATGCTGAAAAAAGTAACGGCTTTATAGGAAAAACATGGAGCGGATTTAAAAACTTAACGGGAATTTGGAGACAGTTCCGATGATGTGCGCAAATTACTGGAAAATGAGCGCAAATTGCTGAACGCTTTTAATTCCAATACTCAAAAACGTCCGCAAATATTCAAAGAATTAACGGGATTGGATTATACTCCGGAAAATATGGAAAAATTTATCAAAGGTCAAATAAAATTACCATCGGAAATAGCTCTTGATAAATACAAAGAAGGTCAAGAAATGGTAGTGGATATAACTTCCGATATAGTTTCAGGTGCAGCAGCATTCGGAACCGCCACTGCATGTATTGCAGGCGGAATAGCGGCAGCACCGTTCACGGCAGGCGTATCACTGGGCGCGGTTGCAGCAGGAATAGGAATTGGGGCAGGCGTAGGGTCCGGAACAAAAGTTGCAATAAAAGCAGCAGATGCCTATTCCGGCGGGCGAGAATATACTTTGGAAGAAGCAGGTAAAGATGCGCTTATCGGCGGTGTTTCCGGCGGACTTGCAACAGTTACGCTGGGTGCCGGCGGGACTGTTGCTAATGCCACATCTAAAGTTGCTCCAAAATTTATAGCAAATACGGCAAGATATTCGGTCGAAGGCGGGATGTTTGGAGCAGCAGACGGTGCTACAAGAGCAACCGTAGAAGGTGAATCACTTGAAAACATTGCGGTTGCGGCTGTCGAAGGGGCTTTCGGCGGAGCACTTGCCGGAAATGTTATGGGACATGGCACAAGTGCCGTCGGAAAAGGATTTTCTAAAATAAAAGATTTTGAGTATCCTTGGGTTACAAAGAAAATTAATAATCTGATTGATTATATGGAAGGTAATAAATATAATCCCGTAAAATTAAATGAAAAAGACAAAGATGCTTTAAGATATTTAGTAAATCAAACAAATAAACAAAACATAAAAGCAGATATTGCCGACTATCAATGGGAAAACATAATTAAACTGTTAAAAAATAGCGGCGAATATTCAAAAGAAGATTGCGATGCAATTTTAAGTTTGATTAAAAAGACAGATGACGATGCTATTATAAGGATGTTTGAGTATGTTCAATTTCAAGATGACGCACCATACCTTAAACCTAAAGAAGTTATGAACCTTGTAAAGATTTTAAAAGATTTAAAACCCGAACAAATAACAGCTCTATTAGGTGGAAAGACAAACAGCCTTGGGGGTAATTTGGTTTACTTCAATAATATCGATTCTTGGAAAGGAAATATGCTCGATTTATTTACAAAAATAATTCCGGAAGCCGATAAAATGCAGCCAAAAACTTTAAAATATTTAAAAAGCATACTGTCTTTATCTGAGTCAGGCGGAATGGACGGCATAGATGCCCAGGAGCAAAAAATATACTTAGAAGTGCTAAAAAATCTTAAAAAAGAAGAAATTGAAATTTTTGAAAAAAACGGAATAAATATAAACAAAATTATCCGAGATTTAGATCCCGTAACAACCGGATTTGAAGTAAAAGTTTCCAAAGAAGTTCAAAACAAATTTATAAAATCTGTTATTGCCAATAATAACCCGACAGCAGAATCGACATTAAAAAGCAGTTCTTTTAAAAATTATTTATCGGAATTGGAACGAAGCGGAGCGCCCATACCTCTTAAATATCCGAGACAAGATTTTATTAAAGACTTACAAGAACTGTTGAACAAACTTCCCGAGGGTGAAAGGGACAAAGTCTTAAAACACTTAAATATCGATTTGAAAAACGGTGATTTTGACGGGTTTATTAAATTAGAAGATTTTAATTATAATGAGTTTTCTAATGAATCACAAAGCGTATTAAAACAAATAAAATCAAAAGCAGAAGATTTTGTACTCAAAAATGAAACCAGAGTTCCTGACAATGACGTCAAAAAAATATTGGATGATTTAATACAAGGTTTTCCGGAATTCACATCAATAATAGGGAAAACTGATGCCGGTTATGCTAATACGGTTGAAGTACACACTCTGCAAACGCTATCGGAAGTATTATCTCATCCTCAATATGCTCAACTGAATGATTTTGAAAAAACGATGCTAAAATTTTCCGTTATATTGCAGGATATAGGAAAAACCGGCGGTGAAAAAACACCTTATCGGGAAGATAGCGCCAGATTAGCAAGAAGTATTTTGGATAAATTCGCATTATCTCAAGATATGAAAGAAGGAATTGTAAATCTGATAAGACACCAAAACGATGGACATAACTCGAGTATGTTTTATGACTATTTCAGAACACCTTCACAGCAAAAAGTTGCCCAAATAATGTGGGCAGGTAACGATGCAGCAAGATTTAAAAGCAGTCCGAACATAAATATCAAAGGAGAACCTCTGCGGGGGCTTAACGATAATCTCTACACAACCCGTAATTCCACAATACGCCATAAATATCCCAAAAGAGCGTACATGTTAAAAAACGGATATAAAGCATCGGTTACGGTTGCCGATTTACGTAATGCGAATTTTTCAGATTCGGCATCGGAATATGGCTGGTATAACAATAAAACCCTTGGAGAAACTTATGTCCAAGTACATAATTGCAATAGTGCTCAAGATGTTGAAAATGTAATAAAGAGTTATCTGAACCCCAATAAAGATATGACTTTATCAACGAGTATAGCAAAATTAAATAGCGCCAACGGCAATGGTTATGGGAATATATCACTAATCCTTTCTACGGGGAAAGGTAATAATGTTGTTATTGCCACAGATGCAGCCGGAAACATGACCGGCGGTAAAAAAGGATTTGACGAGTTTCGCATTTACGCAAGAGATAAGGCTCAGGAGTCTAACGGAAGCTGGGGGCGACAAAATGAAGTGCTTGCACTTAACCCCAAAATTGAATCAATTGCATTAAAAAATGTCGCTCCTGAGAACGTTCCGGAAGATTTGGTTGAAATTGCGGCAAAATACGATATCCCGATATTACTTTTGCCATAAAATATTTTACTCCTCGGTATTTACGACTTGAGGAATTTCTCTGACCAAGAACAGTTTTGTAATCCTTGCCCCGTCAATCTCTTTTACCGTAAACGTGAATTCACCGTATTTTACAAAATCATCCACCTGCGCTATTCTGCCCAATTCCTTCATGACAAGCCCTGCAATCGTGTCAAAATCTTCGTCTTCAAGGTTTTCCTCCGGTATGTCAAAGAATTGTGCAAACTCATCCGTTCTCATCATTCCGTTTACCAGATAATGATTGGGTTTAATCTCTTTTATATTAGTTTCTGCCTCATCATCAAATTCGTCTTGAACATCGCCGAAAATTTCTTCCATAACATCTTCCAATGTGATAATTCCCGATGTTCCGCCAAATTCGTCAACAACGACAGCCATTTGTCCCCTGTTCTTTTTAAACTCTCTTACCAAATTATCCATCGTAATCGTCTCGGGAACAAGCATTATATTTCTTTTTATTTTATCAAGCGTCGAGTTTTCGTCTTTAATCGCCAAAGAATACAAGTCCTTAACATGGATTAAGCCGATAATATGGTCGATATCACCGTCATAAACCGGATATCTTGTATATTGATTTTCGGAGGCAATTTTATTAACTTCATCAAGCGTCATATCGACAGGAACGCAAACCATATCCGTTCTGGGAATCATAACCTCGCGCGCCGTCAAATCCGAAAAATTGAACATATTATGAAGCATATCTTTTTCGGTCTCGTTCAAAACCCCCTCGTCATAGCTTGAATCAACCAGCAAATCCAAATCTTC
>CANQSZ010000106.1 GCA_947626645.1 Candidatus Gastranaerophilales bacterium
TATCCTGTGCCAAAGTAGCCAAAAGAACTGGCGATGCTATCTGCAAACCCATATACAAAGTATTTGATGACATTTTAATTAACAAGTCCATTTTAACCAATTTAGCAAGCGGGATATACGATGCGTACATGGGGAAAATTTCAAAACTTCTGACCAAAGCCTTGAACATCCAATAAACACCGCCAAGATGAATAAAAATTAAAATCCCCATCAAAGAAATCATTTTAGTCAAAATAGACACCTGCGCGGAAGTGGTAGGATCAAGAGCCGTGGCAGACGATAAGCCCATTTGCATATTAATCATCTCCGCGCCGCAATCAACTGCAATCGTAATAAGTTGAGCCATATACCCGATTATTGCACCAACAACTATGTTCAACAAAATTGACAAAGCAAATGAATCGCATTCTGCCATAACCTTTTCGGGCGACAAAAACGGAATAATAAAGACCGTCACGATTATCGCCATAGGAATTTTCACAAGTGCGGGAAAATCTTTCCTGTTAAATATCGGTGCAAATCTGAAAAATCCCAACAATCTTGCAAAAACAAGAAATCCCGCCATCAGATAGATGTTCATTTTCGGAAAAATTTTTACAAGTTCAACCAAATAGCTGTCCATACTACCTTCCTAACAATCTTTTTGTTTCGACAAAATCAGGTTTGGGCATAGGAGTACGAGCTGCGGGAGTGTATCTTGCCCGTTCCTTTTTATCAATATAAGGCACTTTACCCGGATTTTTCATTATTTCTTCAATAGTATCGATATTTTTAAACTTGTCTTTCATTTCATGTTCAAACGGAGTTGTATATTTGTAATAATTTGAATCCAAAACAAAATTTTCGGTTTTAGGAACGGTATTAAAAGCAAGAACTGCCCCTTCCAAAAACAGATTGGTCAAAAGCCGAATGAACCCGACACCGCCGATAATTATAACAAGAAAAACACCCAAAATTTTCGGTGCGGCAGCGATTGTCTGTTCCTGAACCTGAGTAACCGCTTGCAAAATACCGACAACAAGACCTATTCCGGCAGCCACAAGAACGCAAGGCATAGAAATAGCCAGCATCATCAAAAATCCTTTTGCTAAATATTCCAATAAAATTTCCATTCCGCTGCCCCGATTCTTCTAATTGTAACTTGAAACAAGCCCCTGTACTATCAACGCCCAGCCGTCAACCGCAATGAATATAAGCAGCTTAAACGGCATTGAAATAATCGTCGGCGACAACATAAACATACCCAACGCCAACAAAATATTTGCAACGACCAAATCCAAAATTATAAACGGTACAAATATTACAAAACTTATTTCAAATGATGTTTTTAATTCGCTTATAATATACGCGGGAGCAATTTCCCAAATCGACAAATCATCGGGTGATTTTGGTTTCGTTTTATGCGCAAGCTCGACAAAAAATTCCAAATCGCTTTCTCTGGTTTGCTTGAGCATAAACTCTTTCAAAGGTTTTGAACCCTCGTTTAGCGCCATAACAATATCCTGATTTTTTTGATACGGAACAGAACCCATTTCATACATTTTTTGAAAAGTTCCGCCCATCGTGAAGAAAGTCAAAATAATGGACAAACCGATAATTACAATGGCAGGAGGAACCTGCTGCGTTCCCATTGCCGTTTTTAGCATCGAAAACACTACAACAAATCTTAAAAAACTTGTCATTGAACAAAAAACAAACGGCAGCAGTGAAAACACCGTCATCACCACTAACATTTGTATTATAGGATTTAAGTTTTGCAATTGCTCCATTTTCTGACTGTCCTTATAACTTGTTAATTCTTGCCGCCATTTCCTTCATTGTAGAAGAACTTTTTTGAACCCGCCTTGAATATTGGGGAACAATATTTGTAACCTGAATGTGAGATTTGTAAGGTTCGCGCCTGTCCATACCCCGCCTTAAATTTGCAGCCAACGGATTTTTCTCTCTTATCGGCTCAAAATATACCGGCTGTTCATCTTCTGAAACTTCGCCCTCGTTTTCGGGCATAAATATCGGTATTTCCATCTTTTTAGGTGCGATAGAATCTTCTTTTTTATCTTGCATCTTATGTTGCGTATTTTGCACCTTTTGAATATTTTGAGGCGTTTGAACATTCGTATCATTTTGAACATTCTGAATTTTTTGTAAATTCATTTCGGGATTTTTGAGTTTGGAAATTAATGAAGTTCTTTCCATATCTGATGCGACAAGGAATCTTTCATCGCCTGCTTTTACAATTAGCAAAGATTTTCTGGGATTAATACTCATTCTTTCTTCAATACTTAAATTTTTAGAGCCGTTTTTATAAATGCTGCCGTTCATAACTTTTTTATACACAAAAACGGCAAAGAATATCATTCCAAGCATTGCCATTGTATATACCGTAAAATTCATTATGTAACTGCTCATTATATTAACAAATCTCCTTCAAATTTATATATTTTCGTCTTCTAGTTCAAAGTCGCTGTAATCAAATTCTTCTTCGGCTTCGGGTTGTTCGGGTGATTGTGCGGGAATTTGTTCTGCTTCAACATCATTTTGAGTTTCTTGGTATTCGTCTTGTTCAGAGTTTTGCGCTAAAGAATCAACAGCCGAAGATGCCGCATTATCCGCAAAAACATTGTCGATTTTCACCCCGTATCTGTCGTTTACAATAACCAAAGAACCCGTGGCAATGGCTTTATTTTCAACTTTTAAAGTTACATTATTATCATAAAGTGAAGCTAAATCAACGACCAAGCCGCTTTCAATATCTTTCAATTCACCCAGCGATATTTTTACCGAATCAAATTCGGCATACATATCAACTTCAATACTGTCCCAAAGATTATTATTATTTTCGGGCATACTATTTCCTCCATCGTTTATTTCAGGTATAAGTAAATCCATATTCGGATTGATGTTAATATCCATAAATTTATCCAAAATATTCAACCGCAAACTGTTAACCGTGCTGTCTTCAAAAACGACAACATCACCTTGCTCCAAATTTTTCAATTCAAAAACAGAAAACTTTGTTTTACCGACAAAGACTTTGACAAAGATTTCGCTATTGGGAAAACTTTCATCGGAAAATTTAGGGGTAGAAGATTGAACAATTTGCGGGGTAATAAGTGCTTTTGGCAAAGTTACAATAACTTTCCCCGCTCCAAATTCGGGATTTTCTTTGTCGTTTAATACAAATGTTAAATTAACGGTCTCAAAATTTGTTCTTTTAATTTCGCTCGGACTCGGCTCGTTTATCTTTTCTTTAAGAGAATCATATAAAAATCCGTTAAAAGAAGTGATAATTTTCGCCTCCAATTCCGTCATTTTATTAAGGTTAAACCTTCCGCCGCCTTTATATTGACCCAAAGTTCTGTCTAAAATTAGAGAAACGGCTTTTTCCGTAAGACGGAAAAATGTGTTGTATAAAGGATTGATACGAACTTTCGTAACAAAACAGGATTCGTTATTCAAAAGATAGTTAATATTTTGGCTTAAACCGATAAAGTTAATATCAAAATTTTGAGCAAAAAAATCATCGCAAGAGGATTGAACAAGTTCAGGAAAAGTTTTTTGATACCAGTCATACTCTTTGAACAGGTCGTTATTTGTTATTAAATTTTGGACTGTATTTCCCATTACAACTATCCCTTGTTATCCCGAAGAATATGCACACATATTCCCACTTCTACAATAAGGCATAAATAAATTATTTACATCAATCCTTTAATGTATATTTTAAAGAAGTCAGCGAAAAAAAACAAATTGTTACAATAATTAAAAATTTGCTTAAACTTATTTGTAATTTATATAATCATTCCAGTAATTATTAGACCTGTCAACGTCTCTGCCGCTGGCATTTTTGCCGGCAGGAGCAATATTTTCTATCGGTTCATTGAAAGGACACGAATCAACCGCAGACCCCGAACCTTTTTTATACCCCTGACCTTGAGGAGTTTTGTTAGACGAACCCTTTTGATAAATTTCTTCCATATTGCAAGGAACAATCTGTCCGGAATAATTATTAACATTTTTATCCGGCTCGGGATCATCTGCTACCCAAATTGCAACCTCTTTTGCCGTTAAGGGTTTGAATATGAAAGTATCGATATTAATACGGTTAGGTGCGGCAGGACCGTTTATATCAACGCAGATGAACTGGTTTTCACCGTTGAATGTCCAAATTCTGCCTTTTGAATCGAGCCAAATACCGCCGTTATCACAGATTACTCCCGCATAAGTTCTCGGATAAAATCTGAAAGGTCCTTGAGGACCTCCGCCGTTTTTATAAATTTCTTTCAATTTATTACCGATGCCGGAGCTATAATCCACATAATCGCCGTAGGAATTACCGCCTGCAAGGTGCATCATTACTTCGCTTGCCCATCGAGCGGTTCCCGTGTAAACGTTGTTACCGTTTTGGTCTTGCGCACCGCATTTTATTTTTGTGCCGCCATATACGCAGTTATAAGCAAAGGTACCGACATCGCCTTTGTCATAGTTTATCATTGAGCCTATTTCTTTAAGTTCGCTATAGACTGCTCTGAATTGCTGCTCCAGAACTTTTCCGCGATAATTGTATGCAAGTGTCGGAATTGTCATTGCACTAATTACACCGATAAGCCCCAAAGTTATTAAAACTTCCGCTAAAGTAAAACCCGATTTTTTACTGTTACATTTCACGATAAACCAATCCTTTTTATCTTCCAATACTATATATATTATAATCCATTATCCGCGCTTTAGCAATACCCCGTTTTATTGAATTTATATCATAACCTGTGTTGCAAAAATAATTCGGTGGCTGTCTTTTGTGTTTTGGTTTTGGCAAAAAACGTAGTTAAGAATGACTTTAAGAGCCTGACCTTTGATAAACCAGTTTATACCGGCAGTGTATTCACGTCTTAAATCGTTAGAAACATCTCTGTTGGGGTCGAACTGGTCAATTCTGCCGATTAATTGCAAGTGAGGGTTAAGTTTCCACCCTGCGGTTGCGGCAAAACCGCACGCTTTATTTTCGCTTACACCGTAAGAGCCGTTATAA
>CANQSZ010000107.1 GCA_947626645.1 Candidatus Gastranaerophilales bacterium
GGGATTTTAACACTTGTTACATCTTTAAAATACTTATCCATTTGATTTTCAATAAGCCATTTTATGGCTTGAAGATTATTTCTTGAAGTAAATAAAATGCGGTAGCCGGTGCGATAATCGACAAGCGATGAGCTTGGCGATTTAGCACTACGATGCCGCCGTTGCGACTGAAGCAAAGCGAAAGGAGCGGAGCAATCTTTGATTGCACAGGCGGAAAAAGTCTTAACAAATTCTCTTGCGCCAAGCCTTACTTCGGGTAATTTGTTTTCGTCATACTTCCCGTCGTACATATTCAAAACCCCGTCAAGGTCTATCATTATTGTTTTTCTTTTTCCCATATCCGCTCCAAGTGTCATTGTAATTGTGAATAAAATTAAAAAAAATATAGAAATAATCTTCTCAAAAATTAAATACCCCAATATTCCGTTGAGAAATATCAATGAATTTTACTCCATTATATTTGATAATTGAGAAAATGCAATATATCAATTTAGGAAAATTTATCAAGAAAAAGCGCATGGAGAAAAATGTTTCCCTTAATTCTTTTGCGTTTGAAAATGATATTGACCCTGCGATTTTGTCAAGGATTGAAAACCTAAAACAAAATATTAAATTAAATATTTTAGAAAAAATCGCACAAGGTTTTAAAGTAACTCCCGCACAATTTTTGACGGAGTTTGAAAATGATGATAGCATTTTTGATGAATAAGTTTTTTGCATATTTACCCCAAATACTGATGTTATCAAAAATAAAAATATTAACTATGATTTCTCATTAGATTACTCTTTTGTCGTGCTATATGCCTGTTAATTTAGTCTAATCATAACATTAAAATAAAAACATGGCAAATAGCACGATAGATATTTTCAGAAAAAATTTAAAATATTTTAGAAAGCAGCTTGGATTATCACAAGACAAATTAAGTGAATTAACGGGGATTAGCTGCGATTATTTGTCTGAAATTGAGCGTGGAAAAAAGACCCCCGGATTTAAAAGAATGGATTTAATTGCAAAAGCATTGAACGTAGAAGTTTATATGTTATTTAAGCCATTGGATTAAAGACAAAACTGGTGGGTGAAATGAAAATGTTTCACCCACCCTACCCTATTTTTAGATTTTTGTTGGGGTAGAAACCGCCAACCTACCTAAAAAACTATGTTGACGGGTGGAATAACAATCGTTCCACCTATCCTACCCTACTATCTTAAAACAAACCATTTTGGTTTTTAATACTTAAAGTATTAATTATGTACCATGAGGCGATAGAATTGTCAAATAAAATTATCTATAGTTAAAATATGTTAACCAGCGAGGATATCAAAAATATTATTGGTCGGAAAGTTAAGCAATTGAGAACGCAACGAGGTTTGACACAAGAAAAACTTGCCGAATATATCGGTTTGCAACCTCAAACGATTGCTAAAATTGAGACAGGAAAAAGATTTATTTCCGCTGATGTACTTTCTAAGCTATGCAATTTCTTTGATGTTGTGCCTTGTGTATTTTTTACTATACCTGAAACAAAGTTTAATTCACAAGATTTAGATTATATTTCGCAAATCAATTCCAATATTAAAGAAATCTTCAAAATTTTATCTGAAAAATAATTCTTTTGACTTTCAAGATATTATCCGGTTTATTTCTTTATGCCTGCCCGACATTTTTTTTGGCAAATTTTCCCCGAAAGTTTAATTATTATTTTTTCATTAATATATAAATATATTAATATGTTTATGATAGAATTTAGACATTAAATAAACTTTTCGAGGTAATAATTAAATGATAAAGTTATTGTTGAAACTTTTGGGAGATCCGAACGAGAAAAAAGTAAAATCAATGATGGGGATAGTGGAGCATATAAATGCTTTAGAGCCTGAGTTTGCACTATTATCTGACGAAGAATTACAGGCAAAAACTCAAGAATTTAAAGATATTTTGGCAAAGCGTCCTACATCCGATAATTTCAAAGAAGATTTACGACTGGAGAAAGAGGCATTGGATAAACTTCTTCCGGAGGCGTTTGCAACCGTCAGAGAAGCGGGCAAGCGTGTTTTAAACATGCGTCATTTTGATGTTCAATTGATAGGCGGATATTTCTTGCACAACGGGCATATTGCAGAGATGAGAACAGGTGAAGGTAAAACACTTGTTGCGACATTGCCTGCGTATTTGAACGCGTTGACCGGCAAAGGCGTGCATGTCGTAACCGTCAACGATTACCTTGCAAAACGTGATGCCGAGTGGATGGGAAAAATATACAAATTTTTAGGGCTAACCGTAGGGGTTGTTCTTTCAAACGGCGAGGGGGCAAGAGATTTTGAAGTTAAGCGTAATGCTTATCGCTGTGACATTACTTACGGAACCAACAACGAATTTGGGTTTGACTATTTGCGTGATAATATGGCGAACAGTCCTGAGATGCTTGTTCAAAGACCGTTTAATTATGCTATTATCGACGAAGTTGACAGTATTTTGATTGATGAGGCGAGAACTCCTTTAATAATAAGCGGGCGGCTTGCGCAGTCGGCTGATACATACAAGTTGATGGCAAAGATTGCGCCGCAGCTTGAAAAAGAGGTTGATTATACCGTTGATGAAAAGAACAAAAACGTAATTTTGACCGAAGAAGGGATAGATAAAGCACAAGAGTTAATAGGCGTAAAGGATTTGTTTGATATTCAAACCCAGTATGCACATCATCTTTTGCAGGCATTGAAGGCTAAGGAACTGTTTGTAAAAGACACCGATTACGTGGTCAGAAACGGCGAAGTAATGATAGTTGATGAGTTTACGGGGCGATTGATGGAGGGAAGACGTTGGTCTGACGGATTGCATCAGGCGGTTGAGGCAAAAGAGGGGGTTGAAATTCAAGATGAGACCCAGACTTTGGCGAGTATAACCTTCCAAAATCTTTTCAGACTGTACCCGAAATTATCGGGCATGACCGGTACTGCCATGACTGAGGAAGCCGAATTTGGCAAGATATATAACCTTGAAGTAACGACAATACCGACAAACAAGCCCGATATCAGAATAAATTACCCCGATGTAATATACAAATCGGAAGTTCAAAAGTATCTTGCGGTGGTTGATGATATAATTGAGCAGCACAAAAAGGGCAGACCTGTGCTTGTAGGTACGATAAGTATTGAAAAATCGGAATATGTTTCGAATTTGTTAAAGCAAAGGGGAATAAAACACCATGTACTGAATGCGAAACACCACGAAAAAGAAGCGTATATAATAGCGCAAGCAGGTCGTTGGGGTGCAGTAACGATAGCAACGAACATGGCAGGACGCGGAACGGACATATTGCTTGGCGGTAATGCCGAATATATGGCAAAAGCCGAGCTTGACGAAAGAGGAATTGACGAAAACACCGAGGATTATAAGAATATAAAAGACGGTGCATTGGCAATGGCAAGACAGATAACCGAAGAAGAACATGCCAAAGTTGTAGAAGCGGGCGGTTTGCACGTAATCGGTACGGAACGTCATGAATCACGCCGTATTGATAACCAGTTGAGAGGTCGTGCGGCACGTCAGGGCGACCCCGGTTCAACGAGATTTTTCTTGTCGTTAGAGGATAATCTTATGAGAATTTTCGGCGGTGAAAAGATTACACAACTTATGACGGCGCTGAATGTTCCCGAAAATATGGCAATAGATTCTCCCCTAATTTCAAAACGTATCCAATCCGCTCAAAAAAAGGTTGAAACTTTCCACTTCGATATGCGAAAATCAGTGCTTGAATATGACGATGTCATGAATATTCAGCGTGAAAAATTTTACCGTCAAAGAAGAAAAGTCCTTGCGGGTAAGGACTTGTACGGTGATATTCTTTATATGATGGAACGAGAAGTTGATCGCTTGATGAGAAGTTACATTTCACCGGAGCAAAAGGTTGAAGAATACGTCTATGAAGATTTACAAACGATGATAAAAGAACTTCATTCGACAGTACCGCAGCTTTCGACATTTGAAGTCTCGGATATTCAGAATATGCGTTTTGAACCTATGTTTAACAAAATCAAAGATTACGTAATCGAAGCCTACAAAAATCATGAAATAGAGATAATTAATTTTTATAATCAGGTAATCAACGATTACAACGCGGGTTATGAAATGCAAGAGCCTTTTGCGGAAGGAAACATTGTCCGTCAGCTTGAAAAGGACGTGCTTTTGAAGGTTGTTGACAGTAAATGGATAGACCACTTGCACAATATCGACATGCTAAGAGACGGAATAGGCTTGAGAGCTTACGGACAGAAAGACCCTTTGTTGGAATACAAAAAAGAGGCTTACGATTTGTTTAATAAAATGATGTACGAAATCCAAAGCGATACGGTAAAACACCTGTTCAGAACAAAATTCGGGGTGCAAATAGTTAATTCCGATGCCGAGGGATAAATTTGTCCGCAAATTTTATTAAAAAATTTTTTCATGCCTATTGATTTTAAAAATTTTTTATAATAGAATGAAAGATGTGCGAAAGCATGGAATTTTGAAAATATAAATAGCAAAAATATTTTTAAAAAATTTAAGAAAACTACTTGACAATAAAATTTTAAGTAGTAAGATGAGTGAACACGCGAAACAGCGATGTGAACATGATACCCCGACAGCCGAATTATGGCGTTGGATGGAAATAGAACAAAACGGTACATTGAAAACAGAATAGCTGAAGACGAGTACGAAAGTACGAAAAAACTTGTTAATTCTAGTAAACAAAATGATACAAGGACAAAAACAAAACGCGAAACAACAAAGTTAGCGAAAAAAGAAGTCGAGCAAAGAGCGTTAGCCGATGTGGAGAACCGGTGCCGACTTGCTTATAGCAAGGCGGGCAGGGTTCGGAACATAATGAGAGCGACGTAAGAGTTTTCTTGGAAAAGAAAACTCCACAGGAGCAAAAAAGAAAAGGCTAACAAATCTTGAAGGACATAAACTTTCTGACAATGGAGAGTTTGATCCTGGCTCAGGACGAACGCTGGCGGCGTGCTTCATACATGCAA
>CANQSZ010000108.1 GCA_947626645.1 Candidatus Gastranaerophilales bacterium
TTATCATGCTCACGGCACTTTCTCAATTATCCGATAAAGTTAACGGGTTTAATATCGGTGTTGACGATTATTTGGTCAAACCTTTTGAAGTCGAAGAACTTTTGGTAAGAGTCAGAGCCTTGCTAAAACGCACTCATCAAATTCCCGTTTCGGCTTCGGTACGTGATTTATTGACACTTGGTGAAATCACCCTGCTGCCCGAATTATACAGTGTTCAAATTAACGATAAGGTCGCTAAGTTGACCCCGATTGAATTTGATATTTTTAACCTTCTGTTCCAAAATCATGGCAATATGGTTTCTTCGGCAAAATTGTTAAAAGAAGTTTGGGGCTATTCGCCTGATGATGATGTCGAAACAATCAGAGTTCATATAAGACACTTAAGAAGTAAACTCGATAAAATTTCCGACGGTAAAAAATATATTGAAACCATTTACGGCGGCGGATATAAATTAACCGTTTAATTTTTAAAAAGTCTAAAAAAGCACCGCTTGTGCGATGCTTTTTGATGTTTGGTTAAAACATTAATTTTTTTATTACGCTTGAGCTTCCTCAGCGGGTGCTTCTGTAGTCGGCTCTTGAGGAGTTTCTGCTGCGGGTTCTTCAGAAGGTGTTGCTTCTGCTGCAGCAGCAGCTGCTGCTTTTGCTTCTTCTTCAGCTTGTTTTTTAGCTTCTTCTTCAGCCTGTTTTTTTGCCATTGCTTTTTTGGAAAGTTTTACGGTTTCTTTCTTTTTGTAATTTAATGTGCCGTCATCGTTGCAGTTTTTGATTAAGTATGCAACGGTTTCGGTCGGTTGAGCACCTTTTGAAATCCAATCAAGCGCGGTTGCTTTGTCTAATTTCATAACTTTTGTTTTAGGGTTGTAATGACCTAACTCTTGTATCGGTCTGCCTTCTCTTTTTGTTGTTGAGTTGATTACGATAATTCTGTATGTCGGGTTTTTCTTTGCACCCAATCTTTTTAATCTGATTTTTAACATTTTTTCTTTTTCCTTCTTTTTTTTGTTAACTGTCGGTAAATTAACCGCCGCTTGTTAATTTGCCTGAATCGGGTTATAGAGGAACTAACCGATTCTACTTAAATTCAATCACAAACACTTTTTCGGTGCAAGTGTTTGTTACCGAATGTTTATTTGTTTATTTTTCGATTGCTTTTTCAAATGTTAATTCTTTTGTATGAGTTGATTTTATCATTTTTTGAGGTAAAATTATAGTTGGTAGGTACATGTAAAATTAACGTGAGGGCATTAGATTATGAAATCAACTTTAACTAAAGAAGAAGAAAATTTGGCTATTGTTACGATGGTTATTCCGTCTAACGAGGCAACTTCGGCTTACAATACGGCTGCAAACCGTATATCACAAAATGTTAACATTGACGGTTTTAGAAAAGGAAAAGCACCGAGAAATGTTATTGAACGTCATGTCGGCGTTGACAGAATAAGACATGAGGCTCTTGAAATTTTGTTACCGAAATATTTGGGGCAGGCTGTTTATGACAACAAACTTGATATTATTACTCAGCCGGCTGTTATCGGTTACAAATTTGAAGAAGGCGAAGATTTGGAAGTTACCTTTGAAGTCGAAACAAGACCCGAAGTTAAATTGGGTGCATATAAAGATTTGAATGTAAAAGCAGAAATTCCAGCTCCCGATGAAGGTGCTTTTGATAAGGCTTTGGAAGGATTTTTAACACAAAATTCTTCTTTGGAATTGGTTTTGGACAGACAGTCCAATGACACCGATATCGTTGTAATTGATTTTGAAGGTACATGTAATGATGAACCTATCCAAGGCGGTTCGGCTAAAGGTTACGCTTTAGATTTGGCTCATTCCAATTTCATCCCCGGATTTGCCGAACAGCTTGTCGGTCATAATATCAACGACGAATTTACAATCAATGTTACTTTCCCCGAAGAATATCATGACGAAAAACTTAAAGGTCAGCCGGCAACTTTCTCTATCAAAATGAAAGAGATTAAACACAGAGTTATGCCCGAATTGACCGACGATTTGGTTAAAAAAGCAAGCAGATTCTCTACGGTTGACGAATTAAAAGAAGATATCGGCAAATACATTGATGCTCAAAAAGAAAGTATCAGGAAAGCAAGCGCCGAAAATGTAATATTCAGAACGGTTTACGATTCTACCGAGGTTAATATCCCCGACAGAATGATTAACAGAGAAGTTAATTCGCTTGTCAACGAATACAGACAAAGAGTTTCTTATCAAGGCGGAAAATGGGAAGATTTTATTAAATCTCAAGGCGGCGAAACCGAATTAAGAAATCGTCTGATTGAAGAAGCTAAAACAAGAATCAAAAATTCTTTGATAATTGACAAAATTTCCAAAGAAGAAAAAATATCCGTCGAACAGTCTGATTTCTCGGATAAAATCAATCAGGTTTCGGCAGCTTACGGCGTTACTCCGCAAGATATGTTGAAACAGTTCGGTCAAAACCCCGATTTCTTACAATCTTTATCTCAACAGATTGTTAATGACAAAGTCAGAGCTTTCTTGCTTTCCAATAACAACGTTGAATATGTTGAAGTAAAATCGGAAAACTAATCAGTGTATTACAAAAAAATCTGAGTTATAATATATGTATATGAAAGGAAATTAAATCATGAGTTTTGTACCTGTAGTTATAGAACAATCCAGCAGAGGCGAAAGGTCATTTGATATATTTTCAAGATTATTAAGAGAAAGAATTATATTCTTGGGAACGGCAATAGATGATATGGTCGCAAATTTGGTAGTGGCACAGTTGTTGCTGTTGGATAGCGAAAATCCGGAAAAAGATATTATGTTATATATAAACAGTCCCGGAGGAAGTGTTACTGCAGGATTCGCAATATATGATACAATGCAGCACATAAGAGCCGATGTCTCGACAATCTGTTTGGGACAAGCGGCTTCTATGGGCGCATTTCTTCTTTCATCGGGTACTAAAGGCAAAAGAATGGCTCTACCTCATTCGAGAGTGCTTATTCACCAACCTTTAGGCGGTGCTCAAGGTCAGGCTACCGATATCGAAATTCAAGCTGCCGAAATTATAAGAATTAAAAAATCTTTAAACGAAATTTTGGCATCAAATACCGGTCAATCTATTAAAAAGATTGAAAAAGACACTGACAGAGATTATATTATGACTCCTCAAGAAGCTCTTGAATACGGCATGATTGACAAAGTCATTTCTCGTGATGTCATTAAGTAGCTGATTGGAGATTGAAATGCCAAAACATGATGATGATAAATTAAAATGTTCATTCTGCGGTAAAACTCAGGATCAGGTTAAAAAACTTATTGCGGGTCCTGAAGTGTATATTTGTGATGAATGCGTCGAACTTTGTAACGAAATTCTTGATGAAGAATTTTTTGAAACAAAGGATAAAGATTCAATTGCAGACGGAGAAAATCCCGAAAATCATGAAAAACCCATTCCAAAACCGCATGAAATTAAAGAATATCTTGATCAGTATATCGTAGGACAAGATGATGCCAAAAAAGTTCTTGCCGTTGCGGTTTATAACCATTATAAACGCTTAAAACACAATAAAGACACCGGCAAAGATAATGTTGAAATTCAAAAATCAAACATACTTCTTGTAGGTCCGACAGGTTCGGGTAAGACGTTATTGGCTCAAACGCTTGCAAAGATGCTTGATGTACCTTTTGCGGTTGCCGATGCTACTACTTTAACCGAGGCGGGGTATGTCGGTGATGATGTTGAAAATATTCTTTTAAGGCTTTATCAGAACGCTGATTTTGATTCTTCAAAAGCCGAAAGAGGAATTATATACATTGATGAAATTGATAAAATTTCAAGAAAATCCGAAAATACCTCAATAACAAGAGATGTATCGGGTGAAGGTGTTCAGCAGGCTTTGTTGAAGATGATTGAAGGAACGGTTGCACATGTTCCCCCGCAAGGAGGCAGAAAACACCCGCATCAAGAATTTATCGAGATTGATACAAGTAATATCTTGTTCATCGTCGGCGGTGCATTTGTCGGATTGGAAAAAATTGTAGATAGGCGCGCAGGCGAAGGTAATTCTGTCGGATTTGGCGCAAAGGCTCCGTTATCTCAAGCGGAAAAAGAAGCTAATGCGGTCAAATTGTTGAAAAAACTTCAACCCGAAGATTTGCTTAAGTTCGGTTTAATCCCCGAATTTATCGGTCGTGTTCCTGTTTATGCGGTTTTGGATCAACTCAATGAAAAGACTTTGAAAATGATTTTAACAGAGCCTAAAGATGCTATACTTAAACAGTATCAGGCATTGTTAAAAATGGACGGAGTTGATTTGGAATTTGAACCCGATGCAATTGATTTGATTGCAAAAGAGGCAATAAAACGTAAAACCGGTGCAAGAGCTTTGCGCTCCATTGTCGAAGAAGTTATGCTTGATGTTATGTATGATGTTCCTTCCAAAGAGCATACCGACAAGTTTGTTGTTAGTGCCGATATGGTTAAAAACAGGAAAAATGCGGAGTTAATTCAACTGCCTACCAAGCAGGATAAAGATAAAGAAATTACGGCTTAGTTAAAAAAGACCTTTCGGGGTCTTTTTTATTGCCAAAATGCTTTTTTTATGTCATATTATCTGTAAAGGGAAATTTTGTCTATGAGCGAATCTAAGACTTTAATTTTAATTGACGGTCATGCGTTGGCATTCAGACAGTATTATGCACTTGAAAGAACCAATATGCAGACAACCGAGGGTACTCCCTCTTGGGCGGTGTATGGTTTTTTCAAGGCTGTTTTTGATTTGCTTAAAAACAAAGACTTGAAAGCAGACGCAATCGGGGTTGCGTTTGATGTTTCCCATCACACTTTCAGAACCGATAAATATGTCGAATACAAGGCTAATCGTGTTGCGATGCCTGATCCTATGCGTATTCAAATGGATTTGATTTATGAG
>CANQSZ010000109.1 GCA_947626645.1 Candidatus Gastranaerophilales bacterium
AGGAAAAGAAAAATGATTAAACAACATGCAAGAAAACCGATTGTTCAAAAAAGACACAAATCAATCAGAATAAAATTATCAGGAACTGCCGAATTTCCAAGATTAGCGGTATTCAGAAGCACAAAGCACATTTACGCTCAACTGATTGATGATGTTAATAAAGTAACATTAGCATCAGCTTCTTCAAACGATAAAGATTTGAAAGAAAAATTATCACATGGCGGAAACATCGAAGCAGCAAAAGCTGTCGGTGAAGCTATAGCTCAAAAAGCTAAAAAAGCAGGAATTGAATGCGTAGTATTTGACCGCGGAGGTTTCTTATACCATGGCAGAGTTGCTGCTTTGGCTGATGCCGCAAGAGAAGCAGGCTTGATGTTCTAATTTTGAACTCTATAAAATCAGAAAAAGACGGAAAAATAAAAATTTTCCGTCTTTTTTTGCGGTTTGGTATGTATTTTTAGACTATTTAAGTTTTATTTATCGTTCAGATAATTGCGTAAAGTTTCTGTTGCTCTTTTTGCAAGTAATTCGCCTTTGAGTTTTTTGTTTTTTCGTTCTTTTTTGGAAAGTTCAACAGGGGTTACGATTCCCCAATTGGAATTTATCGGCTGAAAGTTTTCGTGTTCGGGGTTTGAGATGTAATGTGTTAAAGCCCCGAGCATGGTTTGAGGCGGAAGTTCAAGCAGCGGCTCGTTGTTTAAATATCTTGCCATGTTAATCCCCGCTAACAAGCCCGATGCAATAGATTCGGTGTAACCTTCCGTTCCCGTTATTTGACCCGCGAAAAACAAATCTTTCCTTTTTAGGGTTTGTAATGTCGGGTTGAGAAGTTTTGGCGAATTTATAAACGTGTTTCTGTGCATAACCCCGTATCTTACTATATTCGCATTCTCAAGCCCCGGAATTGAATGCAGAAGTTCTTTTTGACTTCCCCATTTGAGGTTGGTTTGAAATCCCACAAGGTTAAACAGTGTTTTTGCACTGTTATCCTGTCTTAATTGGACAACGGCATAATTTTTTTCGTTTGTTCTTTTATCCGCAAGCCCGACAGGTTTCATAGGTCCGAATCTTAAAGTATCAACTCCGCGGGATGCCAAAACCTCTATCGGCAAGCAGCTTTCAAAAAATTTTGCCCCTTTTTCAAAGTCATGCCGTTCTATTTTTGGAGCGGTTGTTAAAATGTTGTAAAATTTTTCGTACTGCTGTTGGTTCATCGGACAGTTTATGTATGAGGCTTCGCCTTTGTCGTATCTGCTTGCCCAAAACGCTATATCAAAATTTATACTGTCGATTTCCACAATAGGTGCTATCGCATCGAAAAAATAAAGATATTCGCTTTGGGTAAATTCTTTGATTGAATCAGCCAATTTTGAACTTGTCAAAGGTCCGGAGGCAATAATCACCGCACCTTCGGGAATTTGTGTAACTTCTTTTCGTATCAGGTTAATATTGGGGTTTTGCTCAATTTTTTCGGTAACGGTCATTGAAAACTTATGCCTGTCAACAGCAAGCGCGTTTCCCGCGGGAATCCGGCATGCTCGGGCTATTTTTATCAACTCGCCGTTTAATATTTCCATTTCTTTTTTTAATAACCCGCTCGCGTTTGTAATATCGTCAGACCCGAGACTGTTTGAGCAGACAAATTCGGCACAATCGTGCGTTGTGTGAGCTCCCGTTTGCACATCGGGGCGCATTTCGTATAAATTAACTTTAAATCCTCGTTTTGCAAGTTGTAGTGCGGCTTCCGAACCCGCCAACCCTGCACCTGTTATTGTGACTTCCATTCTTGTAGTTTACTTCAACCTGTACCTTAGTGTCAAACTTCTTTTGTGTACTTATGTTACAGAATTGTTATAATTGTAGTAAATGACTTGAAAAATTTTTTCGGATTAAGTATAATAAGTACACTTGTTCTTAAGAGTTACAAATTGTAAAACTTTTGCAACATTACCCGAAAAAATAGCAATTTAGACTCGATTGTTGTTTTTTTAATTATGTAGAAATAGTAATCAGTAGGGAATATGTCAGTAAAACCAATCATACCGAGTATAGATTCAAATAAATCAACTTCAAAGGATTTGAAGGTGGTGCGCCCCGTTCAGGGCAGTTTGCAGCCGCAATCTTACGCATCAAAATCTAATAAATCTAATGTATCATTTGGCGGCTCACCCAATATTATAGTCGGGCTTATGGATGTTATTGCAGCCGGCGGTTATGCCGTATCATTTATCCTTCAAGACGGTGTCGGGTTTATTATTCCGCGTGTGGGCAAAGGTTTGTTACGCGGCGGGGAAACCAAAAAAGACGAAAACGGTAATGAAATTATCGGCAAAGACGGCAAGCCCAAACGTGAATTGAATTGGCAACTGGCAAGAAAAGAATTTTTGCGTGAGATAATCACGGGTCCCAGTGCATTTTTAATCCCTTTGGGATTGCTTACGGTTATCAAGAAAAAATTTGGCAGAGCAAATAACGTCAGAATGGACTATATCGACGGATTTCAAGCTCCGTTTGCCGAATATCTTAAGGGTAACGTTGACGGTATTGTATCGGATAATTTGAATAAAAAAGATTTTTACGAAAAAGTTTTTAATGACGTTATTGAAAAGAGCGTCAATTCTCAATTACCGAATAACGAAAAAATGACATCGGAAGAAATTCGTGCCTTATCAAGTGAATTTGCCAAAAAACAAATTCAGGTGGAAGGGATAATGTCAGACAAGACATTGAATAAAAAAGCCCGTAGCGCAAAAATAGCCGAGACCGGAACGGTTGAAGATTTGTTCATGAGACTCAAAAAAAGCAAAATCGGCGGAACGGTTGATGAAACGGCTATCAATATAACGGCATCAAACGGTGAACTCAAAGGCGGCACGATTAGCTCGCTTGTCAATGCGATGAACGACTATTTTGATGATGCGGTTAAAAGTGCTAAAAAACTTGTTGATAAACAATCAAGTTCCGAGGTTATTGAAAATATTGTAAAACAGTTTACTAAACGGAAAATGGGTTCAAGATTGTTGACCAACTTCGGTTTGTTTGGTGCGGTTGCGGCATTCTATACGCAAATCCCGAAACTGTATAATATGGGATTGAAAAAGAATCCCGCTCTTGCAAATATTGAAAATGACACCGCAAATCAAGAGGAAAAAACCGAAAAACAGTCAAAAGAAACCTCGTTTACCGGCATGTCAGGATTTTTGGAAAAGGCGGGTAATAAAGTATTTAACGGTAAATACTCAAAGAAGATATCCGATATATTTGAGCTTAACGGACCTGTTATAACCGGAACGGCTATGCCTGTTTTGTTATACGGTTTTTGTATTCCCCCGCGACTTGCAAAAGCACAAGATAAATATGATTACGGTGAAATAGGATTTCGTGATTTGTCGGCATTTACGGCACTGTTATTCGGTGCAAAAGCTATTGCACGCTTATTCTCTGACGGGTTTACAAAAGTAACCGGACTGGCTTTGAATAAGAAAAATCTTGAAGGCAGGTCGTTTATACAAAAAGTCGGCGATTACCTAAACCCCAACGACGGCAGACACTTCTACCTTTCGAGTAAACAGCTTGAATCCAAATATATGAATCTTGAGGACTACAAAGGCGGCGTGAACGGGTTTGTTGAGTTTATTCAAAAAAGCGGCGGCGATATTAAAAAAGTATTTAAGCATGACAAAAATATCCGCGATGTTGTTGATAAAATCGTTCAAGACCGTTTGGGCAAATCTTTGGATGATGCAGTCGCTCTTGAAATTAAAAATGCGCTCAAAGCCGCTGATGAAGCTAAAGACGACTTAATCAAGGAATTTTATGCTTTGTTCAAAAAAGAAAACGGCATCTTGAACAAGGCAAAAACTTGCAACAGTACATTCGGATTTTTGTCAACGTTAATTCTTGTTCCGGGATTTATTATATGGCTTACAAATGCTTGTGAAAGAATGACTGCCAAAAAAACCGCCAAAGACTTGGAACAGGCTAAATCCGAAAAAGAAAAAGAACTGATTGCCTCGGCAAGAATGAAATTTGTTGCCTCTCAAACTCCTACTATGGCAGGTTTTATTAGTAAATAATTTGAAAATATTACAAATAAAAAAACACTTACTTAAAAAAGTAAGTGTTTTTTATATTGAAAAGTTTTTTATTCTTCCGATTCAATCAAAGCATTGATATCAGCCACCATAGCATCGGGATCATAGCCATGAACTTTAGCCCCTGCTTCAAGGTTTTCAAATCTTGCCGCCGCACAACCTAAGCAGCCCAATCCGTATTTGTGGAATATTTCAATACTTTCGGGGTGCTTTTGTGCAATTTCCAAAATATTCATTTCTTTTGTTACTTTATCTGCCATAATTTTTCTCCTTTTGACTTTTTCTTAATTTCCATTAAAAACATTATACACAAAAAAAGAAGGATGTGTAATTATGGAATTATTAAAATTTTTTATCAAAGACGAAGTACCGGCAGTGGGATTGTCAAAATTCAAAGAAAAAACCGACAAGTATTCTTACTATGTACCGCAAAGAATAACCCCCGTCAGACAGGTTTTTAAACCGAATTACAACGACAATTTCTTTTTGTTATAATCTATCCCATTAAATCGAGCCTGTTTCCCTTTTCGGAATTTGAAACATTAGGATGAAAAGGGTTATAATTCGTTTGGATTTGCTCATTCCCAAAATTGAACGCTTGTTTGTTCGCCCGTTTTGTATCCTCTGTTTCAAAAAGTTTCACCGGCTGTACTGCATAAATATATTGCGGTTTTATTTCGTTAATCTTGTTGTTCATAGTCGTTTTCTTTCATATATAATAAGTATTTTTATTTCGCCGAATTTCACTAAAAAAAAGAATTGTTACAAAATTAACAATTCTTTTAATATGATATGAGTAATTTTTTTATTGG
>CANQSZ010000110.1 GCA_947626645.1 Candidatus Gastranaerophilales bacterium
CATGCCGACCATGGGATAAAAAAGGGGGTGGGCGGGTGGGGTATTAATTTTGTCGGATTAGATTTTTGTTGGGGTGGAAACCGCCAACCTACATTTCTCGCGGCGAGAATTTGCAGTCGATGGGTGGAATGACAATCGTTCCACCCATCCTACCTTACTTGGTTGCAGACACGTAGGCACGTTTAACGCGAGCGGGTCAAGACAATAGTTTTATAACTTGGAAGATTTTTATGCTGAATTTTAACAAGTGTGTCATGTTGAACTTCGCTAAACATGTCATGCTGAATTTATTTCCAATGCACTTTAAATTTTTCGATTTCTGCTATTGTCTTTTCATAATTTCCGTCAAACCTTATTGTTCTGTCGTCAAGGTAAATGTAAGCGGGAATCTTAATGCTTGTAACATCTTTAAAATATTTATCCATTTGATTTTCAATAAGCCACTTCGTAGTTTGAAGATTATTTCTTGAAGTAAATAATACTAAATCGTAGTTTTTATTTAATTTTTTCAAAAATTCCTTTGCGCCAAGCCTTACTTCTGGTAATTTGTTTTCATCATACTTTCCGTCGTACATATTCAAAACCCGTCAAGGTCTATCATTATTGTTTTTTAAAATTTCCCATAATTTCCTCATTAATGTACAATCGTTCTTTATTTATATACTATCATGGATTATTTTTACATTGCAAATAATCTAACATAGATTTATTATGCAAAAGGAAGAAATATTACAAACAGTTGCTGATAATATCAGAATCGAAAGACTTAAAAAGAAAATTTCTCAGGAAAAACTTGCTGAAATGGCGGAAATTACACAGAAATACCTGAATTTAATTGAAAATGCAAAAGCAAATCCGAGCATTATGATTGTAATATCTGTTTGTAGGGCACTAAAAACAGATTTAAACTCAATTTATAAGATTTAGTCGCGGTAGGGGTTTCCACCCTAACAATTTACTGTCATAATTGTTTTTCTATATAATCTGTTACAATATCATCAGTATTATTAATGTTATTAATGGTTGTTATTAACGTTATTAATGTTAAAATATTATTGATAGTTATTAAAAATTATTAATTTAATTGTTATTATTTGTTATTATTTGGTATCGAAAGGAGTTTAATATATGTCAAATCCTGTTCTAAGCGAAAAAAGTTTCAGTTATCTTCCGGATTCGCTCGAATCCTCGCGTACAATGTCTGTCAACGGCACTATCGCAAAAACTTGTTTGCTTGCTCTATTTTTGGCTTTAACTTTTGCCTACACTTGGTATTTACAACTTTCCGGTTTTTCCGACAAGGTTTCTATCCTCACTACAGCAGGTGTTTTAGGCGGTTTTATTCTTGCCTTAATCATTTGTTTTGCACCAAAAAACAGGTTTCTTATTATAACCACACCCTTATATGCTATGTGTGAAGGGCTTTTCTTAGGAAGTATTTCCGCCATGTTTAATCAATATTACCCGGGTATTGTTTCCCAAGCCGCTATTGGTACTATTTTTACGCTCTTTGGCATGTTCTTTTTGTACAAGTTCAACATTGTTAAATGTACCGACAAATTCAGAATGGTTATTTTCAATTCAACCTTAGCCATCGCGGGAATTTATATACTACAGTTGATTTTAGGGTTTTTCAACATAACAATCCCCGGACTTTTTTCAAACGGTTTAGTAGGAATTGCTTTTAGCATCGTGGTTGTTGCGATTGCCTCTTTTAACCTGATTGTGGATTTTGATTTTATAGAAAGATTTGAAGGCAAAGTTCCGTCATATTTTGAGTGGTACGGCGGGTTTTCTTTGTTGGTTACAATCGTTTGGCTTTATATCGAAATTCTTAACCTGCTTGCAAAAATGCAAAGCAGAAGATAATTTAATAAAAACTCCCAAAATAAGAATCGAAACGGGTTTTCGGTTCTTATTTTTTTGTGCAAAAAATTTTTCTCCCCTATATGTAGGATATTTAAAATTAATCATTAAAGTTTAGATATTTACCCCCGTCATGACATGTAAATCTACATAGTATATTGGAGCTTCAAGATGTCAGATCAAGTTTTAATGCCTTTTATAGGTACGGATAATCAGGAAAATAAGGAAAGAGCGAAAGATTCATTGGAAAAAGCAAGGGCTGCCCATGAGAAATATCTGTTGGGTCAGAAGAACAATGACTTGCAAGAGGCAATAGAATATTACGTTGATGCGGTAAAATATGACCCGACAATTCCCGAAACCTATTACCGTTTGGCAACATTAATGTGGGAACAGGGGCAAATATCATTAAGCACCGCAATTGAACAGTGTAAAACGGCTATTTCTCTTTCCCCGAGCAATAAAGACGCTCACCTTTATACGGGTTATTTTATGCAGCTTGCTCAAGATTACCCCTCGGCAGAAAAAGAGTTCAAGTCCGCAATTGACATGAATCCGCTTACCTCCGGTCGCCCGAGGATGATTTTATCTCAGTCGCTTTTGAATAAAATCAATGTCAAAGAAGGCACATTAAAGGATTATGCAAGTTTTGTTTATTACTTTTTAACCGGAAGTATTATGCTGGCATGGGACAGACCAACCATTAAAATGTTCTATAAAAACATGTCAAACGATATGTCGATATTCTCATACAACACTGTCGGCAAGTTTTTGGAAAAATTCAAAATGTACTCATCAGCCGAAAAATTGTACAGAAGTGCTATTACAAAAACTTCTCAAAGCGATTATTTTTATTCAAAGATGGGTGATTTAGCTTTAAGAACCAAAGATATTGATACAACGGTTGAATGTTACAGAAAAGTTTTGGAAGAAAATCCGCTGAACCGTGATGTTTTGGTTAAGTTGGCGACAATTCTTCAAACTTACTTTCCCGAAAATACGGAAGAAACGATTGATTGTTACGAACGTTTGTTGGAATTTGATATAGATACCGCACAAATTTATTATGAATTAGGGCATTTATATCTTTCAAAAGACGACAAACTTAATTCAATCAGCGCGTTCAAGCTGGCAGTGGAAAAAGAACCTGAAAATCCCTTCTATAACAATTCTTTGGCTTATGCTTATGCCAGAGCGGAATTGTACGATGATGCAATAGAACATTATCAAATAGCAATAGCGATGAATCCCGATGCGGAATGGACATCAATTGTATGTGAGGCTTTGGGCTCAATCTATGCACAGCATAAAGGAAATGTTGAGGCTGCCGTTTCAACCTATCAGGCAGGTATAATTTTGGATTCCAAAAATTATGATTTATACCTTGCCCTCGGTGATATATACATGGCGGATTACGATTTAGACAGGGCAATTCGTGCATATTGCGATGCCATTACGCTTAAGCCCGAAGACTCCAAAGCTTATTCAAAAGCCGGAATTGCTCTTTGGGAAAAAGATTATCTTGAAGAAGCACTGGTTGCTTACCATAAAGCGGTTGAATTGAACCCCGAAAACGAATTTGCACAGAACAATCTGGGAATTATATATCTTGACGGATTGGCAGATGCCGAGCAGGCTTTGGAATATTTTGAAGAAGCTATTGCTCTCAATCCGAATTACACACTGGCATATTTCAATGCGGGTCGTGCAAGTCAGGAAATGGGTTTCACAAACGATGCCGCAAATTACTACCAAATGGCAATCGATTTGAACAAATTAACCGACGAACTTGAAGAAGAAGATATCCAAACAAGACTTCACAGCCTGTTTGAAATTTAATTGATATCTACAACGCTGACACCGTCGCCGCCTTCCGAGTCTTCTCCGGGGCGAAACTTTGCAACGTATGGCGAGGTCTTTAAAAATTCACGCACCGCCTGTTTTAACGCACCTGTTCCGTATCCATGTATGATATATACGGGGGTAAGATTTGCCAAACTCGCTTTATCAAGATAGTTTTCAACTTCATCAAGTGCATCTTCTGTGTGGTAGCCTCTTAAATCAAGTTTTGATGACATCTCATACCGCTTTAATTCAAATTTGCTCGTTTGATTTGTTGAATATTTTATCTTTGCGGGTTCTTTATAGTTTTCGTCAAGTACGGCAAGTTCGTCTTTTTTTACCTTCATTTTCATTGTACCCATTTCGACGGTTAATTTTTTGTTTTTGTCGGGAAGTGTCAGTACGGTTACTTTTTGGTTAAGATTTTTAATCATGACAACATCGCCTGTTTGAACTTTATCCCAGTCAATTTCAAGATATTGCGTTTTGTCGGAAACTTCTTCAAGTTTGTTTCTGAAATTTTGTTCGGTTTTGGCTAGTCTTGAATAGGCTCTGCGTGCAATTTTTTCGGATTTCTCTTTTCTTAATTCCGTTAAAATTTCTTTAATTTCGCCTCTTGCTTCAAGCATTTCCATATCAAATTTGTTTTTGATATTTTTTATTGTTTTCTTTTTATCTTTTTTGACCTGTTTAAGATTTTCCTCGTACTCTTTTTTAATCTCAAGAGATGATTCTTTTAATTCTTGTGCTTGTTCAAGGTTTTTGGACAATTTTTGGTGAGTTTCCTGTAACTTTTCAACAACGGCAATAGCCGGATCTTTTTGGGTTATGAGAATATTTTTGGCATTATCGACGATACTTTTATCAAGTCCGAGATTAGATGCAATTGAAATAGCATTGCTTAATCCGGGGATTCCGATTAACAGTTTGTAAGTCGGTTGGAGAGTTTCGGTGTTAAATTCAACCGAAGCGTTTTTAAAAAACGAGTTGTGATATTCAAGTGCTTTAAGTTCTCCGTAATGTGTCGTAACAACGCTTGTAACATTGTTTTGTGCAAGTTTTTTAAAAAATAAGTTATGTTCTATTGATTTTGAATATAGATATATAGTATAATTTTCATTAGGAAATACTATAACTGTTGAGTACTTGCCAACTTCTTATGGGAAGGAGGCTTGATATTTATGAAGA
>CANQSZ010000111.1 GCA_947626645.1 Candidatus Gastranaerophilales bacterium
GAACAGGTACAAAAAGATGGTGCAAACGCACAGAGCGCAAACTCGGAAAGTGCATCGAACGATAATTCTTCAAGCAGCAACAACGATGACGACGTTATCGATGCCGAATATACAAAAGAATAATCGATAAAATATTCCAATAACAAACGCGGCAAGGTCTAAAATACCTTGCCGTTTTTGATAATCAAAAATTGGTAAGATTAAGGATTAAAAAATAAAAATTTGTAATAAAATAAGAATATGAACAAAGAAGTTTTAAAAAATATATCATACGGAGTTTATGCAATAACCTCAATGTGCAATAGCCATCCCACAGGCTGTATCGCAAACAGTCTTATCCAAGTTACTTATAACACAATAGCTGTCAGTATTCACCACGATAATTACACAAACCGATGTATAGAAAATTCCAAAAAATTTGCGGTTTCGATATTGGGCGAAGATATAGACAACAAAATAATCGGAACACTGGGTTATCGCTCGGCAAGGGATATTGACAAATTTGAAAATATTAAGACAAAAACGATTAACGGACTTGAAGTCATTGAAGATGCTCTCGGGTATATAATATGCGAAGTAACGGACAAACTTGAAACAGAAACCCACACAATATTTTTAGGAAAAATTATTGAAGGCGATATGTTAAATAACGTAATGCCTATGACATACGCATATTACCATAAGGAAAGAAAAGGAATCAGCCCCAAAAACGCTCCGACTTATATTGAAAAACAATCCTGAAAAATTTGCCAAAAATATGATAGGGTATATAATATAGGCAAAGAGGGAAGTTAAATGGACAGAAAAATCCTGTCAAACGTGGCATTATTTTTAACGGCATTAATATGGGGAGTATCATTTGTCGCACAAAAAGAGGGGATGAAATATCTTGACCCGTTCAGTTTCAATTGTGTAAGGAGTTTTTTGGGCGGGATAAGTTTAATACCTTTGATTTTTATATACAAAATAACCCACACCACAGAGCAAAAGCATCGTGAATTTAAACATAAACAACACATCTTGATCGCTCAAGCGGGTGTAAGCTGCGGAGCGGCATTATTTACGGCAATGAGTATTCAACAATACGCTATGATATACTCTGATGCGGGAAAAGCAGGGTTTATAACCTCGTTATACATAATTTTTGTACCGGCAATAATGGCATTTTTCGGACAGAAATTAAACCGCAATATTAAAATTAGTATAGGGCTTGCGTTGGTTGGTTTGTATCTGTTATGTTTTAAAAACACGACGGGGGGATTTAATTTTTATGACGGAATGTTATTAGTCGGTGCATTTTTCTATGGAGTGCATATTATTGTTGTAAACTATTTTTCAACACATTTAAACCCGACAAAAGTTTCATGCTTGCAATTTTTTGTAGTCGGAATATTGTCTTTGCCGTTGATGATAATTTTTGAAACCCCTGATTTACAAAGTTTCATTGATTGCAGAGTGCCGATATTTTATGCGGGAGTTGTAACCTGCGGGATAGCATATACGCTCCAGATTTTGGGGCAAAAAAACACACCGCCTGCTGTGGCATCGCTTATATTGTGTTTGGAATCCGTTTTTGCGGTTTTGGGCGGGTGTATAATTTTGCATGAAACCTTGAGTGTAAAAGAAATTTTCGGTTGTATATTTATGATTTGCGCGGTTGTGATATCACAAATTCAGGTCAAATATTTTAACAAAGGGCTTGGACAACTTTTTCGGCAAGAAGGAGAGCCGATTGAGGATTTTGACCGGTAATAAGTTTAGCATCAACACAGACATGCTCTGTCCAAGGCTCTGATTCTTCAAAATCCGCACCCAGTTCTTTCAATTTTGTTTCCAACAAAAACGGAACACTTTCGTCTGTTTTTGTAATATGTTCTTCCGTATTTGTCAAAGCGGTAACTTTTTTACCTTTCAAAATCGAATCAAACTCGTCTTTTGCAAGCACCAATCCCGCAGGACCATGGCAAACCGCGCTGATAATTTTATCGTTTGCATAAAAATATTCAACAACTTCTTTTAATAAAGAATCAAACGCTAAATCAAACATCGGACCATGCCCGCCCGGAAGATATAACACATCAAAATTTCTGTAATCAATATCGGATAATTTTTTTGTATTGCGCAAAATTTCAATACATTTATCCCACTCTTGCGGATTAGAACAGGACAAACTTTTTTCATCAACGGGAGCAATACCGCCTTTGGGGCTTGCAACGGTAATATCATATCCTGTCGCCTCAAATACCAAATACGGAACCGCAAATTCTTCCAAATAAACTCCCGTACCTTTTATTGCGTTAGGGTCGGTGTTTTCATTACCCAAATAATTGGTTACAACGATAAGAATTTTTTTATTTGATTCTGTCATAATAAACTCCTTTTGATAAAGAGTTTATTACGGATTAGAAAAAATTTTATTCCCTTTGTGTATTCCAATCAGACTATAAATAGCACTTACGTTCCTGCCCTTCGACACCGGCATACAATTCGACAAACTGCTTGGCAGGAGATGCATCAATTTTTGATAGTAAAACTTCTTCTATTTGGAAAAATCCGACATCGCCCGACATTTCGATATCAATTTGGATAGGCTTTCTTTCCCCTTTGCGAATAGAGATACGATTGATTGCGTTTGCGGAATATTTGTGGATATCCCCCACACGCGGAGTAGTATTGATAGACATGGGAATCCTTGCTCTGCCTTTAGTCATATCGCACCCGTCGGCGATTAAAAGAATGCCTGCTTCTATAGAGTGAATTTTTCTTGATGACATGTGACCGATAATAGCCTCGGTAGCGACCGAGCGAATGATGACACGTCTGTGCAAATCATCGGGAAGAATATGTTTTAAGGCTCTGTCAATTATGGGCTGAGCCAAAAGCGCGGACATTTCTTCATGACCTTGCCTGCCGATTGACATACCCAAATCGTGCATTAACCCCGCAAGAATTACCGCACACATACTATCTTCAAACGAACCTATTTCTTCTTGCTCAAGCGAAGTTTGTATATTTGATTCGTGCAGAATGTTCAGCATTTTTATCGCATTCCCGACCACTTGGCGCATGTGAACGGGTCCATGGTCGTTATACCCGAGTCGGCGGATAGATACATTGTTTGAATATTCCTGCATCTCTTGTAATTCTTCATCTGCAAATAAATATTTTACCAATTCAAAACATAAGGGGTTATTTTTTAACCTTCCCTGTATTTTTGATTCCGTTGAAATTTCTTTTACTGATTTCATATTTTCCTTTAGTTTTTGTCTTTTATAATATGATAACCCATAAATGACAAAAAGTTAAGTAGTAATAATGCTTTTTTATAATATAATTTAGATATACGGGATTATAAAAACAGATATTTTATAGTAAAATAAAAAAGTAGAAAATTAAGAAAGGGGTAAAAATGTTGACAAAGAATGCTAACATAACCGCAAGATTTACGGGCGTGGATTTCGGAACATATTCAGAGAAAGTGTCTGAATTTGTGAAGGAATTTTCATCACGAGCAAATCAACAAGGACAATTTTTAAACTGGGTAAATTTACCTTATGAGCAAACAAAACGAGCAGATGAGATTTACGAATTGGCATCGAAACTAAAAAATCAAACAGGCGCGGCAAAATTAAGCGTTTTGGGTATTGGGGGTTCAAAACACACGGTTGAACACATGTTATCAATAAACGGCTTGAACGTAAACCACAATAGTGTAGAATTTTATTCGGATGTTGATTCTGCAAGCTGGGAAAGATTTTTGTATAAATTAGATAACGATGTTTTGAGCTCAAATTATCTGATAGCATCAAAATCCGGATCAACATTTGAAACTAAAGACGGATTTTTGAGGGTGTTGGAAAGAGTAACGGAAGCGTACAAATCGCAAGGTAAGACTGATGAAGAAGCAAAAGTATGCGCAAATAAACATTTTATAGCCGTAACTGATGCGAACGAGCAGAAAAGTGAATTAAGAAGAACATCAAACGAGAACGGCTGGCTGGGCGACTTGTATATCCACGATGATGTAGGCGGAAGATTTTCGGCATTTGACGATCACGCATTGTTCACATTGGCTTATGCGGGAATGAAGAAAGAAGATATGCTGTCGATGTTGAATGCGGCACAGGAAGTCTCAACGGAATCTTTAAACGATGATATAGAGGTTAACACCGCATTAAAAGAAGGAATATTCTGGGCGGATGCAAAAAGGAAAGGGATTGAAGCATCAGTACATCAATATATGGGTTCAATCTTTGAAAATACGGTATATTGGCATGCACAAATGCAGAACGAATCCGTAAAAGACACATTAAAACAGGTAGCAAAAGTTCCGGATGCGATGCACCATTCGGCAGAAGCGCATTTTAACCCTGCCAATAAACTTGTATTTGCGCTGACAGTACCAAATGATAGGGGAGAATGTTGTGAAAACGCACAAAGCTATATAAATGCACTGTCGCAATCTTATGAAGTAACGGGAGCATTTTTCCTTGAAACGGTAAATACTAAGGGAATGGGATTAACACCGGAATCTGCGGGAGCATTGACCCAGTTGAGAGCATTTGCAACGGTTTATCAGGAAATAGTAGAAAAAATAATGTCCTCGACGGCATTTCCGGAAGTATTGGATAGCGTACTTCAACCGCACGTAGAATTTTATAAAAAGAATTTAAAAGGCGGAGTAGTAGTTCCTGGCAGAATTTCACACTAAAATTTTATAAAATAAATTAAAACTAAAAAATACTCCCTTTTTACAAAAGGGGGTATTTTTTTGAAAAAAAAGAGGAATTTTGCAATTCCTCGAACTAAGTGATTTAAGTATAAAGATTAAGTCTGTTTTTCAATTCCTCT
>CANQSZ010000112.1 GCA_947626645.1 Candidatus Gastranaerophilales bacterium
AATACATTTTGGAGAGGAATTTATATATTGACAGATTTTGAAGATTTAACAACCTATGCCTCCAAAATGTCGCGCGCACAAATTCAAAAAAGTATCGAAAAAATTAATAATTCCGTAAACGAAATTTACAAAACACAAGATTCCGTTATGAGCAAAATAAAATCGGAATTTTACGCAAACAACGGCACTCTTATAACAGAGGCAGAATACGAAAAAATATCAAACAACAACCCCGCAAAACTTCTTCTTGAAAAAACCGCAATATTAAGTTCTTACCCGAACATACCGGACAACAAAAAGTTCTACGATTACTTACTAAACAACAAAACCGATGAAATCAAAAAAATTATTCAAAATGAAGCCCGTACAAATTTTGAATATTCGTTTGGCAAAGATATCAAGATAACCGAATACTTATCCGAAAGCGCAAGAAAATACATAAATAAAACTTTGGAAGAATTTAACCGCGAAAATAATTTGAAATTAACACAGGCAAAAATAAATAAAATAATTCGTGAAATGAGAAATATTCCTTCGGAAAAATTTGACGGAAGTTTAGACCGTACAACAGAATTATTATCACAAAGGTTTGCGGATTTGTTATCAAAAGAAACACCCGAATTTCCAAACAAAAAAGAAAAATTGGAAAACATGGCTAACAACCTTAAACATGTTCTGAAAACGAATATGGGATTCACGTTAGCTGATTTGGGCAGCCCCTCGTCTGAAACCGAACATTTTAAAAATATTATCAACTGGATTGATAATAATTTTAATCCGGCAACAGACGAGGAGTTTGTTCAAATCTACAACAACCTCCAAAATATGACAACAAAAGAATTTAGGGAAAAATACCAATCAAAAATAACAAACGAAACCCTCGGAATAAAACAACTGAACGGCTATGACATCCTTAAACAACTCGATGCCCAAAACGAATCCGCGGAAGATGAACTTTTCCGTATAATTTTTTATCAAGAGCTGTATTCAAATTTAAACATGGCAACAAACACCGCACCGTCTTATGAATACAAAAAATTTGAACGTGATTTGACCGGTATGTATTACAAAGATAAAAAATCTTTTGAAGATATTTACTACGACTACTATTTTTCCCTCTCAAACTTAACCGGAACGGAAAAAACATTTAACAAATACAAACAACAAAACTTTGAAAAATACAGAGTGCTTCCTGCATTTCCCAAAATTCAAATCGAAGAAAAAGAAAAACTTGATGAAAGTTTTACAAAATTGTTCAATTATTTGCACGAAAATATAGAGTTTTATCTGACAATAAAAGGCAAAATCCAAACATTTAAACTCTTACATAATTTCAAAAACTATACAAATAAACTCGACGGCACACAACCGCTAACATCAAGGCAGTATAATACAATAGTAAACAAATATCTGATAGGATTTCTAACACTTAACGACGGGGATGAAACCATCAGCCGACAAATACAACAAGTAAAAGACACGCTTCAAAACGGCACAACCGCAGATGATTTTAAACAACTGGCAAATCAATTGTTGTACGAATTAAGCCCCTACCAAATCTCACCCGACGGTGAAACTTTGGAAGAATCGTTGAAAGAAACCGTTAAAACAATTAAAAACACCGAAAAAAAATTTATAATGTCTTTAATTGACCCGAGATATCACAACAACGCCTACGAAATTTTAAACAAATGGATATCGGCAAAAATTAAGACGGAAGATGAATCGAAAACGGAATATTATCAGGAAAAAGCAGAAAATTATTATAACGAATTTTATGACATCTTCACCGAACACAGAGCGTACAACACGCCGGAAAAAATGCTCGGTCAATATCTTTTAATGAACGCAAAAGATGCAAAACCCGAGAATTTTAACCTTCTTAACGGCGACAAAGCAACCGCCGAAAAAGACTTTAATTATTTGAAAGAAACATACAAAGATGCCGTATATAATATGTTATACCTTGCAAACACTCTTGAAATGCAGTATAAAATAATGTCTTGGACAAGAAGCGGTCATTTGAACATGATTAAACAGGAAATGTCCAATACCAATATGGAATTAGCAGACGGAAGTTCCACGACACTTGATTCTTCCGACTCGCTGAATTCAATACTCGGGAAAATGGTAGAAACGGAAGAAAGCGACACCGCAACAATGTTTATAAATCAGCTCGGTCTTGGGGAAAACATAATGAATATGATTAATGACTCCACAGACATAGAAAACAGTCGTAAAAATTTAGTCAGGATAACAACAATACTTAAAAATGCCGAAAAACAGGTTCATATAGCAAAAGAAGAATTGTCGGCACTTGAAGAATATGAAAATTCACCGGAATTTTTCGATAAACTGTCTGAGGCAAAACAAAATATTATTAACAGAATAAAAAATACAAAATACAAAAAAATATCGAATTTCTATCCCGAAATTATAGATAAAACCGTTCAAGAACTTCAAAACAATCCCGCATTACCGAAATATGCACTGTTAGAAGCAAACATGGATAGTGCAAAACAAGACATAGTAACAATCGTACAAAATGACATAGCTGATTTAAACCGTGAATTAAAACAAATTCAGACTCTTACAAATTTGGTAACAAGAATTAAACTGCCAAAAAACTCAAAAGCAAACAAATTGAGAGAAAAATATCTGGAAGAATACAAACATTTGGAAGAATTAAACCTTGGCTCATTACATAAGCACTATGAGGAGCTCGGACTTAATACATAATAAGTTCGGCAAAAAGCGTAAGTTTTAAATTTTAAAACTTACGCTTTTTTAAGATTAACATATCAAACTAATTTTTCTTTAAAAAGTCCGGCACATCGAGTTCTATTTTCGGAAGTCCCGGGAAATTGAAACCGGAAGATTTTTTATCACCAATGTCGCTTCCTTGGAAATATTCCGCGGCGGAAAGCTGAATCCCGTCATCGGACTTGGAATTTTCTTCAAAACCCGTAGCAATAACGGTAATTTGAATTTCGCTTTGGAACGCCTCGTTAATAGCCGTACCGATAATAACATCGGCATCATCTCTTACAACACTGTTAATCAAAGAAGTTGCATCGTTGATTTCATAAAGCGTCATACCGGAACTTCCCGTGATATTAACAATAATACCCCTTGCACCGTTAATTGAAGACTCAAGAAGTTGAGAATTAATAGCCATTTCAGCGGCTTTAACGGCACGACCTTCGCCTGAAGCCCGACCAATACCCATCAAAGCGGTACCCGAATCTTTGACGACTTTTCTTACATCCGCAAAGTCTATATTTATCATACCGGGGATTGTAATAATATCCGACAAACCTTGAATACCGCGATAAAGAACTTCATCGGTTACGCAAAAGGCTTCTCTTAACCCGATTTGTCTTTGTACAACCTGCAACAATTTGTCATTGGGAACAACAAGAATTGCATCGACATACTTTTTAAGTTTTTCGATACCTTCTTCTGCTTGAAGCATTCTCTTTCGTCCTTCCCAGCAGAAAGGTTTTGTAACAAAAGCAACAGTCAAAATCCCCAAATCTTTGGCAATTTGTGCAACAACAGGAGCCGCACCCGTTCCGGTACCACCGCCCATACCGGCAGTTATAAATACCATATCCGAACCTTCAAGTGCTTTGGTGATTTCGTCTTTCACTTCTACGGCAGCTCTTTCGCCCGTAATCGGGTCGCCGCCGGAACCTAATCCATGTGTGGTCTCAATTCCCAATTGCAGCTTGTTCGGAACACTACTGTATGTTAAAACCTGTAAATCAGTGTTCATTATCCAAAAATCAACACCGGCAAGTTTTGCTTTTATCATTCTGTTAACGGCATTTCCCCCGCCGCCGCCAACTCCTATTACTTTTATTTTGGTCGGATTTATACCGCCCCTTTGGTTATCTGCGTAGTTTGACAATATATTTTCCATTGTACCTCCTGCGTTATAATTTATATTATATACAAAAAAATTTACATTTCATCTATTTGAATATTTCGTAATAATATTCAAACAAAAAAAATTAAAAAAAAGAGATACCTAAGCTCTGTAATCGAGTTTGTTACCCTGATGTTGAGCCTTAAAAGCCACAGCCTGCATTTTAATTTGAGAAGCCTGATTAGCAACCCTGTAATCTTGAGCCGAAGGGTCAAAAGGTGCTAACGCCGCATTTATAACGGTGTTTGCATGGTCAATAGTCTGCTGAGGATTGTTTTTGTTTAAAGTCGGCATCTTAATCGGAACATGCCCCGACACAGGTATTCCTTCGGAATTTCTTTCTATGGAAATCGCGCCGGCATATATTCCGCCCGCATTTTTATGCGCTAATTCATGCGCATATATTTCGTTATAATTCTTTCTGATTAAATCCTGTTTTGACATTAACCCCAACAATTTACACACTCCTTTTGTGCTACTATTGTAGCATAAAAATAAAAATTTGTCAACCGGCGGCAGAAAGAATTGTGTATTAAATTGTAAATTTTTTTTAATAAATATATTGTAAAAAGTTCAATTTATATTACAATTATAGTAATAGTGAAATATATAGGAGGAATATATGGTTTGCGGAACGCTTGAGATTGAAATTTTGAATACATTTTGGAACATAATGTCGGAACAGGAAGACAAAGACATTTCAATTCAGGACATAGTTGATGAGCTTTCAAAAAACGGGATTGAAAGGGCATATACAACGATTAAGACCGTTATGGACAGATTAGTTTCAAAAAGCATATTGGTCAGATACAAATCGGGAAAGAAGTTTTTTTACAGGGTAGTAACCGACAAAAGGGAAATGGCATTAGAGATGTTGAAAGAATTTACAAACAATTTCTTTGACGGTAACTATGT
>CANQSZ010000113.1 GCA_947626645.1 Candidatus Gastranaerophilales bacterium
CTGAACATAAATAACCGATTTTTGAGGGTCAATTCCGCAGGCAAGCCAATCGGTTATAACGTCAATTGTGTTTTGGCGTAAATCTTCGGTTTTGTCATACTTTGTAGTCAGGGCATGCCAGTCAGCCGCAAAGAAGTTGCAATCGTATTTGTCTTGAAGTTCGACCCAATTTTGGATAACTCCGAGATAATGACCCAAATGTAACTTTCCTGTCGGGCGCATGCCTGATACTATAACCTGCTTCATGAAATATCCTTTCTTTGACAAGTTATATTATATAACAAACAGGCATTTAATAAATATATGCTTTAATATTATGCACTTCTGCCCGCAGATGCCGATATCGCATTAACTTTTCTTTGCTTTTTCTTTGATTCGATTACACTGTCGTTGTTAAATCTTGCAAGTTTTCTGTCGAGTTTGTCATCGGTAAGAGCATTTTTATTAATATTCCCGTTAACACCTGCCGATGCCGACACCGCAACATAATCGCTCTGTGAAAAATCATCATTCAATGCCTTTGCTATATCGGATTTTGCAACCGCATCCAAAACCGCATCCGCTTCATCATCTTCAGATATATTCTGATTCTCCGACGTTGTGCCGTTTGATACTTTTAATGATTGGATTAACCTGCTGTTTCCCGACGCGATAAGTTTTTCAACTTCGTTTTGTGAATCATCAAACTCATTTTGAATCGGTTTTATTGCGTTGGTTGATTCGACATTCACATTTTCAACCGTTGAATATAAATTATCAAATTCTCTTTCAAGGATTTTTGATTTGGAAAGATTATTTGCAAAAATGTCATCGATTTTATTATCTGATACCGCCCCGCGGCTTTCATTATCGATTTGCTGCATCTGAGATATAACAGAATCTTTCTCGTTGACTAAATTCTTAGCGGTGTTAACTTCTCTTTGCTCGTTAGAAGCACGCGATTCTATGCGGGATTGAGAAGAAATCTTTTCTTTATCTGCCCCAATATAAGAATTTATAACAGGTTCTGATGAGCCGGAACTTTTGGTGTTCGACATTAAATTATCGACTAAATTTTGTTTCTTTTCCTGATACTGTTCTTTGCCTGACATAGTCAAATTCCGAGCATCGGATACCACAGACGAATTATAAATAGCGGTCGGATTCTTGCCGAAAGGACCTTGTGAAACATCAGTTACCTGTCCGAATGTAACATTTGCGGTCTTGGAAGTTCCGGTAGCGTTTATACTTTCGGGTATTGACGGTGTATTCGGGAGTTGAACAGTTTGCGGAGAAGTCCTTTGAGAAATTAATTCGACACTGGGGGTTTCAATATCTTCCCATCTTTTTAATAAAGTGTTCGTTGCACGAAGTGTTTTGTAATCTGCATTAACGTTTTTACTTGCCGATAAGGTGGTCTTCTTATAATCTTCAATATTACCATCAACATTGTGGCTTGTTGCAACACCGACAGAACCCGCTGCCACAGCCAAAGGTCCTGTTACCATCTGCGCTATTGCAATTTTTTGATTTTCTACCGTAACTGCCATCAGAGCGTAACCTAATGCGCAAGTCCACGGATTTGATATTAAACTCAACGCAGTTGCCATCATAGCTTCTGATACCGTAAAGTTTAAAACACCGAGTACAGAGGTGATTGAACCGCATATAATCGTATTTTTCCCGACGCTTAAGTTGTTCTTATTTCTTTGAGTTAATATGTCGTTCTGTTCGGTCAAAACTTTTGAAGATTTTTCGGTTTGTTTCAGAGATTTTTGTAGTTTTGCCTGAACAATTTTTGCCCTTGCTCCCGCTAATCTGTCTTGGGAAAACAGTTCGTTCAACTGAGAAATAATATTTTCTTCTTCGGGGCTTAAAGCGGGATTTGATGTTTGACTGTCTTCTTCTTCGCCGCCGTTATTAGCCGGGGTCTCAGCAGATGTCTCAGCCGCAGAAGTTTTAGCGGCAGATGTCTCAGCAGCAGAAGTTTTAGCGGCAGACGCCTCAGCAGCAGATGCTGCCTTTTCGTTTTGCTGTGCAAGTCTGTTTTGGGTTGCTGCTTCAAGCTGAGCAAGATACATATCTTGAGTTTGCATATTGCCTTCGTGTCTTTCTTCGGCAATCTTATTGGCTTTTTCAAGTTCTTTGGTATCTTTATTGGCTTTTGTCAAATCTTTGGTAAGTTTTTTCTTCATATCCTCGGCTTTGTCGCGTTTTCCCGCCAAATCGGCAACGGATACAGTCGCAAGTACCGCCGCTGCCGCTACAAAAGCGGGATTAGATGTTGCCGGAAATACATAAAATTTCGGGTTAGTCTTACTCGGGCTTTGCTCATTTTGAGAGCTTGCCTCGGTCGGAGTCGAAGTATTGGTCGTTTGCGAATCTTCACCTGCCGGTGCTGTTTGTCGGGAAGTTTTTGCAACCGCTTTATTTTTATTTGTTTGTGCTTGTTTTATTACGGAATCGCCCGTAATATTACCGGTATCAGCCCCTTCGATATCGTCGGCGGATTGGGTATATTCTTGTGCAAAATCCGCAATTTCATTTGATTCTTGACCCTGTATCGTTTTTATAAAATCGTTTGTCGAAACTTCAAGTTCCGCGCCTAAAGTCAGTGCCATTTTGGGAATTTCGCTTGAATTAGTACCTAAAAGCATATCGGATAAACCGCCGGTTGATGCGACTTTCAAATTCGCAAGAGCATGCTGCGACATTGATTCGGGATATTTTCTGTCCAATGTTGCCAAATCGTCTCCTGCTTTAATCGCGTCTTGTGCCAGTTCTAAATTATCATCGTTAAAATCGTCGTACAAACTGATTGAATCCAAAAAATCGTTTAACTGTAAAACATCGTATTGAATATCTTTGACAAAACTGTTGTTGTTGCCGTTTAAAATTCCGCCGAGTTCAATGTAGCGTTTTTGTTCAAATGCGGTTAGGGTTCCGTTTTTGCTTTTTCTGTCAAGCTCTTTCCATTCTTTGGTAAATGATTTAATCTGATTTATGGAATTTTTACAGGTGTTTTCTTTCTCATTTTTAACGGAAATCGCTTTTTGGATATCGTTATTAAATTCATCAACCTTTTGTTGATTTTCGATTTTGGCTTTTTCAACTTTCACGACGGCTTCTCTTACTTTTTTCTGAAGATTATTGATATCGGAATCGTCGGTTATTTGATCGGTAGCGGTATTGTCGTCGGTTTCGGCGGCGGTAGAAATAATTTGATAGGAAGTAATGTCGGCTTCTTGTTGAGCATGCGCCCACAACAGAACGTCTTTAGGGATAACATAGCCGTTGTTTTCCATTTGTATAATTTCTTCGTAAGAATATTCCGCCCATTCCGGATCGGTTAAAGGCGCTATATCAGCTTGGGATTTGAAAAGTTCCGTTTCTCTTTTAATCAAATATATATAAGATGCACGTTGAGCGTAATCCAAATAAAACATATCCGAGTATTTATTTCCGTATTTTGCTTTTAATTGCGCAGCCTTTTCAACAACATCGGGGGAATATTTTTTGGTTAAATTCTCACTAAAAGTTATACCCGAGGTGTTTAAGCTCGAATCAAATATAAGTTTTGCGCTTTTACGGGAATCGACTTTCATTTTTAAACGCCCTTTATCCGTTTTATACACAACGAATAACGGCTGTTTTTCCGAAAAACTTTAATAATTTAACCGCAAAAATGAAGATAATTTACAAATCGTTACAATATTTTTTATGGAATAAAAAAAATTATAAATATTTTTCGATATTAGAAATGATGGTGGATTTAGGCATAAGACCCGTCATGCGCTCAACGGCTTCGCCCGATTTGAACACCAAAAGACTCGGCAATCCGCTTATAGAATATGTTTTTGCGGTGTTTAAAGATTCTTCCACGTTAACTTTTACAAATTTAACTTTATCCGAATAAGTTTCGGATATTTCTTCAATAACCGGACTTAATTTTCTGCAAGGTCCGCACCACGTTGCCCAAAAATCAACCACTACGGGTATTTCCGAATTTACCACTTCCTGTTCAAACTGCTCGTCTTTTACTTCGATAACATTTCCCATGATTTTTCCCCTTTAACAATATTTAACTTAAATAAATTCTATCATGGAAAAAATTTTTATGCTATTATCTAGTAAGACTGATTAGGACAAAAAAATGGTAAGAAAAAAAGTAATTGAGATAGTTTTAGACACAGAGACAACGGGATTAGACTATACAAGGGAGAAAATGGTGGAGTTTGCCGCCGTAAGATTGGAAAACGGAAAAATTAAAGACCGGTTTCAAACACTTATAAATCCCGAGCAACACATAAGAAAATCAAGTATAGCAATTCATGGAATTACGCCGGAAATGGTAGAAGATGCCCCGAAAGAAAACGAAGCGGTTCCGCAAATTTTGGAATTTATCGGAGATTATCCTATTGTAGCTCATAACGCAATTTTTGATTACATGTTCATAAACGAAGCATCAAAAAGGGTTACGGGAAAAGAAATCCAAAATGAACGAATTGATACTCAGCAGATGTTCAAAGAGATTTATCCGGAGTTGGAAGCACATGGGCTTAACGCGCTGACGGAAAAATTCAAAGTTGAGCTTGTAAATCATCACAGAGCAATGGGGGATACAATGGGGCTTGCAATGGCATACCCGAAATTAAAAAAATTGTACCTTCAAAAATTTGACTGGGAAAATAAACAACTGGGAAATGTTGAATATTTATTCGAGAGATTTTTAAGACTACAACAGACAGTTACCACGCTTCAATCCGAGATGCAGGATTTGAAATCGGTATTCAAACTCTATTTTGAACGCGGCGGGAAACCGCTCATTTCGCAAT
>CANQSZ010000114.1 GCA_947626645.1 Candidatus Gastranaerophilales bacterium
TACAAACGGATCGGAATCCGGCGAGGGTGCTTTATAAAAAGTACCGACCATCGGAGATGTAATCGGAGTACCTTTTTTAGCCTCACTTGATGAAGATGAAGAAGCAGGAGCCTGAGCAGCAGCCGGTTGCTGAACTTCCACCGACGGTACCGATGCAACAGGAGCAGTTGCTACCAATACTTCTTTCCTCAGTGTAATTGCCTGTTCGCCGTCTTCTAACGATATTTCCGTTAATCCGTTTTCGGATAAAACCTGTGCCAATTTTTCTATGTATTCTGTTTCAAATTTCATTTGCTAACCTCATTATTTTTTGAATTGAATAAAAGTTAAACTCTGTCTAAGTATTCGTTGGTTCTTGTATCGACTCTAATGACGTCTCCGTTTGATACAAAGAACGGAACGTTAACAACCGCACCGGTTTCCAAAGTAGCGGGTTTTGTGCCGCCCTGTGCGGTGTTGCCTTTTTCTGCCGGCGGGGTATCAACAACTGTCAACTCTACGTGTGCCGGTATATCCACACCAATTATTCTTCCTTCGTGAAGTAATATCATTACGTTCATATTTTCTTTTAAGTATTTAATTCCGCTTCCGATTTGAGCTTCTTCAACGTGTACCTGATCGTAACTTTCGTTATCCATCATCACGTAGGAAGTTCCTTCTTTATATAAATACTGCATTTCACGTCTGTCTAAAGTTGCTTTTGCAACTTTTTCACCCGCTCTGAATGTTTTTTCAACAACCTGACCGGTGATAACGTTTTTTAATTTTGATCTGACAAACGCAGCACCTTTACCCGGTTTTACGTGTAAAAATTCTACAACAGACCACAACCCGTTATCTAATTCTACCGTCAAACCTGTTTTAAAATCGTTTACTGAAATCATAAATTTCCCCTTTTATAAATATTTCTCTTTTTTGTACGTCAATGATAACATAAATATATCTTTTTGCCAAATTAATAACATAAGAGTAAATTTTTATGATAAAATAGACTTATGATTGAAAGATATTCAACGGAAGAAATGACAAAAATTTGGAACTTAAATTCCAAGTTCGGATATTATCTGCAAGTAGAGCTTGCGGTTTGTGATGCTTACGCTCAACTCGGAACAATAAGCAAAGAAACGGCACAAGAAATAAGAAATAAAGCGGCTTTTACGGTTGAAAGAATAGACGAGATTGAAAAAGAAGTCCGCCACGACGTAATTGCGTTTTTAACCTGTGTTAATGAAAGTTTGGGCGATTTGGGAAAATTTGTACACGTCGGGTTGACAAGTTCGGATGTTATAGATACCGCTTTTGCACTCCAAATCCAAGATAGCGGCAAAATTATACTAAAAGATTTAACTCAAACAATCGAAACTTTAAAAAACCTTGCAAAACAACATAAAACCACAATTTGCATCGGTCGTTCACATGGAATCCACGCGGAAGTTATGACATTCGGGGTAAAAATTTGCTCTTGGATTGATATTTTACAAAGACAAAAAGACAACTTTATGAATGCACTCGAGCAAATAAGAGTGGGGCAAATCTCAGGACCTGTGGGAACTTACAGTAATATTTCACCCGATATTGAAAAAATAACTTGTGAAAAATTGGGGCTGAAACCCGCCAGAATTTCGACACAAATTATAGCAAGAGATTATCACGCATACTTTATGCAGTCGTTAGCACTTATAGCAAGCGTAATTGAGCAATTTGCGACGGAAATCCGCCACTTGCAAAAAACGGAAGTTTTGGAGCTTGAAGAAGGTTTCGGAAAAGGTCAAAAGGGTTCATCGGCTATGCCGCACAAGAAAAATCCCGTTTTAAGCGAAAATCTTTGCGGATTGGCGCGAGTTGTTCGGGCAAACTCCTTTGCTGCGCTTGAAAACGTACCTTTATGGCATGAAAGAGATATTTCTCACAGTTCGGCTGAAAGGATTATTTTCCCCGACAGCCTTACGCTTGTTGATTTTATGCTCAAAAGGTTTAACACAATTATGGAAAATATCGTTGTCCATAAAGATAATATGCTAAAAAATACCGACAAATTCGGCGGAATTGTTTTTTCTCAAAAAGCGCTTCTGTCTCTTGTAAATAAAGGAATATCTAGAGAAGATGCCTACGCGATTATCCAACGAAACGCACTTGACGCGTTTCAAAATAACGGCGATTTTAAACAAAATCTGCGCAACGACCCCGAGGTTACAAAATTGCTAACCCTCGATGAAATAGAAAATATATTTGATAAACAGGCATTTTTAAAAAACATAAACACGATTTATGACAGAATTTTAAGCTGATTTTATTTATCATCAACCCCTTCATCCGACAAAAAATCCGCAAGAACAACATTACTGACCAACACACCCTGCAATGTCAATTTATAACCGTTTTTCGTCTTTTCAAGAAGGTTTAAATTTGTATATTTTTTCAAAACATCAAAATATTTTTCATCAAAATCAATCCCGAATTTTTCGTTAATATCGGAAATATTTATCCCGTCAATTTTACGAAGTCCCAAAAATATTTCTTCCTCAAGTTTTTCAACCTGCGAGAGCAATTTTGATTCAGCGGGCGAAAAATCATTGATATAATCTTTGATTTTGGATTTGCCGGCATAGCGCACACCGTTTTTATAACCGTGAGCCGCAACCCCAAAACCGTAATATTCCTCATTATTCCAGTATGTTAAGTTGTGGCGGGAATTAAACCCTTTGCGGGAAAAATTACTGACCTCATAATGCTCAAACCCGTTTTGGGTAAGCAATTCTACCGCTTGCAAATACATATCCGCCTGCATATCTTCATCGGGTAAATTTTCCGGTTCGCGATTATAAAACCGGCAGCCCTTTTCAAGTTTCAAACTGTAAAGCGAAATATGTTCAATATCAAGCTCAACGGCTTTTTTTAAATCTTCACGAAACATTTGCTCCGTTTGGTTTGGAAGTCCGTAAATAAAATCAAGACTTATATTTTTAAACCCCGCATTTTTAGCTGAATTTACGGCATTAATAACTTGCTCGGCACTATGAATACGCCCGATTTGTTTTAGAATTTCATCGTTAAAAGTCTGACAGCCCATACTCAAACGGTTAATCCCGATATCATATAAGCCTCTGAGATAAGAATAATCGACACTTTCGGGATTAGTTTCCAAAGTTATTTCGGTATTTTTGTTGAAATTAAAATGGTTTAAAATTTTCCCGACTTCGCAAACCGACAGCAAAGACGGTGTTCCGCCGCCAAAATATATCGTGTTCATCAGTTCGTTTTCGTAATCCTTTTGAATTTGCTCGCAAAGTGTTTCCAAATATTCATCTTTCAAATCAATTTCGGAATACGAAACAAACGAGCAATATTTGCACTTTGACTTACAAAACGGAATATGAATATACGCACTTTTAACCATAATCGGATTATATAATAAAAACCTTTAAAGGAAAAAACAAAATATTTGTGATAAATTTTATTTATGGATATCACATCAAAAAGCAATTCTATACTTGAATTTGATAAAATTAAAGAAGAACTCTCAAAATATGCAAAATTTGAGCAGAGTAAAACACTATGCCTTAAAGCGCCTATATACAACGATTTAGACCAAATTCAACAACAAATTCAATACACAAAAGAAGCGAAAAAAATTCTTGATTATGCAAAAGACACCCCTGCGGAATTTATCGCTTTTATAACGAAAATTAAAAACAATTGTGCCGTAACATACATGACGGAAGAAGAATTGATTGATACCGCAAAAACAATGAAATCTTCCCGACTTTTGAAAAGGTTTATAACGGAAAACACCGAAAACGATTCGCTTTTAAACAACCTTTCCAAAGAACTTATTTCAAACAAAGAAGTTGAAGACAGGATTTTTGAAACCTTTGATGAGAATTTAAGAATAAGACAAAATGCGACACCCGAATTAAAAGGATTGTATTCATCATTAAAAGACACGGAGCAAAACATTCGCGATACCGTTCAATCGCTTTTGAACAACTCCGATTTTTCAAAATATCTTCAGGAAAACATCTACACCCAAAGAGATGAGAGAATAGTTTTTCAGGTTATGGCATCGAATAAGACAAAAGTCCCGGGGATTGTGCATGATGTTTCGGCATCGTCAAAAACCTTATATATTGAACCCGCCCGGCTTGTGCCGCTTAATAACAAAATAAGAGAGATAAAATCAAAAATACACTCCGAATGTATAAAAATACTTGTCGAATTAACAAACCTTGTAAAACAATACATTGACGAATTGGAAAAATGCGAAAAGATAATGAGCGAAATCGATTTTCATTTTGCAAAAGCAAGATATGCAATTAAACTCCAAGCAACAGAACCGGAATTGGTATCGGAAAAATATGTGTATTTTGAAAATATGAAACATCCGTTATTGATGCAAGTTAGGGATAATGTTGTTTCAAACAATTTTGAAATCGGAAAAGACTACAAATGCGTGATAATCACAGGCTCAAACACCGGAGGAAAGACCGTAACCCTAAAAACAATCGGATTGTTTATCCTTATGGCAAAAGCGGGGTTGTTTGTGCCTTCAACTTGTGCAAAACTCTATCCTTACAAGAACGTATTTGCCGATATCGGCGATAGTCAAAGCATTATGCAGAGCCTTTCAACTTTTTCATCTCACATGATAAACATTATTGAAATATTAAAACAAAGCGATGAAGAATCGTTTGTACTGCTAGACGAAATTTGTGCGGGAACAGACCCTGTTGAAGGTGCGGTTTTGGCACAGGAAATTTTTAAAAAACTTGCACAAAACAATGTTAC
>CANQSZ010000115.1 GCA_947626645.1 Candidatus Gastranaerophilales bacterium
CTGCTTCCGCTGCTACCGCGCGGGCCTGAATATGAATACGAGCTGCCGCCCCAGTCATCATCAAAATCATAGCTGTCATCCCAGTCGTCCCAATCATCACCGCCATAATCGTATTCATTCAAATCGCCAAACCCGCCGGCAAAAGGACCGCCGGTATCAAACCCCGCATTTTTCAATCCGTCTTCACCGTATCTGTCGTAAGTTGCCCGCTTGGTGTCATCAGAAAGTGTTTCGTAGGCTTTGCCAAGCTCCTTAAACCTTTCTTCGGCATCGGGGGCTTTGTTTATATCAGGGTGAAGCTCTCTGGCTTTTCTTCTGAATGCCGATTTTATATCCTCTTTTGAAGCATCTTTTGACACTCCCAATATTTCATAATAATCTGTCATTGTAACCGTTCGTACTTCCTTTTTTTACTTTTCGGGTATAAAATTATTCAGCCGCAGCGACATTAACAAGGGTGGGTCTTAAGACTTTATCGCCCAATTTGTAACCCTTTTGCAACTCGGTAATGACCGTATGTTCAGGGTGCTCACTTGAAGGAGTTTGCATAACCGCCTCGTGATAATTCGGGTCAAATTCTTCTCCTACGGCTTTTATTTCCTCTAATCCCATTTTTGATAATGTTTCCCATACTTGTTTATGAACAAGATTGAAACTTTCCTTGACTTTAGCGCAATCATCAATTCCTTCGAGTGCTTTTTGAGCGCGTTCAAAGTTGTCAAGAACTTCAATCATTTTCATCAAAGCTGCCTCTGTTCCGTATTTAACAAGACTTTCGCGTTCTTGCTCCTGACGTTTTCTGTAATTGTCAAAATCCGCCGCAAGTCTGATATATTGCTGATTAAGTTTGTCGTATTCTTCTTGGAGCTTGTTATCGGATATTTCCGCATCTTCTTCGGGTGCGGGTTCTTGCGCTGTTGAATCCTGTTCCGTAACTGTTTCGGTATTTTCTTCGTTTATTACATCTTCGTTTTTAAACGGGTTAGAGTTTTTATCAGTCATAAATTTTTCCCTTCAACATTATATACATATATTATAAAGTATGAATGTAAATTAACAAGTTATATTTATTATTTTTTAATAATTAAATAATTCAAAAAGCGGGTAAGGATTTTTCCCGCTACCCGCTTTTATTTATATTTTATCTTTTTTTATTATATTTCCCCTGCCCCTTGCAGACTTTGAGCTAAATTCTTCGACTGTCTTATTATCGCATCCATATTCAAGTATTCAAAAGAACCAAATCTGCCGTTCAAGTATATTCCCTGTTTAGAAAAATAATCCTTAATTCTGTCCATATTTTTTCTGTGGTTTAAGTCATAAATTACGTAGGCATACTCAAATCGCCTAATATCAGTGAAATTCACATCTTCTTTTGAATCAATGAACCCGATTTTTTCAAGTCCTTCAACAACTTTTGATATCAATTCCTCATCAGTTGCTTTATCGTTAAGGTCATTTTTTCTGTACGTAATTTCTGCCATATAAGTCGCCGTTCCGTCTATATGATAATTTCCGCCCATAAAATCCAATTTGGAAATTCTGTGGAATTTAACATTTTTATCCGCTACCATAAATGCGTAATTATCTCCCGCATAATCTTTTTTCACATTTACAATACATATTGCAATGGAATTGTATCTCAAATTATCTGCCGTTTCTAAAATTTCGGCCGGTTTTTGTGCGTCTTTATATATATGGCAAAATTCGTTTGCAGGCATGGTTGAAACTATCTTGTCCGCAGTAAAATTACCCGATGAGGTTTCGATTTTGTAACCGTCGGAAGTTTTTTCAACACCGATAACTTTTGCATTAGTATGTATCGTAACTTTTTTGCCTAGTTTTGATATAAACGCTTTAATTAAGGCTTCCGTTCCGCCTTTTTTCGGATAGGTAAAATATAATTGGTGCAAATATCCGTCAATAGTTTCACCTTTTGCACTTCTTAAAATATCCTCTTTAGGCGGTTTTGGTATTCTTTCAACCATCTGCGTATCCATAAAGCACGGGTCAAATTTCCATATTTTTTCGTTATAAGGTCTTAAATAAATATTTGTAATACCCTCACCAAACGTTTTCAAAAAGAATTGGAGCATATTTTCAGCCTGATAGTTTTCAAACGGATTATGCAAAAAAGCATTCACGCAATAATTGATATCTTCTTGCGGCAGCTTTGATAAATCATTTTCAAACGGATATTGAACAAATTTTTTCTTATGAAGTATTCTGTTTGAACGTCTGTGTTTTTCATTATTTTCGCCTAAAAGACCGTTCATCAAGTCCAAAATTTCTTTATCTTTGGAAAAAATAATGTGCGGTCCCACATCGTATTCAATTCCCTCTTTCACGTAAGTGCGACATATTCCGCCTAATGTATCATCTTTTTCCAAGATATGTATTTCATCAATCTTGTTGTTATCTTGCATATAATAAGCTAAGGATATTGCCGATAATCCTCCGCCGAGTATTGTATAATTCATCTTTTCAACTCTCCTTTATCAATATTTTTCTCGTAATAAATTTTTTTGATTTATTTTTTCTTCCTTCAATTTCACCATTATCAAGCCGTCTTTTTTTGATAGTGAATTTAAAAAATAAAATTCTGATAATTCTTTTATTTGAAGTTTCCTTTACGCAAAACAGTTTTTGGTACCATTTTTCTCTGTTGTTTTCGTAAATTTTTTGAATTTCGTCAAAATATGGTGTTTTTTGAACATAATCCCACCAAAGATTTGCAAACAAAATCTTTTTGTTATTCCAAGGTTTTTGTCTGTCGGCAAAGTGTACGATAATCGGATTTTTCAAGGCATTATCAATTTCTTCTTGCGTATAAGAACCCGATTTGACACATTTATCCCACAATTTTTCGTACTTAGTCATAAGATTATATTTCAAATCAACAGTTTTAATTTTTTCGTAACAGGAAACATTTAAAATATCCTGATCTTGGTCGAGGTAATTATTTTCGACGAGTTTTTCAAACTTTTCAGCCATACAATCCTGTCGGAGTTTTTTGATATTAAGTAAAATTACACCTGCATTAACGTAATTATTAATATCGGGAAGATTTAATCGTTTTTTATGAAATTCCTCATCAAACCGATATCCGGCAGCTCTGACTCCCGCAAAGTAATTATCCCCCAAATCCGTTTCATAAAATTCCGTTATATCGCCGTTTACAATGATATCGGTATCAAAATAAAAACACTTTTCAACATCTTGAGGCAGCAATTTTGCAAGTAACAATCTGTAATAGGTGGGGTAGTCTATAAAATCATGCGTTTTTTTCAGATTTTTAAACTTGTTTTTTACATCAATAAAAGTTATTTGTGCATTGGAATATTTATTTTTAATCTCCAAAATCTTGGCAGCGGTGTCTTGAGAAAATTCGGACGGGATTAAAATATAAAAATTCAACATAACATCATTCAAAACATTAAGCAAAACCGATTCCATAACCACAAGCATATATAATACAAATTCATCATCTTTTGTTGCAAAAGAAATGTTTAGAGTTTTCATGCGGTTTCAGCCTTTTCCTTTCTCGGTCTGTTTATACCGAAAAATATAAGGTTTGAGGAATAGTTTTTCGGATTAAACAAATCTTTGCAACGGACAAAAAATTTTTCCAACCGCGAATACTCGTAACGGATTGCCAAAATTTTTTTGAACTGCTTATTTGTTACAGATTTTTTAAACTTAAAATTATCATCTATGCCAAGCTCGTAAAAAAGTTCCACAACTTTTTTAGCGACGGATGTTTTAAGTTCGGTATTTTTTTGAGTGGAAATTTGCCAGTAGGTAAAATTGATTAAATATTGATAAAAAGTATCGCAATAGAAGTCGAACAAATTATTTGATTTTAAGAAGTTAATAAATTCTTTTAGCGCGACTAAAAAGCAATAAGGGTCTTTATCTCTGGTGTTTTCCAAGGACGAAGGATTTCCTGTTCTGTGATAAACCAAAGATTCACAAACGACATCAATCTTATCTGCCGATAACAAACTTACCAAAACATAGTATAAATCGTTTGTGGAGCGGATATTTTGGTAACGGATATTGATTTTTTCCACAAATTCACGGCGGAATAATTTATCCCACGCCCAACCCATGAACAATTGGAGCGCATTTTCTTTAACATCTTTTAGAGAAAACGGCAAGTTTTTAGGTAACAAATGTTGTTCAAAGGAGGATTTGCAGGGTGAAAACTTTTTATTTTGGGTGTTGTATCGGGTATTTTTGCAAACAACGATGTCGGAGTTGTTGGTTATGGCTTGGGAGTAGAGTTTTGAAAGTGCATCGGGAACAATCCAATCATCGGAATCAAGAAAATAGAGATATTCGCCTCGGGCAATATCTTGACCGAGGTTACGGCAATAACCGGCGCCTTTGTGGGCGGATTGCACGAGGATAATTCTTGAATCGGATTTTTTGTATTGGTTGAGGATATTGAAGGAATTGTCAACGGAACCGTCGTCGATGCAGATAATTTCGATATCGGAAAGGGTTTGGGCTAAAACGCTATCGAGACAATTTTCCAAATAAAGCTCGGTATTATAAACAGGTATTATCACACTAACCTTGGGCATTTTAAACATTTAGCAGTTCCTTGGTTTTCGTATTTTTTTCGGGATTCATCATTATGCTATAAATCATGTGGCAAAGCATCATGTGTACATCTTCAGTTATTTGCATATCTTCAATATTCGTATTGACACTGTGTTTTGCAATCTGTTTTAGCTTGCCGCCCCCAAAACCCGTTAATCCGAC
>CANQSZ010000116.1 GCA_947626645.1 Candidatus Gastranaerophilales bacterium
GATATGGGGTCTTTGGCTTTTGTCGATTTATTAACCGAACTGGGTATGTACACCGATGAACAACGATTGCAAATTATCGTAACCACCGTTGCAGATAATTTCTTAAAATCAAAACCGACAATTTCTCAGGCGCACAGAGTAAGAACGGTTATGCAAAATAATTACTTCGCACAACGCGGCGGATATGAAATTACTCCCGAAGGTAAAATCTTTGTGAATGTTGATAAAGTCGTGCCGATTGCAAAAGAAATGCTTTCCGAAATTGTCAGAATACAAATTGACGGCGATTTTAACAAAGCCGAAAAATACGTCAATGATAATTTCGTGTGGACTGACAATATGGAACTCATCGCACAAAAACTCCAAAAAGTTAATAAAGCCCTTAACGGAACATTAGAAACCGAATTGGCGGATAAACTTTTGGCTTCGGATTAAGTATATTTAATAAAACTTAATAATTAAGGCAATTTTATCTTTAAAAATACGTTTATTAATATGTAACACAGGGGAAATAAACGAGGAAAAAATATGCCTGAAATAAGCCAAAAGGTATCGGTATCAACATATCAGCAGTGCGACGGTTCAAACTTCACAACAGCCGGAGTTGAGGCGGGAATTAAAGTCGGAAGGGCTAATTTAAGCCTATATACAGGTCTCGGTACGAATTTTTGTGAAAATTCAACCGGTTCGGTCATAGATTTGAAAGGTTGTGTCCCCTACGGAGATAGTCTTATTTCAGGTGGTTTCAGGGTTAGAAACAATCTTAACCCCAATTCTCAAACGGTTCAGATAAGAGTTCAGCCGGCAACGGTCAATGTTCCTGTTTCAAGCAGTACAAGTATTTATACAACTCCTTATGTCAGTACAAAAATAGATTATAAAGACGGATATAAATCGACAGATGTCGGTGTTTTTGCCGGAGTTTCGCAAAAAATCGGCAAGGCAAGTATTTTTGTAGAAGGTCAGATTTATGATGTTACAAAAGTTAATTCGGCTACGACAAGCATAAATGCGGGAATTTCCATTCCGTTTTAATTTTTAAAAGTCGTCGGCGGATGAAAAAGGGTTTATTTTTTTTCGGTTTGATAAGCCCATGCAGAATGGTTGTGGATACTTTCAAATGCTTCGCAATCCGCTTCAAATTCTTTTACTGCGGGGTGATTACGAAGTTTCAAAACAACATCGCGCAAAACATCTTCCACGAATTTGGGGTTATCCCAAGCATGTTCTGTTACATATTTTTCGTCTTGACGTTTCAGAAGCGGATATACGGGCGATGATGAACATGATTCCACAAGTTCAATCAAATCCTCAAGCCAAACATGTTCTGTTTCATCGTAAGAAATTTTAACCGAAATGATGGCTCTTTGGTTGTGCGCACCGTTTTCGGATATTTCTTTTGAACAGGGACAAAGCGTTGTTACAGGCACTTTTACACCCAGTATGAATTTGTAATTATCCTCATCAATTATTCCTTCAAACGAACAGTCGTAGCTCATCGGTGCAGGAAGTTTTGTTACGGGGGATTTTTTGTTTATGAAATACTTGAAGTCAAATTCCAATTCCCCGCTTTTGGCATGAAGTTTTTTTATTATTTTTTCAAGACAGCCTTTTATATCAACCCCTAAAAGGTTTTTGGTTCTCCATTCGTTCAAAACCTCAACAAAGCGGCTCATGTGGGTGCCTTTGTAGTTGCGCGGAAGCGAAACGCAAACTCTTGCTTGTGCGCATACCGTTTGGTCGGTGTTGTTTTTGCGCTGAATTATCAAAGGTAATTCGATGTGCTTTATTCCCACCTTTTGTATATCTATGTTTCTTGTATCTTGAGTGTTCTGTACGTCTTTCATATTTACTTTCCGGCTTTTGCAAGCTCTTTTTTTGCCTGCTTCCACAACATGTCAAATTCTTCAAAACTGTAGTCATTTAACGGTTTTACGGCAAGTTCTTCCATTTTGCGAAACCGTTTTTCAAATTTTTTGTTGGCTTTTAATAAAGCCTGCTCGGCATCAATTTTGTTCCAACGGGCAAGGTTTACCAGTGCAAAAAGAATATCACCGTATTCTTCTTCCATGTGGGTTTTATTTTGTTCTTTTTCTGCCTGTTTAAATTCTTCAAATTCGGAAAATATGCACTCGTATAAAGATTCTTCATTCGGCCATTCAAATCCTGTTTTGACTGCTTTTTTAGAAATCTTTTGAGCGGAAATCAATGCCGCTTGGCTTCTTGATATTCCGTCCATTGCTGATTTTCGATGAGTTTTTTCTTCGGCTTTCAATTTATCCCAAGCCTGTAAAACCTCATCGGGATTATCAATTTTTGCATTCCCGAATACGTGCGGATGACGGTGTATAAGTTTGTCTTTTAATTCTTCTGCCACGTCTTCTATCGTAAATTCGCCGTTATCTTGCGCAATTTGGGAGTGTAATAATACCTGCAAAAGTACATCTCCGAGTTCTTCTTTCAGATGTTTAACATCGTTATCATCAATAGCGTCAACTGCTTCGTAGGCTTCTTCAAGCATATTGGCACGAAGTGAATCGTGAGTTTGCTCTCTGTCCCAAGGACACCCTTGCGGGGATCTGAGCTTTTTCACTATTTCGATTAGTTCTTCCATATTTTTATACTTCATAGTCATATTTTAACACAAATCCTACAAAAGGTTGATTTAAATTAAAATTACTATGTTAGACTGGATAAGTAAACAGTTAAGAACGAGGTTTAAATTCAATGGCAACAGTAAACAAAATCACTGACAAAGTCACTCGGTTAAGTCATCGTATATTCAATACGACTGCTACCGAAACTAAAGTAGTAAGAGACGGAAATCCTTTTAGTAAATCTAATTTTCAAAAGAATATATTAATGGAAGATGTGTTCCAATCAAGTACGGCAAAATCAACCGCAGGAATCAACGATAAAATTTCTGCCGGTACAAAAAGAATATACTCAATGTTTGTAGGTTCAATTACCGATTTCGGAAATACAATTATTGACGGAATTGAATCGGTAAAAGCATTTTGTTCAAAAGTAAAAAGCAACGCTGTCGAAACTTGGAATAAAGTTTACAAAATTGCTAATACCGAAATTCGTTTTGACGGATTAAAAGAAACATTACAAAGAGATATTACATCGTTCTTCCCAACCGATACGGGCAAAGGAATTGTTAAAATGTCCAAAATGGATCCGCATACGGAAATTAAACCCATGTTTACAGAGGCTTTAGCCGCATTAGATGCCGATTTGGCAGCTTATGCAGCATAATAAGGGAGGATATTTTATATGGATAACAACATCAAAAATAATAAAAATTTTAAAAAAGTAAGCGATATTATTGAGTCTTTGACTATAAATTCTAATCCCGATTCGGTTGCCGTTTTGGAAGAAATAGGTACAAATTCTTCAATCGATGAAGTCAGAGAGTTAACTTCAAAAGCACTTGTTAAACGTAACGAACCCGATTCATTGTCCGTTGTAATCGAAAGAAAAGGCAAAGGGATTAATGATATGTCAACCGTCGTTGCGATGAGTACAATCAATGAACTTTTATCTCTTGAGGATAAACAAGAGGCTATGAAAGTTCTTGAACACACTATTTCAACAGAAGGCTTCGACCCCGAAGTTCAGGAAAATGCTCGTTCTGTGAAGGCTCTTATGGCTCTCAGTTAAATATAATATAAATAAATATAATAAAAAAAGACCGTTTGGTTGCGGTCTTTTTTATTGGCTTAATTTTGCTATTTTTAATCCGAAGATTTTTTCTATTTCAACCCTGTTCAATACATCTTCAATCAAAGTTTCGGGGGTGAGGATTTCAACATTTTTGTAATGAGGAATTGTTCCCAAAATATCCGCATCGGTGTATTCTTTAATAAGTTCGGGGTAAAAACGTTCGTGTGTGTTGTCTAATTCCCCGTCGTAATCATCTATTATTACTCCCAAGAAGTTGATATGACTTGAATATACAAAATTTATTCCGGAAATAACGTTATCAATGCTTGATTTTTTGGGGTTAACAACCATAACCAACGGTAATTTTAGCGTTTTAACCAAGTCGGCTTCGGTCATTTTTTCGCAAATCGGAGTTGAAATACTGTTAGACCCCTCTACAATATGGCATTCAGTCGATTTTGTATTTGTTTTGTAATCGTTGCAGATATTATTCGGATTAATTTTGCCCTTATCAACCTCATAGGCTGCGATTAGGGGGCAATCGTCAGATGTAAACGCGTAACTTACCGTGGTTTTGATATTGGTATCAATCCGTTTAATCAGTGCCATATCCTGAGATTGCAAAAATCCGTTCAATGAAACGGCGCCGGTTTGAATTGGTTTAAATACGCTTGTGGAATAATTAAGGCTCTGCATTGTTGCCGCTAATCCCGCGGTAACAATGGTTTTTCCTGTTTGTTTTTCAAGTCCCGATACAAATATTTTTAGCATAATTTTATATTATCACGAGCCGTTATTTATTGCAAAGTACACTTCTTTTAATCTTTTCTTGGTAATGTGGGTATATAACTGGGTAGTTGAAACATCGCTGTGTCCTAAAAGTTCCTGCACTACTCTTAAGTCTGCACCGTTTTCCAAAAGATGTGTTGCAAAACTGTGCCTAAGAGTATGCGGGGATATGTGTTTATGTATTTTTTCGCCCTGTTTGCGGATGAAATTGTAAATATCTTGTCTGGTCAGCTTTTTGCCGTTTTCGTTTATTAAAAGATTTTTTGTATCCGCAATATTGTTTTTCAAAATTATCAAGTCTCTG
>CANQSZ010000117.1 GCA_947626645.1 Candidatus Gastranaerophilales bacterium
ATAGGACACGCTCTGGGGATTGCAGGCCATAGCGATTCCAAAAAAGATTTGATGTATGTTTCTGCCGAAAACGATGTTGATACTTTTCTTTCTCCGAGAACCGATTTTTATTACCTTTCCGATAGGGATATAAATACTCTTGTTCTTTTGTACAGGCTGAAACCCTCAATATCCGATACAAAAAATTTATCCGACGAAACCTTTTATTATCCGCCGTTAATTTTGGGCAATACCGATGAAAGATTGAAAAAGAAAGTTGCCGAATATAAAAAATATGTGGATAATTACCCGAATTTTCCGTCGGGGTACATAAATTTGTCCTCTGTTTATTCCGATATGAACGATTTTGATTCCGCGATTGATTTACTTAATAAAGCGGAAAAATTAAACCCTTCACAAGATGAACTTTATATCATAAACTATAACCGCGCGGTTATTTATTATAACAAACACGATTTTGATAAGGCAAAAGAATTTGCGCTAAAAACAAAAAGCATAAAATCGGACAAAAATATTACCGAATTTATAACCGATATAGAAAAAGCAAAGCAAAATCTATAATATAACGATATTATATTTTGCAAATGTTTCCAAATATCCGATAATTTTAGATATTATTTTTTCTTGAAATGACCAGTGCATTTGAAAGAGCTATGCCTCCTGTTTGTTGAGGGCGATTGACAATCTGTCCGTTTACGTACATAACGGTTGAACCTCCGCCGTCAAGATTTATTGCGTTTGTGCAGCCTAAAGATTTCATAAGATTTGCCAGTTCAACCAACGTCAAACCGATAGAACTGCCCTCCCTTCCGTCAACTGCGACAATGACTAAATCGTTGTCTTTAGTATAGCCGATTGCCGTTCTCGGGTTTCTCCCCCCTATAGATTGAAGTTTCTGGGCAGTCATATCGATAAATATTTGATTATCCTTAACCAAGTAAGGTCCGCCGCTTATTATATGTTTAACACCTTTCCATTCGGGGTTGGTGCTGATATTAACTTCAACTTTTTTCGCTCCAAACAACTGTTCAAGTTTCGATTTCGGTCCGACAATTACGTATCCGTTTTCGGGAATGAAAAGGGGATTGGCGGATGCTGCAGTGATTTTGTCCCCGATAACCTGCAACTGCACTCCGTACTTTGGCGATACGGGTGCGTATGTCCCCCAATCCCGCGTATAAATTAAAATATATGAGGATAGCATTCTTGGCTGATTAATGTTGTCTATTTTTATTTCGGTGTTGTTTCCTTTTATACTTGCGTTTAATCTTACTCTGCCTACTTCATATCCCTTTTCAAATATTCCCAGTGCAACTCTGTCATAAACAGGTCCCGTGTATAATTTTTCGTCAATCATAAGCGTTCCCAGCGGAACTCCCGTTTGCGGCTTGAAAAATCCGCCGTTTACTGCCGCAATTGCATTAGTGTTTTGCGCAATGCCTCTTAATGTCTTTTTATGCGCTAACGTATCTGATGCTATTGCGGGTTTTACTTCAAAGCCTTGCGCTACCTGACGGTTAATTTCTATGATGTTTATTCTTACCGGTTTTGAGTTGTAATATCTGACCGTTTTAATGTGCTTTATGCCGTCTGCAACGTTATTGACCGCCAAACCTTTGTATTTTTGGCTTATTCTTGCGTTAAATTTTTCTTTTTTAACTTCGGGGTTAAATTCCTCTTTTATATATTCATTCATTTGAACCAAATTAGGGGTGGTCATTGCGGTATTTGCAATCAAATCACTTGCAAATATCGGAGATTGAAATATTGTGTGAAGCATAACCAATGTCGCAAAAAGCGAAAGTGTCAGAACATATTCCCAAGTCCTGTAAGGAATCTTATAAAGTTTTTTAACAACAAATGTATCCATAGTATCACCTGAATTTTGGAGTAACAGGATACCTTTTTGTTTTTAGAGTGGGGTGGGGAATAACACTCATCAGAGTCCTATGAGGGCAAATAGGGTGTTCCTACTATCATTGTAACACATTTTCACATGGTTTTCAAGTGTTTGCAACCCTTTTATAGCAAAATATTTACAAAACTAAATAGTGGCAAATGTACACTATTTCAGGGATTAAGGGTAATTTATACGCTTAATCGACGTCAACAGGTGCACGTAATATTTTTTCTATTGCTTCACGTGCCGTAAAAACAAGACTTTCGGGGACATTATCAATTGTGGTGAATTGTCTCAGGATATCAACAACGCGCTTGAATGCTCTTACGATGTCGCCTTCTCCGATGTCAAACTGCTCGGATACGGTTTCCCACTGCGCACCTTCAACCCACAGTTCTATCAATGAGCTGAAATAAGGGTTTATATAAAGCGGTGAATCAATATCGTATTTTGTTTGGATTTTGTAGAGTTTCTTTTTAATATCTCTTATTTTGTTAAGGGTTTTTCTGACGGGTTCCGAGAACGGGATATAGGGAATTTCCATTCTTAAATCTTCTGTTGTAACGGCGCATATTACCCCTGCCAATTGTGAGGGGGTTAAGGATTCCAAGATTCCCGAAAAAATAATTTCCGCGATGTACAACTCGTTTTCCGAGCGAATTTGAGAAGTTGTTTTGCCTTTTTCTGTCGGGTAATCGTTATTCAGGTATCCGTATTCTTCCAAAACGCTTCTGTGGGCTAAAAATTTATTCCAGTAGATATCTTTTTGTTTTTCGATTTCTTTTTCAAGTCTGAGTTTTTTGCTGTCAATTCTTTTAATGACTTCATAATTTTTTGAGTGGCGTTTATAGAGTCCGCATTGATCGCAAGGGTAGGATTGGAGTTTGTGCAAATCTTGTTTATTTCTGTTCCCGAATTCAATAACCTCCGGCGAAAGCGGTCTGTGTTTTGATTTTTCCTGTTTAAGAATCTTTTTATAAGTTTGCCTGTTTTGAACGTACATAAACCTAAGTCTGTCGTATTCGAGCATATCGTTATCGCTCAGTTTAGACGGGCAGACGAAGGTTCGTTCTTCTTTTTCCTTTTCATAGATTTCAAGTTGGGTAAGAATGGGTTTCAGCCTAAAATCCGAGGAATAATACCCGAAACTTTTGAGGATAAGTTCTTTGGCTTCATCAAGCGAAAATCTTTGCAGCAAGTTTAATACCATGGAATATCTCGGAGAAAATCTGCTTTCCAAGGGGTTAGAATCGCTCAGGACAAGTTGGGCGACTTCTTCGGGGGATTGGAAAGAAGTTCCGACAATTGTTACGTAGCCGATTTCGTCCATTCCGCGTCTGCCCGCGCGACCTGACATTTGCAAAAATTCGTTTGCGGTAAGCATTCTGTGTCCTGTGTCTGTTCTTTTGCTTGTTGAACTTATGACGGTTGAGCGTGCTGGCATATTAATCCCTGCGGCAAGGGTTTCGGTAGCAAACACGACTTTTATCAATCCTTTTTGGAAAAGTTTTTCAACAAGATTTTTCCATGCCGGCAAAAGTCCCGCGTGGTGTGATGCGACACCTTGGATTAAATATTCTGTGTGCTTGTTGCCCCAAAGGTGCGGATTTTCAGCAATATATTCGTCAATAAATGCTTTTATTTGTTCCTGTTCAAATTTTGTGTTTAAGCCGAGCCCCGAGCATTTTTCCATCTGCTCATCGCATTTTTTTCTTGAGAAAGTAAAATAAATTGCCGGCAGCATATCGTTTTGTGCAAGGTTTGAAATTATCTGTTTAACGTAAGATTTTTTTCTTTTGTCTCTGCCTTTTGCCCATTGAGGTTTTTCGGGTCGGATTTTACTGTTTAATTTCCCGTCGGGGGTTAGAAGCGGGAGAAGTTTAAACGGCTGCGAGCTGTCAAAATAGTAAAATCTCAAAGGCACGGGGCGAAAATCTGTGTTAACGAGTTTGGTTTTTGAATGAACGGTATTTATCCAGTCGGTCAATTCCTGACCGTTTGCAACGGTTGCCGAAAGTGCGATAATTTGAATATTTGTTGGGCAATAGATTATACTTTCTTCCCAGACAGTTCCTCTTTGCTCGTCGTTCATGTAATGAACTTCATCAAGCACTATGTATCGTACGTCTTTCAAGTTGTCCGCGACTGCGCCGAAGTTTGTGCCGTAAAGCATGTTTCTGAAAACTTCTGTTGTCATGATAACTATTTGAGCATTTCTGTTTATAGAGGTGTCGCCTGTTAAAAGCCCGACTTTGTCCGAACCGTATTTTTCCGAAAAATCATAGAATTTTTGGTTTGATAGTGCTTTTAAAGGGGTTGTGTAAAATATTCGGCAGTCTTGCTCTAAAGCTCTGTGGATTGCATGCTCGGCTATGACGGTCTTGCCCGCACCTGTCGGGGCGCATACGACAACGCTTTGCCCCTCATCTATTATTCGGCAGGCATCTTTTTGAAATTCATCCAGCTCAAACTCAAATTTATACATAACTTTATTATGCCTTAAAAATTATTATATGTAAAATTTTGTTACACGAAGTAGCAAAAAATATTTTGTGCGGTTTTAGTATAAATATCCGAGAAAGTATATGTAAAATATTTTATGAAAAAGGAGAAAAATTATGAAAGTAACCATGAATTGTAATTGTCCTCAAAAACCTTATACATCCCCATCTTTTGGGAAATTTGTATTTTATCAGGGAATTCCGGAACTTATTGCCAAAGGTAACTATTTCAAAGGAGATTGCCCAAATATGGGTTTAACCCCAAGTTTTTATGAAAAAAAAATGAAAACTTTAATGGATATAATTGAAAAGGAAAAATCAAATCCTGTTGTAACCACAATTCAATCCAATCCCGGAG
>CANQSZ010000118.1 GCA_947626645.1 Candidatus Gastranaerophilales bacterium
ACATTATCGGCTCGTTCAACCGTAACGCTTGACAAGGTTGATACGTTGCTGGATTCTTCAAAATCCGATATAGAACAATTGTTGACTATGACTCAGCAGGCAACTGATGATTTTGCTAAATTATCAGCTAATATTAATAATATTATAGGTGATGCACAGTTTAAAAAGACCCTGTTGTCAACGACGGATTCGGTTGATAAACTTGCAAAAAATCTAAACAAGGTTATGGATGCTGCCGATGCTGAGGCTACCGGCAAAAACCTTAAGATTATTGCCGAAAATCTTTCACAAATCAGTGAAAGCGTAAATTCAATGACAAAAGATGACAAATTAAAAAATCAGGTTTCAACCGCAATAACAAATGTTAATAACGCGATGGTTGAAGTTTCAACAGCACTTGAAGCCGTTAATTGTGTCAGCCCCGAAAGCCAAAATCAGGCTACGGATTTAAAACGTATTGTTGAAGATACGGTTGTTACGACGGCGAATTTGAGAAAATTCTCCGACAAATTGAATAAGCGTTTCTTACTGTTCAGATTGTTGTTCTAGTATGATGAATTTAAAAACTAAAATTACACAAATACATTATAAAAGGGATCCTGAGGGGTTTTTGTTTGAAATTTTAAAGTTCGCATCGATATTCTACGGATTTGCAAGCGGCTTTAAAAACTTTCTGTATGATAAAAAAATATTAAAACCTAAAAAGGTCGATGCTTTTGTAATTTCCGTGGGAAACATGACAACGGGCGGAGTCGGTAAAACTCCTGTTGTATCCGAGATTGCGAAGTTTTTTGTTCAACGGGGAGAAAAAGTCGCAATAATATCAAGAGGCTACGGCGGCAGACTTAATAACAGTAACGTAAATATGATTTCTGACGGTGTATCGATTTTTTATGTTGTGTTTTCACCTGTAAAGACCGCTACAAAGCTGCAAAATACGCAATCGAAAGATTTAATACTGGTATAATTATTCTTGATGACGGCTTTCAACACAGAAAATTTCATCGTGATGTCGATATAGTTTTGATGGACAGCGTAAAAGGTTTCGGTAACGAACTTTTATTGCCCGCAGGCCCTTTAAGAGAGGGCGCGGAAGCACTCGACAGAATTGACAGGCTTGTTGTTGTTAGTAAAAGCCTTAAACATGACGTTGCTCAAAAAGTCGCACGTATTATGTCAAAACGCCTAAAACTTTCAACAAGGGTTTGTTACACGGAGCCTGAATATGTTTATAATATTAAAACCGGACAAAGGTTGATGGACGGTGTTCCGGTTACTGCCATGTGTGCTATCGGTCAGCCGCAGCAATTTTATGACTTTTTAACCAATTATCAGGTTATAAAAACTATTTCTTTTGACGACCATCATCAGTACGCTCCGATTGATATTGTCGATATCGTGGGAACTATTGTTACAACCGAAAAAGATGCCGTTAAATTGGCAAGATTCGACAGAGATAATATTTACGCTCTAAGACTCAAGACAACTATTGATGTGGAAAGGCTGTTTGCAAATGACGATTGATATGGCAAGTGTTGTAAAATCATTGCAAGATGCTAAACAACCCAGAAGTGATTTTGTTAATCTTATGGATTCTTTTAAAAATCCGTATCTTGTTTTAATCGCTTGTATTTTGAGTTTGAGAACAAACGACAGAACGACTTATCCCGCAACTTTGAGAATGCTTGAGCTTGCAAAAACTCCGCAGCAGATGATGAAGGTTGATGTTAAAGATTTGGAAAAGGCAATTTATCCTGTAGGATTTTATAAAAATAAAGCGGCGCAGATTATTGAGTTATCAAGGATTATAGTTGAAAAATACAACGGCAAAGTTCCCGACAGTATTGATGAACTGTGTAAATTTAAAGGTGTCGGCAGAAAGACGGCAAATCTTGTGATGACGTTAGGGTTTGGTGTTCCGGCAATTTGTGTTGATGTTCATGTTCACAGAATTTGCAACAGGCTCGGGTACGTAAAAACTTCCAACCCCGAAGAAACAGAGTTTGCTCTCAGAGAAAAATTGCCCGAAAAATTTTGGATTCCGATTAATAGCCTTTTGGTTACTCATGGTCAAAATGTTTGCAAACCCCTTAACCCCAAGTGCGATGTTTGTCCCGTTAATTCTTATTGCTGCAAATTAATATAACTTAATACAAGTAGCAAAAAAATATTTGTTTGGATTTATAATTACTGTAAGGTTAAATTTTATAAGGAGTATTTTAATGAGTATTGATAAAATCGTAAGTCATTTAATAAGCAGTTCTGAATATTTGTCCAAAAAACGTTATAATCGTATGATGCGCTCTGTTGAGGTTAAATATAATGCGTTTAGCGAATCATCCGCCAAGGATTATAATAAATTACTTCAATGCCGCGATGTTATTGCAAATTATGCCAATAAAAATCATTTGAAAGTTTATATGGAAGTTCAGGAAAATTCCGAGCGGGAAGGCGGCTTGGGCTTTGTAAGAAGAATTGCGATTATTGCAAAAAAATTTGGTCATGAGCTGTATGATTCCGTTCTGCTTCAAAAAGACAATCAAAAAGCGGATTTTGTTCATACCGAGAAAAAAAATGTTTTACTGAAACGTATAAATCCCGAGGCGTCTTACGGAAATAAGAGTTTTTACATATACTCCGGCGAGCATAGAACAGAAGATAAAAATTTTATCAGATCGGTTTACAGAACAATAGAATCACTAAATAATAAACTCAATAGAATCGGTCATTATGAGTAGTTAAAAAAACTTGATTTTCTATAGTCTGTATGTAATAATTTTGTTAGATTGTTGACGTTATAAAGTTTTATTACAATCAAACAGTAATACATATAAATAGGAGATCGAGAATGAGTGTAGATAGTTCTCGTAAAATCGACACAGCGGAGTTGGATAAGATTATTGAGTCTTACGGTTCAAAGAAATCCAATTTGATTGCGATTTTACAAAAGGTTCAGGAAGAGTACAAATACTTGCCTGAGGAAGCGTTAATTTACATTGGAACAAAAATTGAAGGGTTATCACCTGCAACGGTATATGGTGTGGCAACATTCTACGCACAATTTTCACTTGACCCGAAAGGCAAGTACGAAATAAAAGTTTGCGACGGAACGGCATGCCATGTCAGAGGTTCAATGCCTGTTTTAAACGCTATAAAAGCACATTTGAAGTTGAAAGACGGACAGATGACAACCGCAGACGGATTATTTTCATTGGAAACCGTAAGTTGTCTTGGTGCATGCGGACTTGCTCCGGTTTGCGTTATTAACGGAAAGGTTTACCCCCAGATGACATCTGATGCAATTAAAGTTATATTGGATACCCTGATTAGGGAGGGCGAATAATATGGAAAAAACAGCATTAAATATTGATATCAAAAACGAGCAGTTGACGGCTCAGGAAGAAATAAAAAAACAAGGATTAAGAGTTCTTGTTTGTGCGGGTACGGGTTGTGTTGCAAACGGTTCGCTCGCTATCATTGAAAAATTCAGAGAATTAGGTGCGGACGTTTCTGCTCTGTCCGATTACGATAAAATGACAATCGTACCGACAGGGTGTCATGGTTTTTGTGAACAGGGCGTTTTGGTTATTATCCCCGATAAAGATGTAACTTATGTTAAAGTTCATCTTGAAGATGTTGAAGAAATTTACGAAAGCCATATTAAAAACAACAAACCTGTGGAAAGGCTTTTATATACCGATCCTAAAACCAACCAAAAAATTTACAGAAATGAAGATATAAATTTCTATGCAAAACAAACAAGAACAGCACTTGCAAACTGCGGACACATTAATGCGGAATGTTTGGATGAAGCAATTGCGGTCAGAGGATACGAGGCTTTATCAAAAGTTTTGGAAGAAAACAATCCCGAAGGAGTAATTGACGAAATCGAAAAATCCGGATTGAGAGGCAGAGGCGGCGGAGGCTTCCCTACCGGCAGAAAATGGAGATTTACCGCAGCAAACAGAGGCGGAAAATCTTATGTTGTATGTAACGGTGATGAAGGCGACCCCGGTGCATGTATGGACAGAAGTGTTATGGAAGGAGATCCTCATAAACTTCTTGAAGGTATCGCTATTGCAGCTTTTGCGATTGGTGCGGATGAAGCATACATCTATGTTCGTGCAGAATATCCTCTTGCAATCAAGAGATTGAGAAAAGCTATTGCCGATGCCGAAGAAAGACACTTCTTGGGTAAAAATATTATGGGTTCGGGATTTAATCTTGATATCCATATTAAAGAAGGTGCAGGTGCATTTGTTTGCGGTGAAGAAACCGCTCTTATGGCATCAATCGAAGGCGAACGCGGTATGCCAAGACCGAAACCGCCGTTCCCTGCAAATAAAGGTTTGTTCGGCAGACCTACATTAATTAATAACGTCGAAACTCTTGCCAACGTACCTGTTATCATTCTAAAAGGTGCTGATTGGTTCAGTTCAATGGGTACGGAAACTTCTAAGGGTACAAAAACATTCGCTTTGACAGGTGAAGTTAATAATACGGGTCTTATCGAAGTTCCGATGGGTACAACGTTAAGAGAAATCGTATTTGATATCGGCGGCGGAATAAGAAACGGTAAGAAATTCAAAGCCGTTCAAATAGGC
>CANQSZ010000119.1 GCA_947626645.1 Candidatus Gastranaerophilales bacterium
ACAGACAAAATCCGAGCGATGAGCTGCTGAAAAACATTTGGCTTTGGACAGACGGAAACAGTGAAGTAAACTTTGCCAGCGCACAAGCAGACACCGGAGATTCGCTTCAAAGTTGTATCAGTGACCCGACACAAGCTCTGCATTCATACTATGCGGATTATCAATCAAGAAACAAAGAAATTTCCAAATACGGCGTTATAGAATACGACCAAAGCGGCAGAGCAACATCATTGCAGCTTGAAGGTTCAAGCGTTGTATATGATTTGAACGCAACAAGCGTTACCGACGAAAACGCATATAACGATGCGATGAACCAATACAACTACGAAAAACAGGTTTACGAAAAACATGTTCAAGACATAAATGCCAGAACGGAACAAATTCAAACCGAGGACAGAACGCTTGAACTCAGACTAAAAGCACTTGACACGGAACAAAACGCACTCCAAACAGAAATGGATGCCGTTCACAAAATTATTTCCAAAAATATCGAAAGTACGTTCAAAACATTTGACGGCTAAGGCTAATAAAAGAATAACAGAAATAAAGATAATAAAAAAGATAACGAAAAACTTAAGAGGTATAAAATGTCATACAAAAATGATAGCAATTTGGTAATAGCGAACAGATTTTCCGATGCCAGCTCGGCAGCAAAAGCACAGTTGTGGGAAACATACGACAGGTTAAGAGACTTGACCGTATCCGGAAGCGGAACGGGAACAGGTTTTGAAGCCGCAGGAGGATTGTTGTACAATTTGGCAAGCCTTATTGCCCCCTCATCTTTTGCGACGGTATTTGGAACATCAGAATCGATGAATGTATCAGGTACCTCATATTTTTCAAAATCTAATACCGGAACAGCCTACGGAGTCGATTCATTATACAACTATTCGGGATTTCCCTCGGGGGCAGCCTCAATAAATTCAATATACGGACTATCCACAGGCGGTGCCGCATCAATTTTAAACGGATGGGGAACAAACAGAGGTTATGCAACAGGTTTTGCCTCAAATATCGGAGGGCTTGCAAGCGTTGCAAACGCAGCAGCCGACGGGATAGGAACAGGCAGCGGTTTGGGCAAAATTGCATCCAATATTGTAATGCCTTTTGCCGGTGCAATATCGGGCTTTGGAGGAATTTTGACCGCTATTTCTCCTTATTTGGGGGTATATGGTGCGGGCACAACGGTTTTAGGTAACTTAATGCAAGGTACGACTTCCGCCGCTTTAGCCGCTTACCAAAATATTTCCGGAAACATAACGGCTAATGCCGATACAATTCTTTCAACCAAAGTAAGAAATATCGAAACCGTTTGCAAAATGCTTGATACTCAAGGCGATGTGGCTAAGAAAATGCTTAAAGAAGGTATAGACAGCGACAGTAAAGCTATTCAGAATTTATAAAAATAACTTCTTTAGTTTTGTAATTGTAAAGTTTTTGCAATACACTGTTTATTTATTATATTAATATTAAAGTTTTGGGAAAATTAATCCGTTATACAGGATGTAAAATTTAACGGTACAAAAGAACCTGCATGTAAAGAAATGTTACAAATAACACTAAATTATAACAATTAATTGAAAGATAATGTTTTTAGATATATGTAGGTTCAAAGTGTAAGGAGCAACATGTTTCGAGAAACTCTGGAACTATACGTAAAAAGAATAATTGATTTCTTAATTTACACCAAAAACTATTTAATCAGAAAAAATCCGATACAGGCATTAACTGAATCAATAGTAGAAGGAATCAAGGATTTTCTTACGATAAAGAAAAAGTTAAAGATGGCACAGTACCGGTTAAATTATCACAGACATCAACTTCAAAAAATGGAACAACTGATAGCCGAAAACAGCCAGCATAACTTTTTAAAGGGGTCAAACTTAGATCAAAAAAGGTAAGGCGGAAAAATGTTATTTCTGGGAATTATCAGAACAATTCAACTTAAGTCTTTAAGATGTATGTATCAAGCGCAAGTTCACAGCATCGTAAAGGCTAAAATGGTTGCCTCGCAAGCTGCACAAAACTATCTCAAAGTCGGAACGGGAACTGATTTCAAAGCTGAATCTTTGGTTGCCAAAAAATTAGAGATGCGTGAAGCAAAACTAAACGAACTTGAAAAACAACTCGACATCAAAAAAGGTCAGCTTGAAACAAAACTTCAAATGATTAATGAGGAGTTAAACTCATTAAAAGACGAAGTATCGGCAGCAATTAAAGAAAGTTTCTCTTACAGGCTTGCGGGCTAACAAGTTAATTGGTCTGAACGAACAAATTAATAATATCATTCATCACAGCGGATTGTCTTTGGCACTGCTGTGATTTTGCTTCCAAAATACTTATTTGTTTGCGATATTCGCTTATTCCTGCTTGGCATTCTTTGGAATTGGAGATAAGAGTATCTCTGACCTGTTTAGCCTCTTGAATAACGGTCGGCATGGAAATACCCAAAGCCTCCATGGTTTGACGAATGATAACGGCACCGGTTTGACGTGAAACCCCCGAGGGCAATTTACCGATTAACTGTTTTAAAACGGCAACGTTAGTTGGATATTCAAAATCATCAGGAACGGAAGGTAAAACACCGCTGCCCAAATTTCTTGACAAACTCTGCTGAAATGCACTGTCAACAAAAGATGATTGATATTGTGCCTCTTGAAGTTGTGATTGAATTTTGGAATGCAAAGTTCCAGAATCTTTTTCGTTCAAATTACTGTTTTCTGCCGAAAAAGAATCCTCGGAAGTAAAATTATTACCGAAAGTATTTTCGGAATTTTCCGTATCAACGGACGAATAATCCTGAGAATCATCTTCTTGCATTTTTAACGCTTCGACAATTTTTTTACCTACACCGTCATTCATCTTATCTGTAACCATCTTTTCCTCTTAACTTTCTATTTAAACAACCATATTATATTAAAGACAAATTTATTTTTCAAGAAGGAGTTTGGAAACTTGACAGGTAGTTTAAGATATATTAACTTGATAGCCCCAACGGTTTATGATAGCATTTAGAAAAATAAGCGAGGGATATAATGGAAAATATAGAAATAACGGATTTAAAGGATTTGTCTTGCGGAGAAAACATTTACCAAAATGCCGCAATAGCACCGATTCAAGACGGCATAGATTATGAAATACTCAGCGAGAATAAAGACCTTGAGTATAGAGATTTTTTGGACATGACAACCACACTCAACTTACTTGCGGAATTTTTTGACGTTAACGCATCGGTTATAACAAAAGAAGCAATGGTTTGTTCATGTGCGTTGGCAAACAATATCAAAAACGCATTTACAAAAGCAGCGGACTGCAATCCGTTTGCAATAACAGGTTCAACCGCCGGCTTTACAAAAACCGTAACATCTGAAACCGCATCAGAATTAAGAGTTATGAAAGTAAGAAACGTAATTGCGCCGGACTTTGAAAAACAAGCCCTGACGGAGCTTAAAAAGAACAACGGTATAAATATAATAAAAATAAATTCACCGCTGCAAGAATTATTGGGATTTAACACCAAAGACATAAAAGTAACACCTTTCGGGATACTTGTACAAGACCAAAACCACGTTCGACTGGAAAAATCCTCGTTTAAGGTTGTAACAAAAACCAAACCCGAGCAACAGCAGGCAGAAGATGCGGTCTTTGCGTGGAAAATATCGAAACATCTGAAAAGTCTTTCTGCGGTGATTGTAAAAGACTTAGCAACAAAAGCAATTGTACAGGCAAACACAGACATCACATCCCAAACGGAATTTGCAATGAACTATGCTTGCGAATCCTCAAAAGATGCGGTATTGGCACTTGACAGTGCAATCGAAAGCGAAGGAATAATAAATGCGGCAATTCAGGGAAGAATTGCTCTCATAATAGAAGCAGGGAACGGAATAAACAGTGATAAGATTATAAAACTTGCGGATAAATATAATCTTTCAATGATAGCAACAGGGATAAGAATAAACAAATATTAAAGGGGTGAAAGTATGGAAATTAAACCGTGGGATGAATATTTTTTAGATTTGGCAAAGACATGCGCAAGCCGTTCAAACTGCATAAGAGCGCAAGTCGGAGCGGTAATTGTGGGGGAAGATAAAAAAATTAAAGCGACCGGCTACAACGGAACGCCTTCAAAAGTCGAATCGTGCTATGAACGAGGAGAATGCTACAGGATAAAAAACAACATCCAATCGGGAACCCGCTATGAAACCTGCCGTTCAATACACGCGGAGCAAAACGCTATTATACAAGCGGGGCAAGACAGATGCCAAGGTGCAACAATATACATTTGGGGACACGATTTTATCTGTATTTTGTGCAAAAGATTTATTGTACAATCAGGCATTAAACAGTGTGTTCTCAAGAAAAATGCCGACTCACCGATTGTAAGAGTTTCGGTTGATGATATAAGAAAAGAGTTAGACGACCAAAGATAAAACGGGTAAAAGTTATTATATGAAAAAGCCGATAATCATATCCGCAATAATATTGAGTTTAGCGGCAGCAATGCCTTCAAATGCCCAAACGCAAAAGAGCATGGAAAATATTGAATCGAATAGCGGGGTATATGTTCAAATTGAGCAGCCTGTTTTTTC
>CANQSZ010000120.1 GCA_947626645.1 Candidatus Gastranaerophilales bacterium
AAGATGGGGACATGCTTGTATATAATTCCAAACAAACTTTCGGGTACGATTTTAACACAATAAAACCCGTACTTGAAGAAGTCGGAGCATTGGAAAAGGCAATAAAATTAAATTCCGGATTTGTTGACAGATTGGTGAACGGACACAGCTTAGACGAAGAAAAAAGAGAAATAATTAAAAATGCACGTCTTGAATTGACGGAAACGAGAAATGTGCAAGTAATTAAGAATAAATAGGAGAAAAGTAATTATGTTAAAAAAACTGGGGGAATTTTATAAAGAACCGCCGACGCAAGAGACAATCCAAGACACGCAAAAAGTGGATTCAATGTATAAACATTGGCGATTAAGAATATTTTATGCGTGTTTTATAGGTTACACCGTATTTTATCTTTGTAAGAAGAATATAGCGGTTGCATTGCCGGGGATAATGAAGGAATTTGGATATTCCGCAACGGAATTGGGCTTGTTGGGAAGTTCGCTTTACCTGACTTACGGGATAGGAAAATTTGTGAACGGAGTATTGGCAGACGGGTCTGACGTTAGAAAATTTTTACCGACGGCACTTATTATGACAGCGCTGGCAAATATTCTTTTTGCACTTGCACCTGATGCGGTTCATCTGTTGGGATTAAGCACAAAGATGTCAGCGATGATACTTTTATGGACACTGGCATTTTTATGGGGTGTAAGCGGATGGTTTCAATCTGCGGGATTCCCTGCGGTTGCAAAGAGCTTGACTTACTGGTATTCAAATTCCGAAAGAGGAACAAAATGGTCATTGTGGTCATGCTCACATCAAACGGGAACGTTCTTAAGTTTCATCATTGCGGGACACATTGCGGCACACTTTGGTTGGAGAGCAGCATTTTTGGTCCCCGGAACTTTGGCAATAATTACGGCATTATGGTTATATGACAGATTAAGAGACAGACCGCAGTCTTTAGGACTGCCTGATGTAGAAGTTTACAGAGATGAGCCGGTCAAAAAACAGTCTGCCGAGGAGAAAAAAGCAGAAGACGACATGACTTATATACAAATTTTCAAAAAATACATCTTGTGTAACAGAACAATTTGGATGCTTGCAATAGCATATATATTTGTTTATATAATAAGATTTGGCGCAGAAGACTGGATGATAATGTATTTAAGTAAAGCAAAGGGCGATGATTTGGCGGTTGCGACGAATAAAATTTCATCATTGCCGTTGGTCGGAATTGTGGGTACAATCTGCGCGGGATTGATTTCCGATAAATTGTTCAAAGGCAAAAGAGCGCCGGTTAACCTTATATATTTATGCGGAGTAATAGTTTGTATATTAGCGCTGAAATTCAATACGATAGGAATGTTGGATTTCGTAATTATCGGACTGTTGGGGGCATTCACATACGGACCGCAAATGATGATAGGCGGACTTTGCGCTGTAGAATCAAGCTCAAAGAAAGTTGCATCGGCAGCAACAGGATTTACCGGAACGTTCGGTTATGTCGGAGCATTTTTATCGGCAACAGGTACCGGATTTCTTGTTGATAAACTCGGTAAAAACGGTCAGGAAAACTGGGACGGGGCAATATATTTTTGGCTGGCATCGGGTATAATTTGCCTTGTAATTTGCGCAATTCTGGCAATCGAGGAGTACAAAAAAGACTCGGCTAAAGCGAAAAACTAAAATGAATTATGTCTTAACAATAGCAACAGTAATTTAGCTATTGTTAAGACATTTACTTCGCGGTAATTTTTATGTAAAATAAATGTGTTAATTTGGGATATATGGATATGGAATCAACCAAACAAAAAGCTATTTGTGAAATTGTAGATTCAAATATAAAAAGTTTTGTAAACGGGTTGGAAACTCGTTATGAGAGTGAAATTGATGACCCGCTGGGAGTGATTAATGCAAAGAAAAACAATTGTTTTATAGCAGAATTAGGACAAGAGTTTATGTTTTACAGTGCATTTGTCAGAAGTTTTGACAGTAGTTTTGGAAAAGTTTTGGAAAATATGGGAAATTCTATTGCAAAACTGAGTTATAACGTAAGAGGTACTATTGATTCATTTCTTTTACCCGAACAGAAAATACATATATCCAATTTGATAAATTCTTATGAACAGCATATTTTACCTAAAAAAGAACATTACGAACAATTTAATTCCATTATACCCGCTAACACTGAAAGTTTTGTAATGTCTCATCCGACAGATAATTATTTTTATAATGAGAGTAAAAAAGAGCATTATATTATAGAATTAAAAGCAGGCGGGGATTTGGACAATAAAAAATCAAAAGCGGAAAAAATTGCAATGTTGGAAGAATATTTTTTGTTAAAAAACCTTTTGAAAAATAATCCCGATGATAAAATTTATATCTTTTTTGCAACCGCATATAATCGTTTTGGAGAAGGTAATATTTGGAAACAGGAACGAGTTAAACAATTTTTTGCGGAAGAAGAACTGTTAATCGGTAAAAATTATTGGAACTTTGTTTGCGATGACCCTAACGGGTTTGAAGTTGTATTCAAACAGTATAAAAAGAGTTCGGAAATCATAAAACGCTCACTTATTAATATTAAATCCATGTATTTTAAGGAGGCTTCAATTGATAAATTTGCATAATAAAGACAGATATCTTTTGTTCAATGATGATTGTTTTGATAAACTTAAAGAAATACCCGATAAATCTGTTTCTTTAATATTATGTGATCCTCCTTATAATTTAGCAAATTACAGTACGGGAAACATGAATTTTTCTTGGAGGGCACAAGTCAATAATGATGTTGCCGATTGGGATCAGAAAATACTGGAACCGCAAAAATTGGTTGATGAATTTAAAAGAATAATAAAACCAAACGGAAATATTTTTATATTTACAAGCTATAACTTAATAGGGAAATATCATGAAGCGTTTGACCCCGAATTTGATACTTTTCAATTTATGGTTTGGCACAAAACTAATCCAACCCCAAATATCAGGCGTTCATCATTCTTAAACAGTTGTGAATTAATAGTATGCCTTTGGAACAAAGGACATGTCTGGAACTTTACAAAACAAAATGAAATGCACAATTTTATAGAAAGTCCGATATGTATGGGCAAAGAACGACTACAAAACCCTAAACACCCGACACAAAAACCGGTTAAAGTTCTTGAGCATATTATAAAAATAGCAAGCAACAAAGATGATATAGTTTTGGATATGTTTATGGGAGTCGGTTCAACCGGTATTGCGGCATTGAATTTGGATAGAAAATTTATAGGCATAGAAATAGATAAACAATATTTTGATGCTGCACAAAAAAGAATTTCAAGTCATTATCCAAAAAATATTCCCGCTCAAAACACTCAAGAAATAATTGTACATAAATTACCACGTGATTATGATGAATTAAAAAGTTATGCATAAAAATAGAGAATAAATATGAAAGCAGCAGAAATCGAAAACGGAAATTTAGTTGTCAAAGTTCGCGAAACTGAGCATCGGGATAACAGAAAAGGTGCAATAGTAAAAGTTCTCGGATGCGGATTGTGCGGCTCGGATATCGTGAAATTGAAGCATAATCTTGCAAAAGACGGCACCGTCTTAGGGCATGAAATCGTTGCAAAAATTATCGACATTAACTCCGATACCGAGTTTAAAAAAGAGGATATAATTATAACTTCGCACCATATCCCATGCGGCAAATGCGAATATTGCAAAAACGGAAATGTTTCCATGTGCAGGCACTTTAAGCAAACCAACATTAAACCCGGAGGATTCAGCGAATACGCCTTTGTATCGGAAGAACATTTAAAAAATGTCGCATACCTTAAACCCCAAAACCTGACAGATGATGAAGCGGCATTTTATGAACCTTTGGGCTGCTGCGTTCGTGCCGTTAAAAGAGCCGGACTTAACCCCAATTCAACCGCACTTGTCATAGGCCTTGGCTCTGTCGGAATTTTGATGGCGCAAGCACTAAAAGCCTTCGGTATGAAAGTTATAGGTTGTGATTTAATTTCAACAAGAGTCGAATTATTGAAAAATCTCGGCATAGAAGCATTTAATGTAAGTGAGATGTGCGAAAGCATCAGCGTTGATGCGGTATTTATGACCTCGGGTTCCGATAAAGCCATTCCGACTGCCCTAAAATACATTCGCGACGGCGGAAAAATACTCGTCTTTTCAAGTACACCCGACAATTTGGGATACGCAAACAATGAAATTTATTACAGAGAATTGACTGTTTTAGGGAGCTATTCGCCTTCACCTGCTGATTTGAAAGACTCTTTGGAACTTTTAAGAACAAAAGAAGTAAATGTTTCGGGGCTTTCTACCTACTATCCGCTTGAAAAAATCCAAAAAGCGATTAACGATACTCTTGAAAATAAAATTTTAAAGGCTTATATTAAAATTACGGAATAGAATTTATGAAGGCAATACTTTATTACGCACCGAAAGATATAAGATATGAAAATGTAACACCAAAACCGCCGCAAGAAGGCGAAGTTATGGTAAAAGTCATATCAGCGCTGACTTGCGGGACAGATGTTAAAACGTACAGAAGGGG
>CANQSZ010000121.1 GCA_947626645.1 Candidatus Gastranaerophilales bacterium
GCTCCCGCGCGGCGGCGAAGGAGACGCCGGCGCGGAGCTTTTCCCGGATGAGCGCCCCCGTCTCCTCCCGCAAAAGACGTACAAAAAGAACAAAAAGCCTAATGGTAAAGAACTTTATTTAAAACATGAGAAATCAACCCCAAAGCACCGCGAGCGGGAATACTTTTAGCTAAAGCGTTGAGCATTAAAAAGTCGTGGTGAGTGTTGTTAATGCAAACGCAAAACGTGTCAACCCCCGCCTCAATCAGTTTAAGCGCATAGGCTTCACCTTCATCACGCAAAACATCGTTTTGAGCGACAATAATCACCGCGGGAGCTGCCCCTTCAAGCTCTGATAATTGTGCATTCACAGGTGATATAAATTTATCTTTGCGCATTTTTTTATCAGGTACATAAGAATCCCAAAACCATTCCATAGCCTTTTTAGATAGCCAAGGACCGGATTTAAACTCCGAATAAGAATCATAATCCATGGATGAATCCGTAACAGGATACAAAAGGAGCTGCAAAAGGATTTTAACCCCGTTTTCGAGCTTTGATTTGAGCGCAACGACCGTTGCCATATTAGCACCCGCACTATCGCCCGCTATTATAATTTTTTCAGGATTAATATTAAAATCCGAATGATGAGAGTATAAATAATTTAATACATCATAAACTTCATTAACGGCAACGGGATAAACCGACTCGGGTGAGCGCGAATAATTAACAAATGCGACAACGGAGTTTGTGCAATTGGCAAGTTTTCTTATAAACGCATCGTGAGTTTCGCTGTCGCCCATAATCCAGCCGCCGCCATGTACGTAGAGTATTAAAGGTAAAACTTCGTTATTTTTCCCTTTGGGTCTTACAAAACGCACATCAACTTCACCGCTGTTTTCGGTCGTTAGTATATTATCAACAATTTCGGCTTCAACCTCGACGGGATATTTTCTCTGCAAATCAAGAAGAAACTGTCTTGCCTGAGCCGATGTCAATTCATACAACGGAGTCGCCTTTTTATCGGAGTTCAAATTTTTTACAAATTCTGCCGAAACTTTATCAAGATTTTTTAATATTGATTCATCTTTCATAAATTTTTTCCCTTATTTTTTAATAAGGATTTTATAAACAAAAAAATTCTTGTATCAGCCAATCGGGTAAATTTTTAAAAATCGGATATATGTTTTATAAATACGCGATTTTATGGTAGCATTTAGTTGAAAAGTAAAGGCTTTGAGAAGTTAAATTATGATAGATATAGAAGATAGCGTTTTCAAAAGATACACACCGGATTTTGATAAGTTGAAAAAATACGGTTTCAGGAAAAAACAGGATTATTATTTTATTGAAGAATTATTTAAGGATAATTTATTCAAGGCGAAAATTAAAATACAACCCGGCGGGAAAGTAACGGGAGAAGTGATAGACACGGAAAATAACGATGAATTTCTGCCGTTGAGAGTTGAGAGTAACCAAGGAGCATTCGCAGCAGAAGTTCGCCAAGCATACATTGAACTTTTGACCCGAATCAAAGATAATTGTTTTATAAAAAATTATTATATTTACCCCCAATCAAACAGGATTACAAATAAGATAATAGAAAAGTACGGAGATTATCCCGAATTTTTGTGGGAAAAATTTCAAGGCTCGGGAATTTTCAGAAACCCCGAAACAAAGAAATGGTATTTGGCAATTCTTGATGTTGATCGCTCAAAACTTCAGCATTCACCAAAAGAACTCATTGAGGTTGCAGATATTAAACTCGCTCCCGAGAAAATCGAAAAATTGCTCAAAGAAGAACACTACTATCCCGCATACCACATGAATAAAAAATATTGGATAACAATAATACTTGATGATACCGTATCCGATGAAAAAATAATGGAACTCGTTGAACAAAGCCACGAATTTACACTAAAAAATAGTAAAAAATAATCCTAAAATATTATGATATTATGCCCTTTCAAACCGATTTTTTAAATAAACTGTAGCCGGCTTTTCAACCAGATAATAAGTTAAAATCCCGACTATAATGTATGAACCGAAAACCATTACCAAATACAAAACCGGATGATTAACAATAAAATGCTCATGAGCGGGATTAAAAACCTTTAGAATAACATCTCTGAGAGTTTCGTGAGTTAACATAATTGAATAGGCAAATTTACCCAAAAATTGCGAAAATCTGTTGTTGAGAAATTCAGAAATATAACCTTGTTTTAGCAACAGCAAAACTAATAAAATACTAAACAACAACAGTAATAATAAATAATTATCGTATCGGGTACTTTTGAATAAAACATTTTGCAAAATAAATACGGTCAAATAACCTTCCAAAGCAGTGATTATGAGTTTTGAGAATAACTTAATTGTCATATTTTTAATTTTAATCAACTTATCGCAATATATATTCCATATAAAATACCCCAAACCCATTGACATTATTGCTCTTAACATGCCGGCATTGAGAATTTTATCGTAGTTATTAACAGTACCGATAAAACGATTGTGGGCTAAAAACGCGGCACAAAAAATAACGGACAACGAAAGAATAATATTGAAAAGTTCTTTTTTAAGATTTTTGTAGGCATAGAAAAACAAACTTGAAACCCAAAATAAACAAGAGACAAACCAAGACGCACCAACAGAAGCGTAATGGCGGGTTATACCTATATTTTGCAGCAAAAACAATGCCCAAATGTTATCATATCTTGAAACTTCTAAAGGGGTAAACCACGAAAGCACATAAAAAAGAAGCAAGCCAAACAATAATACGGGCATTAATCTTATCAACTTATGTTTTACAAATTGGTAGAAATCATATTTCAAATTCATTGTATAGAATAAGAAAAAACCGCCGATGATAAAGAACAATTCAACAGAACAATGCGAATACCTGATAGCGGTTATATGATTAAACAAAGGTATATCATAAGCCTTTAACAACCCCTTGGTATGTGATAGAGCTATTGCCATAATAAAGAAAAATCTGAAAAAATCTATATTATAAAAATACTCTTTTTTTAATGTCGGTTTCGATAAATTCTCTTCCATATCCGTACTAATCTTTATAAACAACTCTTTTTAATAAAGTAGTTATACATGACTACTTAATGAACTAATATTATCATCTAAAGAAAAATAGTCAATATTAACGGTTTTAATAAAAAACATAATATATATTGTTTATAAGTCGTTATAAATGGATTATTTTAAAAAAATAGCGAGGAGTAACACTTTTAAATGATAGACGATAAAAAATTTATAGGGAAAACGATACAATCGCTAAGGAAGAAAGCAGACATAAAGCAAAGTGAGCTTGCGGAAAAAATCGGGATAAGCGAAAAACACCTGAGCAAAATTGAAACGGGAAGGAACTTTCCGTCGTTGAACAATTTTTTAAGAATGGCACAGGTGCTAAACTTTTCACTAAGCGATTTTGGGATAAAGGAAACGGCTACGGAAGATAAGTATAAAGAATTGTTGTTAAAGCTGATATACAGTTCAACGGAAAAAGAATCAAAAGCGTACTATGAAATGGTCGAAACTCTGAATAAGATAATAAAAAACTGCTAGATTAGACTGCGAGCGGGAGCAAAAATTGCTTTTGCATCATCTGTTCCGACATACCTCCAATGCCACAAATATCTTACTTTGCCATGAGCAAATTTTTATATTTTCTTTGTTTCATCCTATATCTTTCTAAAGTTTTGCCTTGAACGAAATTTTTAAAAAATCTGTATTTTGTGTACATAAGATAATTTTTAAAATATGTTAAATCTTTTTTGGAGTATATTTTAGGTGAACAATATTTTGTATAATGATTTGAATACTTAATATCCTTATTTAAAATTTCCATTTCGGAAGTTGCAAAATAAATAGCATCCGCACCGAGAATAAGATGACGAGGAATATTTTCAAGTTTAATCGTTTCTATAATGGCATCTATAGCCTGCGGAAGAAAATTTTCAAATTTACCATATTTAAAAGGTTTATAAAATGTTTTCAGATTTTTATATTCTTTTAAATTATTTTTTTGAGAAAATGCCTTTTTTATTATTTCGGTAGATTTATAATATCCGAGTTCAAATGCCATAACTCTACAAAAATGTTGAGTTTCAAGCCTTAAAACAGAAGTCATTCCCTCAAGTGCGTGTTTGGATGAACAATATGCTAATCCGTATTCTCTTGGACGTAAACCGGATTGGGATGTATTATTCACAATAGTTCCGTTTTTATTTGCGCGGAAATGAGATAAAAGAGTTTTTATAGTATTGAATGCACCAAAATAATTTACCTCCATTACCTTTTTTATATGTTCAGCCGATTCATCTTCGGCAATCACATTTGCTGAAATACCCGCATTATTTACAAGAACATCAATTTTGCCAAACTTTTCAATCCCGAGTTGAACAGCATTTCTGACAGAATTAATATC
>CANQSZ010000122.1 GCA_947626645.1 Candidatus Gastranaerophilales bacterium
CAGATAGGTTAAACCGCTATGGTTTTCAAACCCGACAAGTGTGTTGGGGGTTAGAAAATCGGTCTTTACGGTTACATTACCTATAAATCTTTTATCGCCCGCAACAGTAAATGAATCCATTAAAGATATCCCTTTTAATTTATCCTTATCGTGAGGTTTATAATAATGCCCGAAAAGCTGATACCCGCCGCATATTCCGAGAAATACGGCACCGTCATCGCGTTGCGATATTAACTCCGATTTTTTTGAATACAGTTCATCGGCAACTTCTTCCTGCTGCTTATCCTGTCCGCCGCCTATAAAATACAAATCGTGAGAATTGATTTTATCCCCGACATTGATTGAATCAAGCTCAACCTCAATGCCGCGCCATTGGCAACGTTTTGTTAATGCTATGATATTTCCCATATCTCCGTATAAGTTCAATAACTTCGGATAAAGATGAGCTATCGAAATTTTTAAACCTTTTTCATCCATAATCGAATTATAGCACAAAGTCGGATTGTGATATAATTCGGATATGGAAAACATAAAAATAATCAATACTCATTCGCATGTTAACATGTTGAAAGAAACCGACATTGAAAAAGCGATTGAAAACGCGCAAAATGAAGGTATAGTTACGATTGTTCCCTCAAGCAGCACAAAAGACATCTTTGATGTTGATAAATTTATCCGAAAGTATAACCGAGTTTACGGATACGTCGGAGTTTTCCCCGAAGATGCCCCGGCTTTTACCGACAAAACATTAACCGATATGGAAGAAATAATTAAACATAATAAAAAAATCGTCGGCATAGGAGAAGTCGGACTTGATTATTATTGGGATAAATCGTTTAAAGAGCTTCAAAAAGAGGTTTTTATAAAACAAATAGAGTTTGCAAACGATATGAATTTACCGATAAATATTCATTCAAGAGAAGCTCATCAAGACACACTGGAAATACTGAAAAAATATAACAAAAATTCAACGGCGATACTGCATTGCTTTTCGGGAAGTTTAGAGTTTGCAAAAGAGTGCATAAAAGAAGGGATTTATATATCACTGGGCGGGGTTGTAACATTTAAAAACGCAATAAAAGCAAAAGAAACGGCGGCAAATATTCCCTTGGAATATTTGTTATTGGAAACGGACGACCCGTATCTTGCGCCTGTTCCTTTTAGGGGAAAAGAAAATCAACCTTTGTATGTAAAATACGTTGCACAAGAAATTGCAAAACTTCGCAACACCGATTATGAAAACATAATATCCGCAACAAGCGATAACGCGATTAAAATATTTAATTTAACTTAATTTGAACGGGTTTTTCCTGAAGATTCATCTCTATATATTTAAAAATATTGAGTATAATCCCCGGCTGAAAGAAATAATTATTATCAACGGGAGTAATTTTCAACAAAGCCTGATTAGTATTTACATTGCTGATTGATGCCAAAAACTGCTTACCGACAGCCGTAAATAAAATATAGCCGGATTTTGATTGAATCTCATCAATAGTAAATCTGTTTGCATTGACAGACGAAATTGTGAGATACAACAAAGAAATATTATCGGTATTAAAAACTTTTGTACAATTTTCAAACTTAATATTTTGAGCCGTAATAAGCGTGCTGAGGTTTAACGATTCTTGAGCAAAAACGCAATTTAAACCGCCGAAAACAAAAATAACAAATATAAATAAAAGTTTTAAGATTCTTTCCATGATTCACCCGTATTAACGTCAACCAGCAGGGGAACCCGCAAAGGCTGCCCTAATTCCATTGATTCTGTTACCAATTTTTTAACGGTATCAAGCTCGGATTTTTCAACCTCGACAATCAACTCGTCATGAACTTGCATAATCAATTTTGATTTAAGATTATTTTCTTTAAGTTTATTATAAAAATCAATCATGGCAACTTTAATTAAATCAGCGGCAGAACCTTGCATCGGCTGATTTATGGCAGCACGTTTGCCAAATTCTCTTACCATAGCGTTTGAATTATTTATTTCATTTCTTAAATATCTGCGCCTACCGAAAATTGTTTCAACATAGCCGTTTTCTTCAACAAAAGAAACCATTGAAGTCATATAATTTTTTATCCCCGGATAGGTTTGGAAATATTTACTGATAAAATTATCCGCTTCATCGGGAGTAATTTTAAGCGCTTTTGCAAGTCCGTACTTACTTTGACCGTAAACAATGCCGAAATTAACCGCTTTTGCTCTGTATCGCATCGCTTTTGTAACGGAAGATATGGGAACCTCAAAAACTTTTGATGCGGTAAGAGTGTGAACATCAATATCCGAATTAAAAGCGTTAATAAGATTTTCGTCTTTTGAAACGTGAGCTAACAGCCTCAATTCAATCTGAGAATAATCGGCAGAAAGGATAACGTAATTATCTTTGTCAGCGGGCACAAATGCTTGGCGAATCTTGTTTCCTTCTTCCGTTCTTATCGGGATATTTTGTAAATTCGGGTTAGATGAAGATAGCCTTCCCGTTGTTGTAACCGTTTGATTAAAAGTTGTATGGATTCTTCCGTCTTTTTTATCAATCAATGTCGGCAAAGTATCGGTGTAAGTCGATTTTAATTTTGAATATTTACGATAATCCAATATTAACCTGACAATTTCATTATCTTCGGCTAAAGTTTCCAATACCTCGGCATTTGTTGAGTTTTTGGATTTTCCCCTGCGTTTTGGATTTTTTATCTGCAATTTGTCATACAAAATATAACTTACCTGTCTTGGAGAATTAATATTAAACCCTTCATCGGCAAGGTTGTATATTTTAGATTCGAGTTTTGAAAGTTTTTTATCAAATTCAATTGAAAGCGAGGCTAAATAATCAACATCAACGCAAACTCCGCAAAGTTCCATTTGTGAAAGCACATAAGCAAGCGGCATTTCAATATCTCGAAGAATTTTCAACTCTTTTTCATCAAGCGAATTTATCCAGTATTCCGACAATTTGAAAAGACTTGACAGGATATCCGCCGAATAATTTTTTATAATATCTGTTTGCAAATCGGAAAACTTTGTCTTTTTATCTTCCGAAACCATTGAAGGTAAAATATGATTAATCTTTTCCATACACTGAATATCCAAAGAAGACGATGCGTTTGAATCTTTTATATAACACGCAAGCATCGTATCAAACACAATCCCTTTGATATCCTGACCGTAATATTTTAAAATATTATAGTCATTTTTCATATCATGCGTAATTTTTTTGACTTTATCATTTTCAAACAAAGGTTTAAGAGCATTCATAACATAATCTTCGGCGAGTTGGTTTTCAATATTATGATGCAACGGAACGTAGTATGAACACGTTTCATAATCTTTATCCGAAATTTTAATATCACCGTCACAGGTGAATTTTTTATCGTAAGCAAAAGATAAGCCGTAAAGATTAAAATTAAGCGGGTCTTGAATATCGGCAAAAATCTTAAACGCAATAAGAGAATTTTTTGATAATTCGCTGACCATATTTTCTAAATCCGTAGAATCGGTGATAATTTTAGCATTCAAAACTTCATCTTGTTTATTGATTTCACATCTGACAGCTTGTGCGAACAAACCCAGCTGACCGTTTTCCGATACATTGGAATTATCGTTAAAAAGTGCCGTTTGTTCTTGGTGTTCAACAGGGGGCAACTCGTCGGATTTATTGAAAGACTTTAGTATAAATTCAATATTTTTTAAAAAACTGTAAAATTGCATCTTACGCAAAAAGTCTGTGGCACGGGTTATATCGGGAAGATTAATGTTGGTTTTTTCAAAATCAAACGCAATATCCACATCGCAAACAATTGTTGCAAGATATTTGCTCAATTTTGCAGTCTCAACACCGTTTCTGAGTCTTTCTTTCAAGGCATTACCTTGAATATTATCGATATTGGCAAGAACTTTATCGACAGTCTTGTAATCTTCAAGCAATTTAGCGGCGTTTTTTTTGCCTATTCCTTTAATCCCCGGGATATTATCGGAAGTATCGCCTCTTAGAGCTTTATAATCGATAATTTGGTCAGGATAAACCCCCAATTTTTCATAAACCGCATTCCAATCGTACTCTTTCAATTCGCCTTTAGATGGGATAATTACCTTTACGCAGCCGTTTTTTTGAATAAGTTGAAAAGAATCCTGATCGCCCGTGAGGATATATACTTTGTGTCCCAAATCACAAGCACGTTTTGAGATTGTTCCGATAACATCATCCGCTTCAAAACCCTCTTTGGTGTAGATAGGAATATTAAAAGCATCAAGCCCCTCATAAATCAAAT
>CANQSZ010000123.1 GCA_947626645.1 Candidatus Gastranaerophilales bacterium
CATCGGCAAATTCCGTATTCTCCGATTTTATTGCCGCGATTAGGTAATTTTTGTAATTCGGGTTGGCACCTGATGCGAGCAGTAATATTCTTATGTCGTTGGTTTTTGCATCTTCAAGTGCGGCTTTCCCGTTTTTGTTTACAATATTTGGGTCTGCTTGATGTTCAAGAAAATAATAGACGGCTTCAAGATTGTCGGATGCAACGCAATTGTGTAATAACGTTGAGCCGTTAGGTGCTATAATATCAGGATTTGAGCCATTGTCCAGCAGTAATCTCATCATATTGACGGTTTTGGCATACGCTAAAGGCGGTAAGTTATTTTTGTCTTTTATGTTCGGGTTTGCATTATTTTTTAATAATTCGTTTACAAATTTTATCCTGCCTTCTTGAACTTTGTAGTGTAAAAGGGTTTTGTTGTCTTTATCAACCGCGTCAATTTTGGCTCCGTTATTCAAAAGCCATTGCAAACTGTTAATGTTTTCGCTATAGAATAACGGCGTTTTCCCGTTTTTGTCTTTATAATTTACGTCTGCTTTGTATTTTTTCAAAAGGTTTGCAATCTCAAGTTTGTTTTTCATTATTGCTTCGTGCATAAGAGTTTGGGATTGAAGGTTCTGAATATTAGGATTCACCCCGAATTTTAAAAATGTTTCAAGGCTTTTGGGATTGAAAATCGTTAATCCGACGGGGGTCATGCCTAAATCATTAAACGCGTACGGGTTTGCGTTGTTTTCAAGCAGTAATTTAACGATTTGCGGGCAGTTTATTGCCTGATGAAGCGGTGTATTTTTTATTTCGTCTTGAGTGTTTATATCCGGATTATAAAGCAGAAATTTTTTGATAAGTTCGGGATTTTCCCTTGAACAGGCTATTGAAAACGGCGTTCTTCCGTAAGAATTTTTTTGGTCGGGATTAAGCCCTTTGTATAAAAGGTATCCCGCTATTTCAATTTGGTCGGCTCTTGCTGCCGTGTGAAGAAGGCTTTCTTTTTTGGAATTTATTATATACGGGTCTTTAAGTTTTCGTATCTCGTCGGCTTTCCCTTCTTCTATATATTTTTGCGCATCACTAAACGTTACATAGTGTGATGATTTGAATGATGTCGGTTTGTATATGTAATTTTGATATGAGACTGTTTTAAAAGAATTTATTGTACTTACGTTCATACACCACTCCGCATAATTGTTTTTTTTATAAAATATCCAAAAAAAATTAATTTGCTACTATTATTTTACTTATGTAACAAAATGTAACATTAAAATTTTAAAATTAGCAAATAAAATTTTTTTTCTGTTTTAAGATTGAAAAAAGGGGGAAATGAAATGTTCGTAAATCCTATCAATGTTTACTCACCAAAATATTTAAGCGTTACAAGAGTGAAGCAAAATGCAACAATGCCGAATTATAACCTGACGTTTACAGGCGAAGACAGATTTGATTTCAATAAAAAATATGAGGAAGAATTAGATAAAAGAAATTGGTTTCAAAAGAAACTCGGTCTGGGAAAAGAAAAAGCATTCCATACGGCAAGCACATATCTTGTAGGTTATAACGAAGGCAAAGAAGAACAGGAAAAAATCTATGAAAGGCTTGTTGAACAGCAACAACAAACCTTAAAAGAGCTTAGTGAAAAGTTAAAAATGCAAGTAAAGTTGGAAGAAGAAATAAGACAAAAATACGAGGAGGCAAAACTCAGAAATCAAGACCAACAAATAATTCTTTCACTAAAAAAAGAATTGGAAGAAATTAAACAAAATTTAAAAGAACAAAAAGAAAAATACAATATGACTGCCGATTCTTACAATAAATTAGTTAACCAACAGAAAATTATAACAAAACGAGAAAACAACAAGGGTTGGGAAAAAATAGCCGGCAACGATTTGTTGAAAAGTCAAATGGAAGAAGTATTTATAAATAAACTTCCTTTGGAAGCCGGCGGATATTCTACGACAATTCCGAACGGACTGTTATTTTACGGACAACATGGAACGGGAAAAACAAGATTTGCCCAAGCTCTGGCAGAACAAGCGGGATGTGAATATGTAACTATTGATACGATGCAGCCCGATGAGGATTTGATATTAGATTTGCGAAAAGAGTTGAGAAACGCTCAAAGACGCTATGAAAATTCCGATGAACATAAAAGAACAATAATATTGCTCGACGATTTTGATTCCGTTGCGGAATTAAATGATGAAGAAAGAGAAAAGTTAAAAAACGGTAAAATCGAATTTAGCGACACTAACATCGGTCAGCTTGCGTCATTGTTGAACGGTTGTTCCGACAAATACCACGCAACCGTTATTATGACAACAAATAATCCCAAAAAAGTTGATTCACAATTGCTTGATGAAGATGTAGTTCCCTATCAAATATTTTTAGGACCTCCAAATGAGGTGGATGCGGCAAAAATTTTCAAATATCACACTTCCGGTTTCACCGATCAGGAAATCGATTATAACAAACTCGCAAATGAAGTTCTGAAGGTTGTTGACGACAATCAAGCCTACAGCGCACAAGGAATTGTTAATGTTGTTGAAGCCGCAAAAAATATAGCCAAAGGTGCGCAAATCACGGAAGACGACTTAATGGAAGCGTTAAAAACCGCTGCCCCCGATATTTCCGCAGAAACTTTTAACAAATTCCTGAGTGAAATGGAAGATTTAATTGAACGCCGTTCACAGATAAATAAAGGAGAATAAAAAATTATGAAACTTCTTGCGCTAAATTCAACACGTCAATTAAACGCTCAATTTGTGAAACCATCAGTTAAAACCGTACCTTTCACATCGTATGATACGGAAAATAACATCGTATCGCCCGAGAAGAACCCGCAGCCGCAAAACAAAAAGAAGTTGGCTGTAATTGCAGCGGGTGTTTTGGGTGCATTTACGGCATTGATTACATCATTTAAAAAGTTCGGTGCATCTTCTCGGTCTGCCAAAACTCTTAAAAAGTTGATAAAAACTTTAAAACCCACTGATGTTGATTTGGCAAAAGAAATTTACCCCGTGCTTATTAAAAATTCCGAACAGTTAGGCATCAAACCCGAACACTTTAACGCCGTTATGGGTTCTGTTAACAAAAATAACAAACAGTTTATGATTCAAGAAGGTTTCGATTTAATAAGTTCAAAAATGGAAAAATTAAAAAAATATGTTTTTGAGCCGGTCGAAGATTTGAGCGATATAGTAAAATCCTTAAATGCCGAAAATAAAGTGATATTCAACACTGTAGTTGAAAATCCTCAAAAATATATGATAGAAAATTTCTTTGAAATATCAATGTTTTTGCAAAAGCTAAATCCGTCAAATTATGATTATATGTTTAATAAATTGGTTCCCATGCTATCTCAATACAAACAACCGTTAAAACTCAATTCGGCGGAACATTATGTGAATTTGCTCAGTCATATTAACCCCAAAACCGAGAAATATATTCCCCAAGTTGCCGCTTCTTATTCCGGTGAGGCTAAAAATTTGGATAAATACAAAATCATTCTTAATATGACAGACGAAAACAAAGATTGCGTAATCCCGTTAATTAAAAACTCTCAAGCATTGGGCTTGGATTCAAACGGTATTATCAATGCTTTGAGAACTTTGAAAAACGAAAACTCTTTTGCCGTCGAGGTTATCGGACAAAATTTTGATAAAATAAATAAATTAGCCCTAAATCCTGACGAATTGCTCAAATTGATTTCGGATGAACAAAGCGCAAAATCTGTTAATTTTATCCTTAAAAATTCCGAAGTGTTAAATTCAAAAAATATCTCGGATATTGAATTTCTTACGAAAAAAATTAATCCCGAGAAATTTGATTTTTATGAATCATCTCTGTTGCCGAAATTGAGCGAAAACAAAGAACTTTTCGAGATTGATAACTCGGAAGATGTCGTTGATATTTTGAATAATATTACGGCTGAAACCTTGGAAAGTGTTGATATTATTGCAAAATATGCAAAAAAATCGGGTAAAAATCTTTCCTATTCAACACTTTTAAAAGCGGTTACAAAAGAAAATATGAAAAATCTTGACGGATTTTTGGCTGATGCAGACAAATCCGAGCTTTGGCAAAATTTTATGGTCGATGTCGAAGATTTTAAAAAGGTCTTGAATAAGGAATAAAACTCTATGCTCATAAATCCGATAAACGGTTTCTATAACCCATAC
>CANQSZ010000124.1 GCA_947626645.1 Candidatus Gastranaerophilales bacterium
ATAAAAACTTACAAACCCTACGACAAAGCGGGGGCTTACGGAATACAAGAGCTGCCCGAGGGATATATAAAAGAAGTTGACGGAGATTTGGAAAACGTCATCGGGCTTCCCGCAAAGACTGTTATTGAAATGTTTAATGAAGATTACGAATAAGGCAATACCGATAAAGGTATCACCTTATTATATCCCCAAATAATAAACGGTAAAGGTCTAAACCATACCTTCTTTTACCGCTTTAACGGCAGCCTGAACACGGTCATTAACACACATTTTCTGCAAAATAGAACAAACGTGAGCTTTTGCGGTATGTACACTTACAATAAGTTCTTTGGCAATTTCGGTGTTACTTTTACCTGCGACAAGATGTTTAAGCACTTCGCATTCACGCTCTGTCAAGGGTATTTTAGCCTGTTCGGAAATTTTACCGCCGAGGATTGCGATGTTTTCGACTTTGGGAATTGATTTTAAAGCCAGATTAGCAACGACCGAATCAATCCAACAAACTCCAAGATGAACGTCTCTTATAACATCGGCAAGTTTGGCGGGGTCAATATCTTTCAGGCAATAAGCATTTGCACCCGAACTGAGTGCGGCAATAACTTCTTCTTCGCGGTCATGGGAAGTCAGTGCGATAATTTTTATATCAGACGACATTTCTCTGACTTTTACCATTGCTTCAATGCCGTTCATTGTCGGCAGACCCAAATCCATCAAAACAACATCGGGGCGAAATTTTTCAATTTGTTTTAAACCGTCTGTTGCATCTTCCGATTCTGCAACAACTTCCATATCGGGGTTTGCGTTCAAGGCGCATCTCAAACCTACACGGGTCAATTTAAAATCTTCAACAATTACTATTGAAATCTGTTTCTGTTTTGTTACCATTTTTTCTCTCCATAATACTCTCGGGGTAAATCGCATATCATATTTAAAATGTATATCTTAAACATTTATAATCTATTACCTATATAGGTAATATTCTCATGTTGCAAAATAAAAATTTTTCTTATGGTATAATTTTAAATACACAGGAGAGATATATGTTAGAATTTTTATTCGGGAAGACAGAGCAAGAAGATGTAAAAGACGGGGAATTAACCCGCATCTGGGAAAAATTAAAAGAGGCATATCCGCCGCAAAACATACCGGAAATACGGAAAAAATATTTGGAATTACACATCCAAAAATACGGTTATTTAACATATCCGTACCAAAAAGCGCTGGACGAATTAACCAACGAAGAAACGCTTTACGCGCTTGAAGAAAAATGGAAACAAAATCACACCTTCAAAAACGGCAAATTTGTATTCAAAAGCAGCCGCATAAGCCCGCTTGCAAGAAACAAAGAAACCGACTCCGACTGGTTTAAAAAAGAAGGACACAATATTAAACTGATAAACCTTGCAGCACTCGGTAACGGAAATAAATCACAAGAAACCGGAAAATTTTTCGACTGGCTTAAACAACTTTTGATACTTCCGACAGGAAACGAACAGAACAAAATTTATAACACGACAATATATTTAATCCCGTTTCACCCCAGAGAATTCGGGTGTGCGTATTTGCCAAAAAGTAATGAGGTCAGCAAAAAATTAAAAGATGAAGAAGTTGAAAAAATAACCGGCATGGATGGCAAACAACAGCTTCAAACTTTTATAACAATGGCACAGCTTGCGGGACACCCCGTGATTTACGATATCTTGCCGCAAACGGGAAGGTTTTCAAAATTTGTACTGGCAAACCCGCAGGTTGCACGTTGGTATGACATAACCGAATTGCAAAAACAACTTGCCAAAAAAATTGACGAAACCGCCGAAACACTTTCCAAAACACACGATAATGACGATGTACAAATTGTTAAAGAGGTTTATATTCAAAGATTGCAAGGCAATTCCGGAGATTTAAGCCCCGCGTTTCAACAGCTTTACGATGAATTTGACAATTCGATGATTAAATATAAAAAAGAGTTTTCAAACAAGATGCTTGAAAGACCCGTGCAGCTAAAAATCCAAAAACGGGTAAGGGAATTGGTTGCAAAGATACACGAAATGAAACCAGAGAAAAAACCGCTGCCGGAAGAAGTAATAACAAAACAAACCGACACAATAAGGTTGTTGATTAACGAAGGATTGTGGCCGGCTCCGGGTGGGGCATGGTGTTCCGCGGGAGTTCCCGTATATGACGGGATGAGCGAATGCGGCGGATATCCGATGTTTAAACATTACGATTATAAAGACGAAGACGTTACCGCGCTTGCAAACCTCGATTGCCAAACACCATACTATTTTGTTAACCTTGAAAACGGCAAATTTAACGAAGACGTGATTGATTTGTTTATAAACAACATGAAACAATTACAAAAAGATTACAATTTTGACGGGTTCAGAATAGACCATATTGACCACGTTGTGGATGACGTTTCCGAGCAAAACGGCAGACCGATAAGCTATAGAGCGCCAAGATACGTTCTTAATAAGTTGAATAGCGAGATGAAAAAGAAAATTCCGTATTTTGCCACACTTGCGGAATACATGTTGTGGGATAACTATTACAAGGAATACCATCAGGACATGAAGTTTGATGTGTTGTGGGGGAACGATATTATAACACAGTTTGACAAAACGCCGGAGAAAATTTGCGAGGACAACCAAAATTTAGCAAATTATAATATCAAGTTCAAAAAAGGTGATATGTTGTCGATATTGAAAACTTATAACAACCAAGACGGGGAATTTCACTGCATTGACCAGTATCCGGGGCAGCTTGGCGAAAACGGCGCATTGTATAAATGGGCAAAATACAAACTTTTACCGGGGGGGAAATACGCACAACGACCTATGATGTATGTTGACGGCGACGAAAGCTATACACAAGGGGGCATTGAATACACTATCGGGGAAGAAGTTGCTATGAAACGCTCTGATAATGAGGAATTTTATAACAAATTTGATGCAATCGACAGGTTTGTAAAGGATAACGGTATAATAACCGAGGGTGAAGCGCAGATAATTATTGACGATGAAGACGGATATAGCGCATGGCTTATCACGAAAGAGCCGATGAAAACGGCTTATTTGGTTATTTCGAACCATAAATACCCGACCGAAAAGGTATGTAAAACGGGAGCTAACGGCGAATCTTATAAAGAGATTGTTGAAGGATACACGATATTTGATAAGGACATGCCGATTCCGGGGGATTATAACTTGAAATCGGAATGGGTGTTGAGGGAAAAGGATTACGAACCGCAAGAGTGGGATAATGCTGATAGCTTGCATTTTGAAAAACTGGAACCCGGTGAGTTCAGAATATTCGAACTCGAACGAGGTTAGGGGGTAAATGTATGTTACCGGTTATATTGTAACTTGGAAGATTTTATGCTGAATTTTAACAAACATGTCATCCTGAACTTGTTTCAGGATCTACTTTTTGTGTGAGCTATAAACAGATGCTGAAACGAGAAAGTAGGATGGGTGGAACGATTTCATTCCACCCATCAACTTAATTTTAATCACTCGTAGCATGACAAAACAAATTTGTCATGCTGAATTTATTTCAGCATCTTACCACTTTTCAGATAAGAATAACGTAGGATGGGTGGAACGATTGTCATTCCACCCATCGACTGCAAATTCTCACCGCGAGAAATGTAGGTTGGTGGTTTCTACCCCAACAAATATGCTAATCCGACGGTATTTTATCCCCCCCTTGAGGGGCACTAGCCGAACCGGCGAAACTTGTTGAGCCGAGTGAGACTGCGTGCCGTATGGCTGAGGGTTAGGGAGAGAAGGCAAGAAGGTGATATATGTTAAAGATGGGGCAAGTGCCACTACTCCAAATATTAAGATCCTGAAACAGCTAATGACTTCGTCAACGCATACAGGCTCAGTCATCCTCACTTCGTTGCGGTGCTTCGCTTTGTAGAGTTCAGGATGACATGGTGTGCATGTGTCATGCTGAATTTATTTCAGCATCTTACCAATTTTCAGATAAGTAACGCAGGTCTAATTTACTAATCCGACAATATTTTATCCCCTCCCCCCTTGAGGGGCACTAGCCGAACCGGCGAAACTTGTTGAGCCGAGTGAGACTGCGTGCCGTATG
>CANQSZ010000125.1 GCA_947626645.1 Candidatus Gastranaerophilales bacterium
CTAATGACTTCGTCAACGCATACAGGCTCAGCCATCCTCACTTCGTTGCGGTGCTTCGCTTTGTAAAGTTCAGGATGGCATATTTGGCGAAGTTTAGGATAACATGGTGCATGTGTCATGCTGAATTTATTTCAGCATCTAAAATTTTCGGTTTGCCAATATAGAGATCCTGAAATAAATTCAGGATGACACAATTGTAAAAAACGTAGCTTAACCAATCCGACGGAACCACGCTTGATGAATGCGGTACAAAAATTTACAAAATTTTACAAACCCAAAATGCAAGTATGACAGGCAAAACCACCACATAACTAATCCTTTAGAATTAGTTATGAATAATTAATGTAACATCGTGTAGTATTTTGGGATTAATACTCTTGTAAATTCAGGGAGGATTTTTGATGCAAAGATTTTGGCACAATACGGGGTAAGAAATCATTTAAACGGTTGACAGATTTTGGAAAAAATAGTAATATAATCGGTATGTAAAGCATATTATGTTATAGTTTTAATTTAAAAGAAAGGTGAAAAGATTATGACAAAAAGATTCGGTTTTACTTTGGCAGAAGTATTGATTACTCTGGGTATTATTGGTGTAGTTGCTGCCATGACTATTCCTACATTGATTGCGAACACTAACGGTGCTAAATTCCGTTCACAATTCAAAAAATCACTTTCAACTTTGAACCAAGCAGGTTTGATGGCTCAAGCTCAATACGACTTTGACTATGCAGGTGCTACAGAGACATGCGATAGCAGTGCTGACAAATATTCAATCGAAAACCCCGAAGGTAAAATGTCATTCTGCGCATTGTTTAACGGTACATTAACAGGTCAAACAGCTTTAGGTCCTGTATCAGGTCTAACTATTAAAAGCACTTCTTCTGGTTCTGAAGAAGCAACATCTGCATATTCAATCAAAAGTCCTCACGTATTAACAGACGTTAGTGGATATCTAGCTTATTCATTGGCTGACGGTTCAATCATTGCATTTTCTAACGGCGATAAAACCGCAACAGGTTGTGACTTACCTTTAGGTACAAGACTTGATGATTCTTGGATTGATAGCCATACACAATGTATGGGCTTTATTGATGTTAACGGCTTGACACTACCTAACAAAGAAGTATCTTGTACTACAGACAATCAAACAAATAAACAAGTACAAACACCTTGTATCGTTAAAAACGACGCAAAACACATGACAGACGTATTCCCTGTTGTATTCCACGATGCAACAGTTGAACCTGCATCAAACGCAGCAAAATATGTCTTGACAACTTCTAAATAGTTAGTTGACGAGAAAGTTAATTGACTAAACAGTCAGTTGGCAAAATAGTTTAGTTGACGAAAATTTTAGTTGACAAAAAAAGTTTAGTTGGCAAAAAGTTTAGTTGACGAAAAAAGTTTCAATACTTTGACAAAGAGAAGAACCCCCGTTCTTCTCTTTGTTTTTGGTGGATTAGTAAATCCGACCGACGTTACTTATCTGAAAATTGGTAAGATGCTGAAATAAATTCAGCATGACAAATTTGTTTTGTCATGCTACGAGTGATTAAAATTAAGCCGATTGGTGGAATGACAATCGTTCCACCAATCCTACTTTCTTACGTTTCTAAACATAATAACTTGACACCCTGACGTAATGGTATTGAAATCTTTATATATTTAGCTTAAACTTTGTTTAGGTTTTATTTTTGACGGTATAATTTGCTATGGAAATATTATCAGGTTTAAACTTAGGTGAAATTAAACGGATTACCTCTCAACTCGGGGCTTCCGATTTTCGCGCAAGGCAAATCCACAACTGGCTCTATCTTAAATCCGTCAAATCTATCGATGAAATGACCGATTTATCCGTTAAATTCAGAGAAGAACTGAAAAAAGTCGCCATCGTTTCCGATATTAAAATTAAAGTAAAGCAAGTCAGCTCCGACGGAACTATCAAATATCTTTTGGAGTTTGCCGACGGTGAATGTGTCGAAACCGTTCTGATGCGCTTTGACAACAGAGCAAATTTAACGGCTTGTGTCAGCTCCCAAGTCGGTTGTGCCGTCGATTGCAGCTTTTGTGCCACAGCAAAAAGAGGATTCATCCGCAATCTTACCTATAAAGAAATTATTGAACAGGTATTAACAATTCAACGCGACACAGGTTTAAAAGTTACAAACGTCGTTTTTATGGGGCAGGGTGAACCACTGTTAAATCTTGATAATGTCTTGAAAGCAATGGAAATGTTTAACGAAAACTTCCAAATCGGTGCAAGACGTCTTACCGTCTCAACTTCCGGTATAATCCCGCAAATTATAAAACTTGCCGATTTAAACCTTCAATCTACTCTGGCAATTTCTCTGCACGCTCCCAACCACCAAATCCGCTCCAAGTTGATGAAAATTGAAAATAAATACAATATGAATGATTTACATTCCTCACTCAAGTATTATATTCAAAAAACCGGCAGGCGCATAACTATCGAATATCTTTTAATTAAAAATATTAACGATACCACAGAATCTGCTAAGCAATTGGCACATTATTTGAGCGATATAAAATGTAACATAAACCTTATCCCCTACAACCCGATTGGAGAAAATGATTATCAAAAACCCTCAAATAACAGTATTATGAAATTTAAGTGTCTGTTGGAACATTCGGGCAAAAAAGTTACGGTACGCTTGGAACGCGGTGCAGATATCGATGCTGCCTGCGGACAATTAAGAGGCAAACTCCCGCGCTAAATTGTTTTTGCTAATATTTTATTCCTTTGTGTTTTTTTTATTTATCATAAACAGGAATTGTTATTTCAAACTGTGTCAGATTTTTTCCTGATTTCAGAAGTTCTAATCCGGCATTTTGTTCTTCAAGATATTTTTTGCAAATGTTTAATCCGAGTCCGCATCCGCTGTTTTTTGTCGTGTAATCCCTTGTGAAAATTTCTTTTTGTTTGTCTTTAGGAATTGGTTTACCGTTGTTTCCGATTTTAATTATGGCGGTATTATTTTTTACTTCGGCAAGTATTTCTATTTTCCCCTTCACTTCTATAGCTTCAATCCCGTTTTTAATGATATTTACTATGCAAGCTAAAAGTCTGTTCTCATCTGCTACTATTTTTGCGTTGTTTTTTATAAACACGCTGAACTCAATATTTTTGTCTGCTATATAGGCTTTTGCAAGTTCTGTTCCTTCTTTCACTATTGTTTCAAAATCAAGTATTTTTGATGCGGTGTTATTTAGCGATTTCAATTCGAGTATATTTGACCCGATTATCTGTATTGATTTTTGGATACAGTCAAGCGCGTTATCTATTGACGGGTTACAGATTCCCGCTTTTTCAAGGTTTTTTCTTATAATCTGTGAATACATATCACAAATCGACAGGTGGTTTCTTATTTCGTGTGAAACGCATCTGATTTGTAAGTTCAATTCGTCGGATAGTTTTTCAATCATAGTGCCTCTTTTAATCTTAAAAATAAAGGGTTCGCCGTCAATGGCAGAACCCTTGAGCTATTGTGTGTCAGATTTTATACTGTTGTTGTTACAACCGAGGATGTTTTACCCGGTTTAAATCCATGGCTTAATGCGTATAGCACCGCATTTGTTCTGTCATTAACCTGTAATTTTTGGAATATATTATTAACGTGTGTTTTTACTGTAGTTTCCGATATAATTAATTTTCCCGCAATAGACTTGTAGTTAATACCTTCGGTTAAAAGTTCCAAAACTTCGTTTTCTCTCATCGTCAAACTTGAAAGAAGATTTTCGCCTTCCGCCATTTTTGCTTCTTCTTTTGCCGCTGTTTGGAAGTATTCAAAGAACCTTGTAGTAAGAACTGCCGGAAGATAAATCTTTCCTGCCGCTACTTCTTCTATCGCGGTTATAAGTTTTACCGATGCCATTGTTTTTAATACGTATCCTTTTGCTCCCAATTTCATTGCTCTGTAGATTAAATCCGAATCGTCATATCCGCTCAATGCTATGATTTTTACCGCCAATCCGAGTTTGTTAATCGTTTGTATTGCTTGAAGTCCGTCTTTT
>CANQSZ010000126.1 GCA_947626645.1 Candidatus Gastranaerophilales bacterium
GGGCTACGAGAACCCTTTATTGATGCGGCTAAAGGCTTGTGTATTTTATCCGTAATTTTCATCCACACCGTATTTTGGTCAGGTAATAGTTACACCCCTTTGTATATTAAAAATTTATCTTTACTGTTTGATGTTCCCGTCTTTTTCTTTTTAACCGGATGTCTGATGAGTATAAAACCTAATATTGACCCGATTAAACAAATTGCTAAAATTATCCTGATATTTTTTATACCGGTTTTGGTTATTAATTCGTTTTCGGGGTATTGCTCTTTGAAAAATTTAATGCAGCCGATTTGTTTGTCTTTTGCAGATATAAAATTGTTCAAAGTTGTCGGCGGCTCTTATTGGTTTGTTCCTGTTTATGTCGTGGGCTTAATATATTCCGTTCTTATCACAAAATTTTTAAACAAATTTTGGCAGGTATTTATCGCGGTCGGTATTGCCGTTTATTATGTTTATTCGTGGGCTTTTCAAAGTGTTTTGAATATAAATATGTTAGGCGTTCCCGCTCAAAGAGAGTTGTTCTATTTGTGGCTTATCTTGGTGGGATTTTTAACATTCAAATTTAAAAATAAAATCATTTGGGTATTGTTTGTTTTAATAAGTGCGGTAAGTTTGGGGATTATGTATTCGACAATTGACGGATTTTTCTTGCAGAAGTATAAATTCGTAACTCACTTGCCTTATGTTTTGGCATCGTTGGGGTCTGTCGGAGTTATAATGCTTTTTAAAAACGTTTTAAAAAATAAATTCCTTGAATATTTGGGAAGTCGTGCGTTGTATTTTTATTTATCTCAGGGTATCGGAGCTTCAATATTGCTTTATGTTGTAAAATATATTCATTTGCATTGGGTACTAAAGCTGGCGATATGTTATTCAATCAATCTTGTAATTTCTTTGGGGCTGGGGTTTTTATTTTGCAAAACCGTAGAATTTTATCCTCGGATTAAAGATTTTGTCTTTAAATTATTTTCAAGGGTTTTGAGGGTAAATTAAAACAAATTAATTAACGTAGGCATTGTCGAGTAATTTTATTTCAAATGTGCTACCTGATGGGATTGAGAGACTTTTGCCTTTTGAAAACAGACCTGACACGGGCGAAATCACCGTTGTAACGGCATAACCTGCAATTCCCGCAACAGTCGGTACTGATGCTATTATTATCCCAATCGGGTTATCGGCAAGTTTTGCCGAAGCTCGGCGGGTCTTTTTGTAAAAGTTTTCGCCTTTGTCGATTTGTTTTGCGACACCTTTCCAATATTGTCGCTGACCTTTTATGTTGTTAAAGAATATTTTTTTTGAGTTGGCTTTTGTAATTTTTGCGTTGATTTGGTAAGTTTTTCCGCCAAAGGTCATGCTTGTAACTCTTATAACCACAAGTCCGCCGTTTCCGGTTATTTGCGGTCTGTGTGATTCTTCGATTATCGCGTAAAATTTTGTCCCTGTTGGTATTGTTATTCCGCTTTTATAAACGGGGGCGTAAGAGTTGAATGAAACGACCGTGCCGGATTTTTGGCTGTCGGATATTGTAAGGTTTGATTTAACCTGAAACTTTGTTCCCGAGGGAATTTTAATTCCCGATTTCGGGTCAACCGCCGTTACGTTGGGTTGGTTTTGGGTATAAACGGGAGTTTGGGCGGGGGCTTTATTTGTATTTGTGTTTTGTCCTTGGGTCGGACTTACTTTGGGTAATTCGGGTAAAACGTCGTATTGAAGCTGATTTGTATTGTATTTTTTTCTTATTTCCTCGTCAACCGACATATCAAGTTCTAATGCCAAAACAGGCATCAGACTTAAGTATATTGAAAATAATATTCCCAAAAGTTTTTTCATTATTATTTTGATAACAAATCGTTGATAGCTTTGGCGGCTTTTTTGCCGGCACCCATTGCATTTATCGCATTGGATTCTCCGACCGGCGCAACATCACCGCCTGCAAATACGCACGAAAGATTTGTTGAACGTGTTTCATCATCAACGGTTATATAGCCTTTTGAATCTGTTATAATCTCTAAACCTTCGGCTTGCGCGGATTTTTGGATAATCGGGTTGGGACCTGTTCCGAGCGCCACAATAACCGTATCAACATCTTCGGTTATGTATTTACCCGTTCCGACGGGGCGGCGTCTGCCTGATGAATCGGGTTCTCCAAGCTCCATTATTTCAAATTTCATACCGTCAACATATCCGTCTTTGCCGAAAATTTCCACCGGTGCGTGCAGAAATTTGAACTCTACCCCTTCTTCTTTTGCGTGTCTTATTTCTTCAAGACGTGCGGGAAGTTCTGCTTCCGTTCTTCTGTACAAAATCGAAACCTGTTCAAATCCTACTCTTACTGCGGTTCTTGCCGCATCCATCGCAACGTTTCCTCCGCCGATTACGGCAACTTTTTTGCCTATTCTCAACGGTGTTACGCTGTCTTTTTTGCCGGCGCCCATAAGGTTTACTCTTGTTAAAAACTCGTTAGCCGAATATACTCCGTTAAGGTTTTCCCCCGGGATTCTCATCATTTTGGGAAGTCCGGCACCCGAGCAAATGAATATTGCATCAAATCCGTCTTGTTTCAATTGTTTTAGGGTAATTGATTTGCCGACGATTACGTTTGTGTGGAATTTTACGCCCATTTCTTTAAGGTTTGTTATTTCCCTATCAAGAATTTTTCTCGGTAATCTGAACGGCGGTATTCCGTAGCGTAAAACTCCGCCCAGCTTGTGTAAGGCTTCAAACACGACAACTTCATGCCCTGCTTTTCTTAAGTCTGCCGCTGCCGTAATTCCCGCACAACCCGAACCTACGATTGCAACTTTTTTGCCCGAAGGTTTTATTTCAACGGTATCAGCCTGAGTATTATCCCCCACATATCTTTCCAATGCTCCTATTGCAACGGGCAATCCTTTTATTCCGAGTACGCAATTGCCTTCACACTGCCTTTCTTGGGGGCATACTCTGCCGCATACCGACGGCAGCATACTCGTTTCTCTTATTATTTTTCCCGCTTTTTCCAGGTTATCTTCTTTCAGTGCCGAGATAAATTCGGGAATTTTTATATTAACCGGACAGCCTTGAACGCATCTCGGGTTTTTGCAATTCAGACATCTTGATGCTTCAAGTTTTACCTGCTCGGATGTTAAGTTGCTTTCTACCGCATCAAAATTTGTCCGTCTTATTAATTTGTCCTGTTCCTGTACTCTTTGTCTTTCTGCCGCCATTTTCAACTATCCCTTCTTAAATCTTTTTCCTTATCTTTATTTTAATAAAAAAATCGAACCGTTGCAAGTTTAAATTAAATATATTTATGCTATATTAGAAATAGGATTAGGAGATTGCAAATGGTTTTTGAAATTATAATACTTATTTTGTGTGTTATTTTAACAGGTATCGGAACGTGGTTTGCCGCATCAAGATTTTATGAAAATAAAATGCTCAATTTAAAAACGGAAAATCTTGAATTAAAATCCCGAACCGATTTAAACGAAAATATCGTTAATCAGGTTAGGGCGGAATTTTCAAAAATTGCTCAGGAGTCTTTGAAAAATCAACAGGAGCAGTTAATTTCCGAACATTCCGCGGATTTAAAAAACAAAATGGAGCTTTTTAAATCGGAAGAAATTAATCCGATAAATAAACTTTTAAAAGACTTTAAAGACAGTATTGATAATTACCAAAAGTCGCACCAAATGGAATCTTTGGAAATCAAAAACGCAATATCCACCGCGGAAAAATATGCCAAAGCTCTTACAACAAACCAGAATTTGAAAGGTGAATTTGGCGAAGATTGGCTTGAACAGATTTTGACATTCGTGAATTTACAGGAAAATGTTCACTATACAAAACAATTCACCTCAACAGACGTTAAACCCGATTTTTTAATAAATCTTCC
>CANQSZ010000127.1 GCA_947626645.1 Candidatus Gastranaerophilales bacterium
TCTTACGGAGGCTTGGATATTAAAGCCGATGTCAAGATTGTATCCGCAACAGACCACAGAGCAGGTGCGATGTTCGTTAACCTCGATCAGGCAACCGCAAATCAACTGCTATATCTGAATATGATATTAGATGATGTGAACAACATATCGCAAAGATAATTTCGGATAGAACATAGAAAAAGACAGGTTTCAAAAATTTGAGACCTGTTTTTTTTGTAAATTTTTGTAAAAATTTTTATAAAATTCGAGGAAATTATTAAATTTTTTTTCAAAAAAACCGTAGCAAAAATTATATATATTAATAAATTCATGCGCAAAAAAGTGTGAAAAAAAATACGGTAATAAAAGGAAATAAAGAATAATGCTAAGAATAAATATGAAAGGACAAATCAATGAACGGCAGTAGAAAGAACAAAAGAAGGGTTATAGCTTTGCTAACCGCATGTATGTTTCTTGCACAACAGACATTTGTGCCTGTCTTCGCAACAAATATTTCTGACGTTACAGCTACAAGTAACGGAGTTTATGATATCTCACCCAAAAGTGTACACAATGGCATAGGGATAAGAGATTATGAAAACTTTGAACTTAGCAGCGGACATACTGCCAATTTAAAGTTTGAAAACGACATGACCCAATTTGTCAACTACGTACAAAATCAGATTCAGATTGACGGTATTTTAAATACCATGAAAGACAGCTCTTTCTACAACGGAAAAGCCGTTTTCGTTTCGCCTAAAGGCATGATAGTCGGTGCTTCGGGCGTTCTTAATGTCGGTTCTTTAGAAGTTTATTCACCAACACAAAGTAATTATGACAGTTTTAAAACAATGGTAGCAGCAAGCCCCGAAATAGCATTACTAACCCTAAAATACACCAACGGCTCGGGAGACAACTCGCGTTCTGAGGTAAAAATTCAAGGTAAAGTATTTTCGGCAGGAGATGTCTATATTGACGGCGGTAAAATAACCGTTGACAATAATGCCGGAGTTTTTGCGGGGGTAAAACAAGACAAAATACAAGAATCATTAACAAATGCAAATAATTTATTTAACCAACTTGTAAGTGCTGATGTAAAAACTGCCGAGGGTAAAGCATTCGGAATAAGCGATAGCGGTAAAATTGAAATCGTTTCCACGAAAGGAATTGATATCAAAGGAAACGTTAAAAACTTTGCAGCAAAAGGCGAAGAACCAACATTTCCGACGGAACCGCAATCGGGTTACGGAATACACCTTCAAAACAGTAGCACAGGTACAGATGGTATCGATATTTCGGGTACGGTCGCAAACGTAAACGGCATTTTGCAAATTGATAACAATAACGGAGATTTAAAAATTTCCGGAAAAATCCAAAACGACGGAATAACAAGAATTTACAATATCCCGATGGCACAATTGCATTATAACGACCAAACTCATACATCAGACAGTATAGAAGTCGAGGCAAACACCGATACAGGCGTTTATATATCGGGCGATATTGATACAAATGGCGAATTGAGAATAAGAAACCGCAGCGGAAACGGGCTCAATATTTCGGGTAAAATTAACCACGAAGGGGATGCCTACATCTGGAACGGTCATTTTGATACTGATAACACAGGCAACGAATTATACAATTTATCTAACGACACCGGCGGTTTGAATATTCAATCGGAAAGCAATATCAACATCAAAGGAAATGCTGAAATTCACAACACCACACATGGAACAGAGGGCTTAAACGTTGATGGAACAATAACCGTAGGTCAAAAGGCAACATACCTCAACGAAGGTGCGGGAGGTTTGAACGTAAAAGCAAACGGACATGCCACATCTAAAGGCGGGCTTAAAATGGAAAACAAAGGCTCGGGCGGTCTTAATATCAACGGCGAAGTAGTTAATACAGGAGAGGCAACCGTTGACAACTACGCGGGAGATTTATCAATCGGCAAAACCTTTACAAACACGGGAAATGAAAAAATAGATAACCACGATACAACAACGCAATTGATTGTAACCACAAACGGAACGGTAACAAACAATACAGGCACTCTCAAAATGGTAAACGTCGGTGCTAACGGTTTGAATATCCAAGGTAATGTTACAAATAACGGCACAACAACCGAAATAACCAATTCGGGTGCAAAAGGGTTAAATGTTTCGGGAACAGTAGATTCAAACGGCGATTTAACAATGACAAATACCGGCGAAGACGGTATTGATATTACAGAAACTGGAAAAGTCTCGGGCAAAAATAATATAAAAATCGATAACGATGCAAAAGGCGATATTACAATCAAAGGAACGGTAAAAGCTGAACAGAATGTCAATATAATTGCCAAAGGCGGCGGAAGTGTTGTTATAGGACACAAAGATACTGACAATAACATCACCGCAGGAAAAAATATTGATATTAACGTAACCGATGCAAATATACTGAATGCGGGAGTAATAAAAACGTTACTCAACGCAGGCGGGGATTTGAATATGACCGTACAAAACGGAACAATCGGAGAATCCGTTCAACAAACTCAATGCTCAACATCGGGTTGTACAGGTATCGGAGCTAAATCAGACGGCAGCAGAAATTTTGCAAAATCAATCAACGGCAAAATTACCGGAAAAGTAAATGCCACAACGACTAATACAAAAAATGATGACAGAGATTTAGTCATAAATTACGCATCAGTCGGTGCGGATATGAACATAGATTCCATAAAAGCTGACGGACGTGTAATTCTAACGGTCGATGATGATTATGGCGACAGTAACACCTCGAAAAAATACAACATGGTTAATGCAAATGTTACTAATGCAAAGCATGCAAACGTCGAGGGTTGGGGCTTATCACTCATCGCAGACGGCAGCATAGGTTCCGAGGATAAAAAATTAACATTTATCCAAACAAAAGCTCCGCAATATGCAATGGATGCTTTGGCAAATAAAAACATTTACATCAAAGAAGACAGTTACTACGTCAAAGGCAGAAACCAAGAAACAAAAGAGAATAAAGTTTGCACAATGATTGCAAGAGAAGGCAACATTGATGCAGAATTTGCAGGAAATACGACTATCGATAATGTTACCGCAGAAGGCGACATAAAAATCGTAACAAGAGGAACGACCCTTGAAATAGAAAACCTTGGCGATATTAAAGACACATCGGTAATTCCGGCAGATTATTTCGGCAAAAGACAAGACGGTTATGAGTTTGACCAAAGGTATAGTAAAGACGATTACCGTTCAAAAACTCTGCCAAATAAAGTCGTTTTAAAAGCACTTGATATTAACCACAATATAAGAGAAACAAAAGAAAGGGTAACGGATGCTTACGGCAGCAACCACGAAGCGTGGGCAAATTCGACCGTTACGGTAAAACATGCGGTTATAGATGAAGGGACACTCGATATTACGGCAGACAACGTTTATGCTAACGGTATTGAAGCACATTTTAATAAAGACGGCTTTAGCAAAGAACGTAACAGCACGACGGAAAAAGTTGTCGGCACAACCGAAATTCCGACAGGACATGCAGTAAGACCTGACGATGTAAAAGATACAGGACACGATAAAGAAGAAAGAAACTACTACACACCGACAGGCGATGGCGACGGAATTTTTGACGGTAAGCAATCTGACGTTGATGAAGATGATAACGTAGTTGATGCAACACCGTTAGAAATACCCGACGAGACCAAGCCCAAACCCGATCCTGATCCCGACCCAGATCCTGATCCAGACCCTGATCCCGATCCTGACCCTGATCCGGACCCCGATCCTGACCCTGATCCGGACCCCGATCCCGATC
>CANQSZ010000128.1 GCA_947626645.1 Candidatus Gastranaerophilales bacterium
ATCTGTTTCAAATCTTGAGGAATAAACGGCAGCTTGATAGGCATGCCCGCAACAGATAAAACGTTCGCATTTTCAAGTGTTAACAACGACCCGTCAGAACCTATTTTAAACCGACCGTCACGGGTTAATTTTATACCGTTGGCGGTTTCTGTTTGGAAATAGCCTTTGTTTGCGAGCGCAATATCCAAAGGATTTTCCGAAAGTCCGATACGTCCGATTTTATCGTCTTTGGTGGTAGAAAGAGCATGCACTCCCAAAAACTCCGCAAATGACGAAACTACCGGCTCTTTTCGCTGATAGCCGATTTTGTCAAACCCGCCTACGTTCTCGTTGCTTATTCCTATAAGTTCGCTTTGCAAGTGCATAGCTCTTATAGATTGCGTTATTCCTTTGTCATTGTAGAAAATTCCGCTGTTTAATCTCATTTTTACCGCCTTCTTATCTTCTTACTTCTAATTGTCGGATATTTTGCGTTTTTTCTCAATTTTTCCGCCAAAAATCATCCGTTTGCATTAGTCGTAATTTGTTTTTAATGAGATTTTTTTAAAAGTCAATATAAAAATAAGCAAAAAAGAAAGTCTCATCAATTTGATAAGACTTATAAATATACATTTACCCCACTTGTATATTAACATATAAAAATACTATTGTCAAGTGTAGTGATAATATTCTGTTACAAAAAGCAAAGTTTTAATACTGTTAAAGGATTGTCGAAAGAGAAATTATGGAATACAATGAGAGTATGGAAAAGGTTAGTTTGGTATTAATACTTTTCATGATTACATTATTACCCTGCGGTGCGGTATCGCTCACGGATAATACGATAAAAACAAACAACGATACGTTAGTGTTTGTATATCATATACCCGATGACGAGCCGGAACGGCAGTCAGATGATGTTGCGGAAAGTGAACCTCAAGTTATCACCTCTGACGATGTTACGGCTGATACTTCATTGCCGCAAGACCAAGAACAAGACGATGAGCTTGCCGATGAGAATAATAATGATGAGGAATATCAAATAACCGATATGTACTCGGATGTTTTGTACGGCTATGCTTCGTACGATGAAGAAAACGCTATTTCTTTAGACGATATTGAAGAAGAATTTTTAAAACTGAACATTCAAAAGCCATACAGAATTTCCACACAAAGTTTTGCGGACTTAAAAACACCGTCGTCAAAGTTGTACAATTCGTTTTCAAAATACAATGCCCCCGAGTATAGTATAATTCCCGTAACAAGCACAAATTACAGAAAAATAAAAGGTTTCAGCGCGGGAACCACATTCGACCAAAGCATTGATTACGGCGAATTGGAGCAATCATCGGGGGTATTTTCACGATTTGAATACAAATGTTTGGCACTTAATACCGCTTACAAAAAAACCGTCAATTCCACCAACAATAATTACAACGACAATTTCTATTTCGCTCCCGAGTGGAAATTAAACCAATATTTTACGCTAAAAGAAATTTTTTCAACGGATATAACTCGAAACCTGAAAAAATCCGAACTTATTTTGTCAATAAATCCGTTTGGCAATAAAGACATTGACCGATTAAGATTTGAACTCGGAGCAAGTCAAACTTTCAGTAATACCAACGAGCTTATCAAAAATCAGTTCAAGTTTGCGACCAGTTTCAAATTGTAAATTAATAAGTATATTTTGAATAATACCATAATTTTGCTATAATTATAGCGAAGGGGAAATGTTTTGACTATGAGAAATTCGGACAGACAAAAATACAACCGTTCTCAACAGAACGAGCCTGACGGAAAAGTCAACAGAAAAACGGGATTTTATTACTCGTTTTTGACGATTGTCCTGATTTTTTGTCTTATCCAAATCGGATACGGTGCGATTTTGAATGTTACCAAAATAATTTCATATAAAGGCAAAACGGTTACTCTGGAAAATCTTTTAAAAAAAGCACAATCACGAAATGAAGACTTAAAATCCGAAAAGAAAATGATTACATCAGATAACAGCCTTGAAGGGATTGCGAGAAATAACCTCAAAATGGCTGAGGAAGATGAAGTTTTAATCATTATCAATAAAAAAGTGGAAGAACCGAAAAAAAAGAAAAAAAAGAAGAAAGACAAAAAAGAGTCTAAAGGATTTTTCTTCAAAAAACACGAAAAGCAAGTTCAACCAAAAGGAGAAATATATATTCCGCAAGAAGTTGTAGAAGAATAAAAGAGAGAAATTTATGGAAAATGAACTGAGTATCGATTATATAAAACAGGCTTTTGAATTGAAACAACAAAAGTATTACAAGCCCGCGATTGAAATGCTTTATAAAGCACTTGAATCCGAAGGCGATAATCCCGAAATTTTGTATCAAATAGGCGAACTTTATTTTTTAATAAATAATTACACCAGAGCAATGCAATATCTTGAAAAAGTGTTGGCAATAAACGGTTTGCACCCTGAAACCCTTAAACTTGTCAGAAAAATAAAAGAACGTCAGAATGATTTGGATTCCGTTTTGGAAATTTCACAAAAACTTTTTGAAAATGACAAAAATTGCGAAAACTTGAAAAGTTTAGTGAATATATTAGTGAAATTAAAACTGTTTTGCGAGATTGACAAATACAAAGACAGTGAATTTTTTAACACCGACGTAAAAGTAAATTATGCAAATGCACTGTATTTGAACGGCGAAACAGACAAAGCAAATGAAATCTTATCCGAATGCGATAGCGACGATGAAAACGTATTATTACTTCAAGGAAAAATCAAGTTTGACGAAAAGAATCTCGCTCAAGCCGAAGAAATTTTTGAACGTATCGGAAAAAATTCCCAAAATCCCGAAATATTGAATTTTTTGGGATTGTTCGATTTGGAAAACATGAACTTTGTCGATGCGATTAAACATTTCTCAAAGGCTGCAAATTTAGATAAACTTAACTCAAAATATTATTATAACCTCGGTAATGCTTATTTTTATAACGGCTGGTTTGAAGAAGCCCAAAAAGCGTATTCAAAAGCACTGTATTTAAGTCCTGACAATTTGGATTACAGGTATTCTTTAGCGTATTTGTATTTTGATAAGAAAGATTTTCCAAAGGCAAAACAAGAAGTCGATGCTATTTTGGAAAATAATTGTGAACACCCGCAAGCAAGAGTTTTAAAAGCGTTGATTAATGCCGAATATAAAGATTTTCTCGGTGCCAAAAAAATTCTTGAAGAAAATCTTGAAAAAGGTTTTACGGACAATTTTACAAAGTTGTCCTTGAGTAAAATCTATCTGGATTTGAATATTTTTGATAAAGCGAAGAATTTGCTGCAAGAAGTTATCGGAACAAATCCCGAAAATCCCGATTATATGAGTGATTTAGCAGAAATTTATATAAAAGAAAAAGATTATGATAAAGCACTTGAAATCACTGATGAAATATTAAAAATTAACCCGAATTACATATACGCAAATCTTATCGGTGCAAAAGCGGCATATTTAAAAGAGGATTACGAAAGAGCAAAAGATTACGCACAAGAAGCGATATCGCTGGATATAAATTGTTCTCGGGGGTATTATTACCTGTCACTTGTAAGAGCAAAGGAAGATGATTTGGATGAGGCAATCGAGTGTATGAAACGTGCTATTCTTTACGATTTGAATAATCCTGAATATTACGCAAAAATGAGTGAATTTTACAAGACTAAACAGGATTACAAAACGGCACTTGAATATGCTTCGGAAGCCGAAGCCCTTGATAATACAAACGAATACAAATATTTGTACTCCGAATTGGTAAAACTGAAC
>CANQSZ010000129.1 GCA_947626645.1 Candidatus Gastranaerophilales bacterium
AGTTTACGAATTAATTCTAAAGCCATTTTTGTTTTTAGCAAATTAGGGTTTAGCACTTCCGGCTGATGCAAAAAACACTCTGTCAACAAAAGAAGATTTGAATCTGCAAAACATAGTTGTAAATACCGGTGTAATATCGGGATATTCGGTAGTTACTTTTTCCGATTACCTCATCAAGATATTTTCATCAATCTCGCCCGCTCATGAGCAAACAATCGATGAACTTATGCTCTCGCAAGGAGCTGAAACGGTCTCGATTTTTGTTAAACTCGGCTGGCTGCCCAAATACCCCGTAACTTACGTTCAAAAATATATCCAAAACCTCAGAAACCCCAACAACGGTCCTTTATCCGGTGTAAGAAAAGAATTAAAACGACAAATTAAATAAATAGCCCATGCGCCAAACTCTTAAAAAAATTACAAAATTTTAAAACTAAGAAATGTTACAATTTATGATAAAAAAGAGATTACCGGTAACAAAAAATTTTTTTAGGTGATTTAATATAAACATGCAAAAAATATAGGAGTGTGTATGAATATTAAATCGGTATCAATGGCAACAGGAAACAGAAGCAGCCAATATTTTACGGGGGAAAACAGAAAGAAAAGTAACGGTATAAAAACGGCATTACCGGCGACGGCATTGGCATTGTCGTTAATTACCGCTCCTGTCGGAACAAACGAAGTGAAAGCCTCGGAATACCAAAGCGATAATATAGAAATGCAAGCACCGAGACGCAATTACAACAGACCGCCGCAAAACCACAGACCCACACCTAGACCTCAACCGCAGCAGCACAGACCGACACCAAGACCGCAACCTCAACCGCACAGACCTGCACCGAGACCACAGCCGCAGCATTACCACAGACCTGTTGTGCCGTATCGTCCCTATGCGCCGATGCCTCATCCGCACTACTATCACAACCCTTACGGTTGGATTTTGCCGAGTTTAATTATAATGGATTATATCAATTCAATCAACGAATTGCAAAATTACTACAGTACGCCTGTTTCAATCTCGGGTGTAGCTTTTAACAAAAACGATGTGGTAAATGTTGAGAAATACAACGATAATTCAACCCAATACACAAGCGTAACAATGGTTGACGGAACGAAACTGACTTACCCGAGCCAATATCAGGGTCGCTATGCACTGGTTCACAGAGGCGAAGGCGGATATATATTTGAAGGACTTACAAACGCTTACATTACAGGTTCGGACAGTAATGACAAATATACACTCAAAGGTTGCCAATACACGACGGTTGATGTCGGCTCCGATGAGAGAATTGATAACGTCAGAGTAACAAAATACAGAGTTATCCCGCAAGGAATAAGACAATATACTCAATCCGTTGAGGTCGTAGCAGGCGGCGGAGACAACGTAAACGGACAAAGAGTTTACGATTACCAAACCTTGAATTATGAAGGTTACTAATCTTTCTGACAGTTATTTGTAACTAAACGATAAACCAATCAATCAGAGGTTTTTTATCCCCAAATTCAAACCCGAAACCTTTTGCAAAATCGTCGTCTGTCAAAAAGTGATAGCCCGCATTAAATGCAAGCGGCTCTTGTTTGATATTCAATTTTTTAAATTTTTCCATTGAAACGATTTTTGTATCAAAATCAACGACATCGGAAAAATTATACCCCTCAAAACAACAAAAAGGAACTTTCATTCTTCCGTCTGCACCGTTTGTAATTAAGCCGAAAGAACGGCAGATTATTCCTCGGTGATTATAAACCGAACACGCATCATCAATCAAAAACGGACAATCATAGAGAAACTCTTTACCTTCAAACTCTTTTTTGAGTGTTAAGGTATTTTGAATGTTTTGCATAATTTTATCTTGAACGGACTTTTCAAGCTGACTGTAACCGACCATAAGATATTTAACTTCTATATCAGAATAAGGAAAAACCGCATTTTTACAGCATTTTGCACAGCCTTTTTTGCACTTGATATAGGGCTTTTGCTTTTCAAAAAATCCGTTCAATTTTCCTTGGATAAAAAATAGATATTTTGCGTAATTTTCTAACATAATCGTAAGTAAATTATATATTTTTTAAACAATTTAATCAACAATATTAAATTATCGGATAAAATTTTTTCAAAGAGCTTTTATACGGATGGCACGGGGTTTGATATACAATTTATTTTGTTAAAAATTGTTACTTTTTTATTAAAAAAATAACAAAATATTTTTTTAAGGGTTTTAGATTGGATAGAAAGTGTTTATTAAAAAAAGGAGCAGATGAATGTATATTGGTATGATTAGTTTTAACGACAGATATTTGGATAATGCACCGCTCGGGGTGAAACTTGACAGGTACATGCTTGATCAGGCAAAATATAATTTGGACAAAAGCCTGAAAGATGACTATTTAAAAAGCCAAAAAAGAGTATATTCGCATATCTTGAAAAATCCAAAATCAGACGGAATAATGGAACTGCTCATCAAAGGACCGAATGAGTTGAACAAGATAGAAGGGGCATTGAAAGTAGTTTTGCCAAACAGTTTTTTCACCGCACAAGAGGCGGAAAATATAGGACTTTTAAAACAACTCGGGAATTTATTAAAAGAAAGCTACCCTAATTCCGGAGCTATAAGAAACAAACTTATCAAAATCGGCAGAATAAAGATTAACGAAATAACAAAAACCCCGCAAGGCGTATTAAATAAAGCAATCCGAAAATTGAAAATTATTTTATAATTACTTTTTGCGGCAGGATTATAAGTATGAAAATTTGAATTATACAGGATAACAGGTCGGGTTAAATCGGTTATTTCAAGTCATTTATTTTATAAATGAAATAACCTTCATAACCATAACTTGCATCAATACCTTTCATATAAACTTCTCTGTTATTTATTTCCGATGTTAGGGCTTGTTTTAATAACTCTTTGATTTCGACATCCTTAACCGGACTTCTTTCCATTGCTAAAAGGTAATCTTCTTTATCGACTTTAGACCAATCAACAACTTTTGCAAGTTCTTTTTTCAGAATTAAATCAAGCCAAATTCGAGTACTGCGACCGTTACCTTCCCTAAACGGATGAGCAACATTCATTTCCACATATTTTTCAATAATTTCTTCATAGGTTGATTGAGGCATATTATCAATATGCTCCAAAGCATGTTTTAAATACATAACGGGAGCAAATCTAAAATTACTTTTGGCGAGGTTAACGTTTCTGATTTCACCGGCAAAATCGTAAATATCGCCAAAAAGATACTTGTGAATTTTTGCTAAAGAGGAAAACTTTCCCGCTTCCAAAGAGTCAAGAATACCTTTTTCAAAAAGCTCCAAAGCCTTTTTCTTACTGATTCTTTCTTCTTCTCTTGCAAGTTCTGATGATTCGGTTATGCCCAATTTGTTTTCAAAAACCATATAAACCTCTTTTGGTTTATTATAACACAAAAAGCGAAAATGGGATTTTTCGGGTTCGCACCGTTATTCCATACAATAGGGGATGGGATTCTTGCAGGAATTGTTTGCGAGGGTCGGATGCCCGAGCATTACAATTTCCGTATGCGTTAGCTTACCCTTGTTATTCCGA
>CANQSZ010000130.1 GCA_947626645.1 Candidatus Gastranaerophilales bacterium
AATTATAAAAACTTATAAAGAAGAATTAGAGAAAATAGGAAAATATATCGATACTATTCTTGGTAGATAAGGCGGTTATGTATATCATAAAAAACATAATTATAATATATGTTAACAGTTTTAGCGGGGAGTTGAAAGAGAGTATGAAATTGAAAAAACACACATTAAAATTACTGAGTTTAGGAATAGTCTTTGTCGGAATGCAATATGCCGCCCAATCGGCACAAAACACATTAACAACCGTGCCAAACCAATATCCGGCAAAATATACACCGCAATACATAAAACAAATCACTCCGGGGTATAAGAATGTCGGAAAAGATGAAATTTTCTACGTTGCCCTCGATATGCTCAAAGATACGGAAGGCATGTTTTCACGTAATGCGATATTAGGAAATAACCTTTCCGGTAAGCCCGTTAAAATCGAATTTAGAAACCTCGGACAAATTAACCCCGATTATGCAACTTTTGATGCTGTCGGCTGGAAGAAAGGTAAAAATTTATATATTTATATTAATGAAAAACACGCAACCGCGCCGGCAGGTGCTATAGCGGCACTGTTGTCGCATGAGGCACTGCATCAGGATGAATTTAATTCTCTTGCGGAAGAAACTTACGCATGGACTATGGAAGCGTTTGTGTGGAGCGATATTGTAAGACTTTATCCCGATATTGAAAAATCCGAACACCCGCTTGTTGACAGGGAAAATAAACTTAAAAAACTTCTGGAAAAGGGTAATAAAACAAATAAATATATTAAAAAAGCCGTTTTGAATAATTCCGGATACAAAAATTTGCCGTCTTATTCACCGGGGTTTGATGATTTATAAAGATTTTTGAATAATTCCGAAATAACTTATAAAGTATATTGATAAAAAAAAATCCTTGTTGTTAAATAAAGACTATGAGACGAAGGATAAAAGCAGCAATATTTATCGTGGGAGCGGTGATAACATTATTTGCCGTAAATTCCCTGTATATCGAAAATCACAACCCGATGTTGAACGAAAGTCAAAAAACCGTAGATACATCGACAATTTCGGCTCAGAAACTTTATGAAAAGAATTGGCAGACAATAAAAAACGAATATTACGACCCCAATTTTAACCACCAACATTGGAATCGGTGGAAAAACCGATATCAGGGAAAAATTAAAACCGAAGCGGATGCAAAAGTTGCCATAGAAACAATGCTTGCAAGCCTCGATGATCCGTATTCCAGATTTTTGACGAAAGATGAATTTGCACAACAAAATACATGTATTACCGCAAAAATTTCGGGAATTGGCGTAAATATTGTGAACGATTCGGGAAAAATAAAGATAATGAGTGTAATTGAGGACACTCCGGCACAGTTTGCGGATTTGAAACCCGAAGATATAATTTTGGCAATCGACGGTCGAAAAGTCAGCGGCATGTCGCTTGCTCAGGTTTCTAACCTCGTTAAAGGTCCCGTAAATTCGTTTGTAAGTATTGATATTTTGCGCGGGGGCAATAAACTTAATAAAAAAATTATAAGAAAAGAGATTAAGATAAAAACCGTGAGAAGCTCTGTTGATAAGAATATCGGCTATATACAAATCTCAAGTTTCATAAGCACTTCGACCCCGAACGAATTTTTGGAGGCATTGGAAAATACGAGAAATACACGGGGTTTGATAGTTGATTTGCGGGGAAATACAGGCGGGTTGCTTACGAATGCGGTGTTTATAGCAAATTTGTTTATAGATAAGGGGAAAATAGTCAGCATAGTTGGTCGAAACGGCTACAAATACGATGTTATGGCACAGGACGCAAATATATTAATTGATAAACCGGTGATAATCCTTGTAAACGGCGCAAGTGCGAGTGCGAGCGAAATTTTGTCGGGTGCTTTGAAGGATTATCAAAAGGCAAGGATATTGGGAACAAAGACTTTCGGCAAAGGAATGGTGCAAAAAATTATCCCGATGCCTAATGAAACGGGCTTGAATTTGACTATTGCGAAGTATTTAACTCCGAAGGGGAAAGATATTAATAAAAAAGGGATATCGCCCGATATTGAGGTAAAATTCCGTCAAGAGGATATCGAGGCGAAAAAGGATGTGCAGTTGGAAGCTGCAAAACTTTTGATGTCAAAAATAACGGTAAATAATGAGACAAAGCAATTGCCTTGACATTGAGTTATGTCTTGCGTATATTAGAAAATACAAGAGAGGAAAACGGCGACATGGCCAAGTGGTAAGGCAGAAGCCTGCAAAGCTTTTATCCCCCGGTTCGAATCCGGGTGTCGCCTTTTTTAATATTTGTAATACTTTGTATTTAGTTTTCTTTTATTCTTTTTAAAACCATCTTTGGAACTTGGCTGTAATTTTTTATTCCTATAATTTTTACTAATGATTTTTGCATAATAATGAATGCAACAATCATCAATAATGCCCCGAATAAATATTCTAATCCTGTCGCCATATTGTGTTTTATAGTGTAAATATAAAATAAAACACTCACAATAAATTGAATTTCGGCGGTTACCATTCCGGGAGAATAAAATTTATCCATTCTGAATAATTTTATAAAACCGATATGAACAACTCCTTCCATTATTCCTAACGTTGCAGTCATTAAAATCGGAATCATATAATTATCCAAACAAAATGGTGTTATTGTAATAATTAATAAAAGAATATCAACAGGAACTCTTGTTATTCTTCTTAATTCTTCGTTTGATTTAACATCTAAAACAACTGAAAATTTATCAAAAAAACCGCCCGGATAAACACCTTCTTCCCATTCGTGCAAAAGAAAAAGAACGGTATAAATTAAAGCAACCTTTTGAACAAATGATAAATCACCCATAATTGCCGCTATAAGTAAGAATAATATTGATATTACACTATAAATTTCTAATGAATAATATCTTATAAATTTAATCATTCTTGAACTCCAATAATTTATAGTTAGATACTAGCACAAAATTTATCAGAGGGTTTTGGGGATTTTATCTTTTTTTATTATAAAAAATTTAATCTCTACAGTAAAGGTCAGTTCTGAAAACTTGCTAATAATTTAATTATAATCTTTATAAATATCCTTCAATATCTTGATAAAATCTTTTAATTGCTCTCTTTTATCGTTTGACCTGACACACAAATAACATTCAAATTTTTCCTCGCATTCAAAAGGAATCCAAGCAAATTCGTTTGTATAATCTTGAAAAAAGCCCGGAGTCAGGCAAATGCCTTTATCCGCTAAAATATTTGTCATTGTGGTTTCGTGGGTTTCAGAGTTAAAATAATCAATATTAATACTGTTTATTATTCTTTTTTGTAATGCTTTTAATTGCGGAGGCGAGCCGCCGCCTACCATTAAAGTCCTGCCTTTTAAATCAGATATTTTGGCGATTTTTAATTTAGATAGTTCATCATCTTTTTTTGTAATCAAATAAATTTTACTGGTGTATAAATGAATCAGTTTTGTTTCAGGAACATGTTTCATTTCATTATCAAAAGTGAAAAATATATCTTGATTCCCTTTTAAAAATTCTTC
>CANQSZ010000131.1 GCA_947626645.1 Candidatus Gastranaerophilales bacterium
AGTGCCAATGCGGTAATTGAACCCGCAGAAACATATTTTGTAATCCACGTTACTGATGCCCAAACTGCAGCAATAATTATTCCCGCTTGCCAATTCAATGCCAATAACGTTCCGACACCCGATGCGACTGATTTTCCGCCTTTAAAATCCAAAAATACAGATTTGCTGTGTCCTAATATTACGCACAAAGCCGCTATCACAGGATAAATCCCGTATCCGTCATTAAAATAATATGCCGTTAATGCAACGGGTAAAATACCTTTCACCGCATCCAGAGCCATAACCGTAAAAAACCATTTTTTGCCCATTACTCTTTTTACGTTTGTTGCGCCGGTTGAGCCCGAACCGATTGTTCGTATGTCTTGTTTGGTGAACAGTTTTACTATTATGTATCCTGTCGGAATTGAACCGATGAGGTATGAACAGGCTATAACCAATGCACCTATTCTTAATGCTTCCGCATATATATATCCGTTCATTTTTTATCTCCTTATTCGTTGAAATTATACCATATCCGAAATTGTATTTGCAAATTTATAAAATTAATTTAAAGCACAAGTTTTCCGCCACTGTTTGAATATTCATCGCCGGTTTAAGTGATATTTGTTGTTTTGCTTCCTCAACAGATTTCATATCATTTGTCAATTTGTAGAACAATTTTTTATTATTCGGGTTGGATTTAATTGTTGAAAGCATATAATTTTGGATTTGGCAGAATACGGTTTTAGGGTCGTTCTCCGATAATAAATTGAGCAGTTTATTTTCAAACTCCAAAACATTGTTGCGTTCGCACAACCAATATTCGCTGATAAAATCATGTACGATATCATAGTTTTCTTCTTCAATTTTCACATCGGGAACAAAAAATGCCTGAGCTCTTGAAACAACGGTAGAAATCACGTCTGTTTTATCTTTTGTAAGAAATATAAAAGTCGTGTTTTTCGGCGGTTCTTCAAATGTCTTTAAAAGCGCGTTGGAAGTTGCCTCGGGAAAATTAATTTGGTTTAAAGGCAAAAGGTTTCCTTCCTCATCTCGGTCACAAAATATATATACCCTGTGGTAATCGCTTGTTATGGCAAGTTCGTTTATTATCGCCCGTGCCTGATTTATGTTAATATTTTTTTTACCCTTGACGGATGATTCTTCCTCATCAGAGGAAGTTTCTGCTTCTTTGAAATCAAGTCTTGTGTAAATTTTTACCGCAGGGTGTGTTTGAGACCTTATCCATCGGCAGTTTATGCAGTCGCAATCTATATCGCCATCGTTTGAACAGTTTAAAAGTCTTGCAATTTCAAGTGCTAACTCGCATTGTCCCTGCGTATCGGCACCCCAAAACATTATGCAATGGCTGATATTTTTGTTTTTGTTCGATATTCCTTCTTTAAAATATTTCATCAAATCGGGATATTTTTGGGAAATTTCGCTATTGTAATATTGCATATTCAATCTCCTTTTCCATATCCGTATTTGATTGACCCGACTTGATTTTAAATTCCGCGGTTGTCAAATTCTTTTTTAATTTAACCAGATTTTTCAGTGAAACGTTTTTGAGTTTTTGAACTTCCAGTTTTGCTCGATATGGGTGCATATTCAGCATTTTTGCAATTTCATCGGAAGAAAATTTTGTACTGTGTGCTTTGATTTGAATTTTGCCGTGAAGCAGCGTATGTAAGACCGACAGAATTTCAAGCGGGTGTTTTTTTGTAAGCAATTTTTGGTATTCAATAAGCGCTTTTGCTGTGTTTCCTACAATCAGATAATCCAAAAACGCAAACAAATCCTCGTTAGTAACACAAATCTCTCTTATCATTTCTTTTGTAACAGGCTTTTTGCCGGCATAAGTTTTAAGTTTTTCTAATTCGGTATCTAAAAGCCGCAAGTTTGTACCGACTTGGATTAAAAATTCGCTTATAACATCATTGGTTAGCGATAAGTTCTTTGATTTAGCCTGCTGCTTAATCCACGCTTCAAATTCAGCGGTTTTGTAGGCGGGGATTTTGGAAAATTCCTGCGGATTGTGTTTTGAAAAGATTTTAAATATTTTCTTCCTTTTGTCAATTTTTTTTGTGGTATCGGAGGGAAGTTTTGCGCATAAAATTAAATCAAGGTTTTCGCTGATGTTGTCGAGTGCTTCGCTGATTTGCTCAAGTTGATTGTCGTCAAAGCTCTTGTCCTCAGATTTTTTGGATACCAGATACGACAGGCAGTCAATTTCTATGAGCATTTTGCCAAACATCATGGGCTGAGTTTTTATCGCCGCTATGAGTTCGGGAAATTTCGGGTTGTCATAGTATTTGTAACTCATTTCGATAAAATTCGGGTCAAGGTTGTTTTTTAGCTTCTTGACTTCGTTTGAGATATTAAATTCTTCGTCTCCGTAGAAAAAATAAATCATAACTACATTTTATAGTAAAAAACCACAAAGTAAACCTTGCGGCAGCTTGTGCCGCATCACAACCGTAAAACCCTCCATTATTTTTTTTAGGGCATGTTTTTTAAGTTTATGCGTTATCCTTTTTATCGGTTTTTGTGTTAATATGAAAAAAAAGAGGGTTGATATGGGTAAAACTTTAGCTGAAAAAATAATTTCTTTGCATGCAAACAGAGAAGTTAAAGCAGGAGAACTTGTTATTGCAAATGTTGATGTGTGTGCGGTTCAAGACGGAACGGGTCCTTTGACCGTTCAAGAGTTCAAAAAACTCGGCAAAGACAAGTTGTTTAACCCTGAAAGAACAATTCTTTTCATTGATCACGCATCTCCAAGCCCTAAAAAAGAATTATCAAACATGCACACAACTTTAAGAGATTTTTCAAAAGAATACGGTGCGGTATTATCGGAAGTCGGCTCGGGTGTTTGTCATCAAAGACTTGTCGAAACGTTTGTTAATCCCGCTGAAATTCTTGTCGGTGCTGATTCTCACACCTGTACATCGGGGGCTTTGGGTGCTTTTGCTACCGGCATGGGTTCAACCGATGTGGCTGTTGCCATGGCTTTAGGCAAAACTTGGCTCAAAGTTCCTCAAACATTCAAAATTGTCGTAAAAGGTGAGTTTAAAAAAGGCATTTGCTCTAAAGATTTAATGCTGCATCTTATCGGTATGATTGGTGCTGACGGTGCTACTTATAAAGCTCTTGAATTTTGCGGTGATACTATTGATAATATGTCTATGGCAGAGCGCTTTACTCTTGCCAATATGGCAGTTGAAGCGGGCGCAAAATGCGGTCTTTTTGTCCCCGATTTAAAGACCAAACAATACTTGGCATCAAGAGGCAGAGAAGATAAATTCAAGACTATTGCACCGGATTCTGATGCGGTTTATGAAAGAATTATTGAAATTGACGCTTCAAAAATCGAACATACCGTTTCTTGCCCTCACACAGTCGATAATACCAAACTTGCAAAAGATTTAAACTCTGTTAAAGTTAATCAGGTTTATGTCGGAACTTGTACTAACGGAAGAATTGAAG
>CANQSZ010000132.1 GCA_947626645.1 Candidatus Gastranaerophilales bacterium
ATTGCTCGGCGGAGTCGGAGGACCTTTTCACAGTGCGACCGTTGCTGTTTTTTCCAAACTCATACCGAACTTGAAAGAAAAGCCCGCAGATGAAGTCAATAAACTTTATTCGACTTTTATGAGTGCCACGATAATATTTTTTCTGGCACTGTCGGTTATAATGTTTTTGTTTCCACGACAAATAATGCAAATAATAATATCGGGCGGCTCGGCGGAAATGGTAAATCTTGCCGCAATTCATCTTAAAATTATGACGCCTTTGATGGTTATAGGCGGAATTGTCGGAATTTATTACGGGATATTGATTATATACAAGCAGTTTATGCTGCCGAATTTGTCGCCCATAATAATGAGCCTTGCAATAATATCGGTTGTAATGGCAGTTCCCAACGACCAAAAAGGCTACGCACTTGCTTGGGCAACTACTGCCGGTGCTTTTTTGCAGCTGATTATTCAGTATCCGAACATCAGAAAACTCGGATTCAAGTTAAGACCTGACTTTGAATTTACTAATAATGAGCATTTCAGACAAATCTGCGAACTTTTGTTTCCCGCAATATTAAGCTCAACCGTCGGACAGGTACACATTTATGTTGATATGTTTTTCACATCGTCAATCTCCGAAGGTGCTTGGACTGCAATAGGTTACGCAAACAGAATTTTTCAATTCCCTGTCGGGATTTTGGTTACGGCTTTTTTAGTTCCGCTATTTCCTTTATTTGCAAGGCTTGTTGCGGATAATGATTATGACGGAATAAGAAATTATTTTAACAAAGGGGTCGGAGTGTTATTTTTCGGTGCTTTCCCTATAATTATAGGAATCTTGACTGTCGGAAAAGAAGCGGTAAGTTTGATTTTTGAAAGAGGAATGTTTGATGTAAACGCAACTTTTATGGTCGCTGAGGCTCTTTATTTTCTCTCGGTTTCAATAATTCCTTACGTATTCAGAGATTCAATAACAAGGGTCTATTATTCGTTCAATGATTCTGCAACACCGTTTGTTGTCGCGTTTTCATCAATCATTCTTAAAGTCTTTTTAAACTGGATTTTGGTTGTGAAAATGAATTTCGGAATAGGCGGAATTACACTTTCTACATCATTTGTAACTCTGTTTAATGCTTTCGTTTTGGGATTGTTGATAAATAAAAAAATAAAAATGGATTATAAAAAACTGTTTATAAACTTTTTGAAAATGACTTTGGCAGGGTTGATAACGTTGGTTATATGCTATTTTGCGGCTTATCAAACGGATAAAATTGTGATTGAGAGTAAGATATTATTTGAGATACTAAAAATAACAATAATAGCAATAGTATGTCCGGCTATATATATTCCGCTGAATTTATTATTTAAAATGGAATATGCAACAGAGTTATACAACAGATTTAGGGGAAAATTTTTGAGTAAGTAAGGCAGTTTTATCCCGTAAAGATTTACGTTAGTTTAAAAGTATGAAAATAGAAATAAGTCAAACCTCAGCAGATAATAAAGTGCGGCTTGATTACAAATCAAGCCCGACAAAACCGGCAAATACACCCGCCTATATTATCGACAAAGAAAAAGCAGATGAATTTGTAAAAGAATACAATACCCAAACAAAAAAATTACAAAAAATAACCTTTGTAACAATACTTTTGGGAGGGATTTCGGGTGCGTTAGCACCAAGAAAAACTCCGTCAAAATTAAACAAAATACTCAAAACTTTTATCACAACACTTTCAGGTGTTATCGCAGGGGCAATAGTTTCCGCCGTTATATCTTACAAAAAGAAAAATAACTTAATGAACAGATACGATGTTTATAAAATATAATCTTTTTGTAATATAATAAAATTATGGAAGGAAATATGAGAGCCGAAAAAGACGAAAGACCGCCAATGATTATTTTGGGGGTGGTTGTTGTGTATCTGTTAATATTCGGGTTTATAACATATTTGTCTTTTTTGAAAAAAATTCATCCCGTATTTGCTATTGCGGCAATAATAATTTTTACCATAATTTACCTGCCAAGATTTATGATAATAAGAAAACTTTTTACCGAAAAAGACAAAGTTGAGATAATAGAAGATTACATAATGATAAACGGTGTAGGGTATAATTTTTCGGATATCGGGAATTACAGAATAAGGCAGCATAAACCTGTTGCCGTATTTTATCTTAATAATAAAATGATAGTGTTTAATGAGGCGGAATTTTTCCTTTACCTTCAAGATGAATGCGTTTGCTTCACCGTAATCGGGAGCGAGAAAATAGAACTCCTTAAAGAATATATGGAAAATACGCTGCCGCAAAAATTGTAAATAAAATTACTTAATCAACCTGTCGTAATTTTGTTGATAAAAATTACCAAAGTTGTCGTCTAAAATTGCCTGACGGCATTTTTTTGCAAAATCGCACAGGAATTTGATATTATGAATAGATAAAAGTGTCGCGGCAGTTGCTTCCTGACATCTCCACAGATGTCTGATGTAGGCTTTGGAATGGTTTTTGCACGCATAACAATCACAGTTTTCATCTAAGGGGGAAGCATCATCTTCGTATTTTTTATTTTTAATATTGCATTTACCGTTTTGGGTAAAAAACGAACCATGCCTTGCATTCCTTGTCGGAAGAACGCAATCAAACATATCAACCCCGAATTTTATACCGTCTAACAAATCCTCGGGTGTACCGACTCCCATAAGGTATCTGGGCTTAAATTTCGGCAATAAAGGCGCAACAAGTTGAGTAAAATGATTTTTAACATCGGCAGGCTCACCGACACTAACACCGCCTATTGCGTAACCAACGGCATCAAAAGTTGAAATAACTCTTGCACTTTCTTTTCTCAAATCATCAAAAAAAGCACCTTGAACAATGGGAAAAAGAGCTTGATTAGGGTTAGTTTTTGCTTTAAAACATCTTTCAAGCCATCTGTGAGTACGTTCCATAGCGTGCTTCGCCGTATCATAATCACAAGGATAAGGAGCACACTGATCAAATGCCATAATTATATCGGCACCGATATCCTGTTGAATTTCCATGGAGATTTCGGGATTAATAAAGTGTTTTTTCCCGTCTTTCGGATCGGTAAATTCAACACCGTCCTCGCTGATTTTGTTCAAATGCCCCAGAGAAAATACCTGAAATCCGCCGGAATCCGTTAAAACAGGTTTATGCCAGTTCATCCATGAATGTATTCCGCCAAATTGTTTTATAAGTTTGGTTCCGGCTCTCAAATAAAGATGATATGAATTTGAGAGCATAATCTGTGCGCCCGTATCAGCAACTTGCTCGGAAGTTAAGGTTTTTACCGCCGAATTTGTGCCGACAGGCATGAATATCGGAGTTTTAATTATGCCATGCGGCGTTGTCAAAATGCCCGCTCTGGCATTTCCGCATTCGTGTAAAAGTTCATATTTAAAATTATCAAGAGCATTGTCGCGCATCAGCCGAGATCTTCTATAACT
>CANQSZ010000133.1 GCA_947626645.1 Candidatus Gastranaerophilales bacterium
CTCCTTGCAAATAAAAAAACAATAGAATTGAGCCGTAGTTTGACGGGTCGGGTGAGTAGATTTTCAAGGCGTAAGCCGTAGAAAATCACGAAACGCTGATGAGGGTGTAGGCGTCAGCCGTACAGCCTCACATCAGGCAAGCAACAACTCTTTCGGCATTTTTGTTTAGAGTTGTGCGAAGCGTGAGAAACCTGCGAAGCTGAAATTAGCTATAAAAACTCGGGATGACAGGATTTGAACCTGCGACCCCCTCGTCCCAAGCGAGGTGCGCTACCAAGCTGCGCTACATCCCGATAATATTCAATTTTCACCTCGGTAGCGCACCTACGGTGCTTCCCTCTCAGAAAACGATACTTAATCGTTTTTCTGTCTTGCTTCGCTCGCATTAAACGGGTCTCAGGCAAGGCTCGCCGCCTTGACCTTTCGCCCTCTGCTCGCTTGCGCTCGGCAGAGTCAAGCTGCGCTACATCCCGGGGGTAAATGTTGCTACCAATAGTAACAACATCTACTCAAGGTTTTTGTTTTCAAATAATATTGCGCAAACGCAATATTAACGCTTTATTATTCTATTTTAAACACGTCAGGGTGTCAAGTTATTATGTTTAGAAACGGAAGTAAAATTTTAATCATTTATTTACATTTTTAATAATTTACCTTTTAAAAAATTGTATGTTATTATTTATTTATTATGGTTAGGCTGATTAATAACGAAAATATCAAAAGAATTTCGGTTTTAGCGTACAAGATTCTGAAATTTCAAGAATTATTTACCCGAATAAAAGAGTTTAACAATCCGGGGGTTACCCCTTGCGTGTATGCAATGTGGCATGAAAATCAATTCTTGGTACATGGCATTCCCGACAGGTCTAATCTTAATATTTTAATAAGCAATTCTCTCGACGGTCAAATCGTTGCCAGCGTTTGCGAACAGTGGGGATTTCAGGTTTGCCGCGGTTCTTCTAACCGTAAAGGCTCCGTGTCGGGTACTTTGAAGTTGATAGAAAAACTTAAAAACGGTGAAAATGTTGCAATAATGGTTGACGGACCCAGAGGCCCTTTACATCAGGTCAAACCGGGGGCTATAGTTCTAGCCCGAGAAGCTAACGTTCCCATCGTTCCCGTTACTTGGTATTCGCCCGAATTTACCTTTGTGAAATTTCCGTCATGGGATAAAATGGCTTCTCCGGTCGGTTTATGTCATATTCTGAACCTGTACGGCGAGCCGATTTATGTCGATGATAAATCAGATGAACAGCTCATTAAAGAAGTGAAAACTTCTCTTTTGAGTCTCGATGAAATCGTTGCGCAAAAATATCTTGAGGCTAAAAAATTAAAACTATGGAAAAGAAAATAATTAAAATCTCAATACTTCAAATGTCCTCTGTTTTGGACGATGTCGATGTAAATTGCAAAAAAGTTTTAAATCTTATCGCACAAAAACTTAACCCCGAAACAGACGTTCTTGTGTTGCCCGAGGTTTGGACTGTCGGCTGGTCTTGCAAAAGATTTATTCAATCCGCTCAAGAATTATCCGACAGCTCTGTTGTAAGTTTTCTTTCCAATCTTGCAAAAGAATATAATATGAACATCATCGGCGGCAGCTTTATCACTAAAGACGGTGAAAATTATTACAACACCTGTCCTGTCCTAGACCGAAACGGAAAATTAATCGCCGTTTACAATAAAAATCATCTGTATTCTTATTACGGCTGCGATGAAGGCAAGTTTATAACCCGCGGAGATTGTCCCGTTATGGTCAATTTAGACGGTGTGAATTTCGGTTTAACAATTTGTTATGATATAAGATTCCCCGAAATTTATCGTGCTTACAGAAAAGCAGGCGCCGATATTTTGGTTAATTGTGCCGCATGGGGTTCTGCTAAACCCATTCCTTGGGATGTTATGACCAAATCCCGCGCCGTTGAAAATCAGTGCTTTATGGTCGCTTTATCCCAATGCGGTCATATTGAAGGCGACGAGTTTAACCTCGGTAATTCCGCCATTATCGATTACAAAGGCGAAGTGCTTTCTTCTCTTTCCGATTCTGAAGATATTGCCTGCGCTGATATTTGTTTGGATGATATATATACTTTTAGAAGTAAATGTACTATACTTAATGATATCAAATCAGATTATGAGGTAAAAATTTTATGCGAAAAATAATAACTCTTTTATTATCACTGTTTTTCACAATCAGCGGTGTTTATGCCGAATCAATTACTAAAACGCTCAACTCGTTAAATGTCAACAAAAGTGCGATTTCAATATCGGTTAAAGAAATAACAACGGGAAATGTTGTTTATTCGCTTAACTCCAAAATGCCGATGATTCCCGCTTCCACCTTGAAATTGGTTACTTCCGCTGCGGCATTCGATACTTTAGGTGCGGATTTTAACTTTACAACCGACTTATATAAAAGCACTAATAATGATTTGTATTTGAAATTGTCGGGCGATCCGTTTTTGAAAACGTCTGATTTAGAGTATTTGATGTCTGAGGCTAAGGCAAAAAATATTGTTGAACCCAAAAATATTTATTTTGACGATACTTTATTTGACAATGTCGAATGGGGCGAAGGCTGGCAATGGGACGATGATTTAAACTCGTCGATGCCTAAATTCAGTATTTATAATTTGGACAGAAATCTTTTAAAAATAGAGGTTACTCCGACATCAAACAACATGCCGGCTGATATTATCGTTAAGCCTTTTTATCCGATTACTTTTATGAATCTTGTTAATACCGACAGAAAAACCAAAAATAACAGTATCTCAATCGAAAGAAACAGTTCGATTGCACCGAATATATTGAATGTTTCGGGAACGGTTGCAAAAACCGCGTTTTTTGCTATTCCGGTTAATGATACAAAAAGATACTTTACTTTGAGACTTGAAGAAGCGATTAGAAATAAAAAAATCGAGTATTACAAATCGATAAAATCCGCGAAATTGCCTTCGGATAATGTTTACTTGGTCGCACAGTCAAAACACGAGATTGCCGCAGTTATGTCCGATATCTTAAAAAACAGTAATAATTTAAGTGCCGAAACGTTATTTAAAATTGCCGGTGCAAAGTGGTCTGATTCAATCGGATGTGCTGAAAATTCCGTTAAAATGCTCAATGATTATCTTACAAAATCCGGAATAAGTTATGACGATATCAAAGTTGTTGACGGCAGCGGGGTTTCAAAAAATAATATTCTCACCGCCGATTTTATGACTGATTTTTTAATCTATAAATCGAAAGACGAAAACTTTGAAAACTTCAAAACGTTATTGCCCGCTCCCGGGGAAGGTACTTTGAAAAACAGAATGCTTTATTTTAAAGACTTTTTAAGAGCGAAAACAGGTACGT
>CANQSZ010000134.1 GCA_947626645.1 Candidatus Gastranaerophilales bacterium
CCCTCACTGGTCCGCAACCGTTAAAGTCGGAATGCTCTGTTAGTTTGTATTACTTGCGAGACTGAGGAGGTTTTTATGAAACAAAAAGTCATCAAACGGAATGGGGTCATGGTAGATTTCGACTCCGAAAAAATTACCAATGCTATTCAAAAAGCATCTGATGTTACAAAGGAATTTGACGTTGTAACGGCGCGAAGACTCACAAAAAACGTCATTAAAATTGTCAACGACTTTGTAAAAGAAAAACAATCCAATCTTGAAGCTCCGACTATTGAGGAAATTCAGGATATTGTCGAGAGGGTTTTGTTATCGTCAGAGTATAAGCAGACCGCTAAATCTTACATTTTGTATCGCGAGCAGCACAGTAAAATGAGAGATTTTACGAACAATGCTTCCGTTGATATGATTGATGATTATTTGAAACAACTTGACTGGAAGGTTAATGAGAACTCTAATATGAGTTATTCAATTCAAGGGTTGAATAATTATTTGGCATCTGCGATGAGTAAGAATTACTGGCTGAATAAGATTTATCCCGATGAAATTAAAACAGCACATCAAAACGGCGATATTCACATCCACGATTTGAATATAATTTCCGTATATTGCGTGGGCTGGGATTTGAAAGACTTATTGACAGAAGGATTCAAAGGAGTAAAAGGAAAAGTTGAATCCGCGCCGGCTAAGCATTTCAGAACGGCACTGGGGCAAATGGTGAATTTCTTATACACAATGCAAGGTGAAAGTGCCGGAGCTCAAGCGTTTTCGAATTTTGATACGTTGCTTGCGCCGTTTGTTCGTTATGACAAACTGAATTATTCTCAGGTAAAACAGGCATTGCAAGAATTTGTGTTTAATATGAATGTGCCGACACGTGTCGGATTTCAAACTCCGTTTTCCAATATTACAATGGATTTGACTGTTCCGTCTTATTATAAAGACCAGTGCGTCATTGTCGGCGGGGAAATGAAAGAGGATACTTACGGCGATTTTCAGGCTGAAATGGATATGATTAATAAAGCCTTCTTTGAAGTTATGATGCAGGGGGATAATTCCGGCAGAGTATTTACTTTCCCGATTCCGACTTATAACATTACCAAAGACTTTAACTGGGATAATGAAAATCTTGAAGGTTTATGGGAAATGAGTGCAAAATACGGCATTCCTTATTTTTCCAACTTCGTTAACTCCGATATGAATCCTGAAGACGCACGTTCTATGTGTTGCAGATTGAGAATTGACAATCGCGAGCTTGAATATAGAGGAGGCGGTCTTTTCGGGTCAAATCCTTTAACGGGCTCTATCGGCGTTGTTACAATCAATTTACCCAAGATTGCTTATCAGGTTAAGTCTAAGGAAGAATTTTTTGAAGTCTTATCTTCGAGAATGGAGCTTGCAAAACAATCTTTGGAAATCAAACGTAAACTTCTTGAAAGACTTACCGATGCCAATTTATATCCTTATACCAAGTTTTATCTCAGAGATATAAAAGCAAGGTTTGGGGTTTATTGGAAGAACCATTTTTCAACAATCGGGCTTATCGGTATGAACGAGGCATGCACAAATCTTTTGAACTGCGGTATTGCCGATGCTGAGGGTAAGCAGTTTGCAATAGAGACCATGGATTATATGAGAGCAAAAATCATTGAATTTCAGAAAGAAACCGGAAACAACTATAACCTTGAAGCAACTCCGGCAGAGGGTACGAGTTATCGACTTGCAAAACTTGATAAAGAAAACCTTGTTGATATAAAATGTGCGAACGATGATGAATACTATTCAAAAGGTGCGCAGCCGTATTATTCAAATTCCACGCAACTTCCGGTAAATTATACCGATGATATTTTTGAAGCACTTGATCATCAAGACGATTTGCAGACCAAATACACCGGCGGAACGGTTGTGCATATCTTTGCGGGTGAAAGATTAAACGACACTGCTACGATGAAAAACCTTGTGAGAAAGATTTGCGACAACTATCGTCTGCCGTATTTCACGTTTTCACCGACATTTTCGGTATGTCCGAATCACGGATACGTCAAGGGTGAACATGCAACATGCCCTGACTGCGGGGAAGAATGTGAGGTTTATTCAAGGATTGTCGGCTATATCCGCCCCGTCAGCCAGTGGAACAAGGGTAAAAAGGCGGAATTTACCAACAGAAAAACCTTTGATATGTCATTAGCGAAAGAAAAATGCCTATGTTCATAGCAGGGTTTCAAAAAACTTCGCTTTTGGATTATCCCGAAAAAATTGCGTGTATAGTTTTCACAAACGGATGCCATTTTACCTGCGGGTACTGTCATAACCCCGAATTGTTTGAAGCAAAAGAGCCGGTATTAACCGTACCGGCTTTTTTTGAATTTTTAAATACAAGACATGGAAAACTTGACGGGGTCGTAATTACAGGCGGCGAACCCACTTTGCAGAAAGATTTATTTGAGTTCATAAAACAAATTAAATCCATGGGATTTTGTGTTAAACTCGACACCAACGGCTCTAATTACCAAATTTTAAATTCGCTTATAAGTGAAAATTTGCTTGATTATATTGCGATGGATATAAAAGCACCTTTCGGGAAGTACGCGCAAATTACCGGCATGAAAGAAAATTTTGTCGAAGCGGAACTGTTTAATATTAAAAAAAGTATTAATTTGATTATGAACAGCGGTATTGATTACGAATTTCGCACGACTGTAGTAAAATCACAGCTTTCTTACTCTGATTTTGACAAAATCGGCAAAATGATTAAGGGTGCAAAAAAATATTATCTGCAAAAATTTGTACCGTCAAAAATATTGGATAAAAGATTGTCAAATGAGAAAACGTATTCAAACTTTGAGATGAACGAGATATGTGCCAAACTAAAACACTACGTGGACTTTGCAGGTTACAGATAAGGTAAATATTACCGACTTTGTCGGTGTGTTGATTTGTGCAAGTTTTTTTAAACTTATAAATTTTCAAAAAGTTAGCATGACAATGTAAAATGTTTGTAATATAATTGTGGTGGATTTAAATTATTAAATTTTGACAATTGAATACGAATGTCGAAGTGGCACTCTGTGCAAGCGAGCTGAGTGCGCAGTGTTCCCAACAATGGCAATCTGTCCGAAGGACTTAGTTGGGAACACGTAGGCACGTTACACGCGAGCGAAGCAAGACGAGGAAGATTAAGTATCTTCCGAGGAGAGGGTATGAACGTAAGTGAATACATCCGCCGCGAAGACACAACCAAGTTTTGACAACTTAATAACAAATTACCAATCATGTCGAAGTGGCGGAATTGGCAGACGCGCACGGTTCAGGTCCGTGTGGGTAATTCCTTGTGGGTTC
>CANQSZ010000135.1 GCA_947626645.1 Candidatus Gastranaerophilales bacterium
AGGTATGAAATATTTTCCTCATTTTTTAACGCTTTTTTAATATCCTCATAAGCGTCGCTTAAATAATTCATATTCATATAACAATCTGCACGAAGTGCATAAGCAATATCGGAATTTTTGTTATATGTCAGGTATTTGTTCAGTGCATCCGCTGCGTTTTGGAACTGTTTATTATCAAGATATGCTTTGCCCAATCCCAAATAACTTTGTGAATAATTCGGCTTTAGTTCTATTGCTTTTTGATAATAAAAAATTGATTTGTCTAAATCATTTTCACGATAGTATTCTGCAAGAAAATAGTTTGCCCAAAAATCATTCGGTATGCCGGAAAGTGTTTCAACATATTTTTTTCGGTTTCCTGATTTTTTGAATGAAAATGCGTTTTTTAAAGTTTGATTGGTAGATGTCAAATATGATTGGATTTCGGGATTTTGGATACGTAAAAGTGTATTTTTTAACTCTTTTGCATCAGTGTTATTAGGTTCAATCTGTAAAATTTTATTTATATAAACAATTGCATCTTCATATTTGCCATAAGTACAATAATTTGTTGCAATGTCCAGATAGTCCTCGGTAAGCTCGTTTGCACTTACGGGAATACATAAAAACATCAAAAATAATAAAAGCGCTTTCTTCATATTTGAATTATAACATAATTATTATATAATGGGTTTATGGAAAATTTTAAAAACCATATAAAACCGTTTGGTATGATAAAAAAAACAATTGCTAAAGATCCTATGGCGCCCAAATATATCAAACCTGACGGAACAAAAGTTATTGAACAGGAAAATGAATTCGGTTTAACTGTTTACGAAATGTGTCCTGACTGCACCCTGATTTCCAGAACTTATGATAAGCAGGAAAGGCTTTTTGTTGATTATATAAGACGCAGAAACCTTGAAATCGGACACCGGTATGACGAATACGGCAATGTGGTTTATGAGTTTAATTCGCTTTATGATGAGCATAACGTCCTTGCCCGCAAAACAGAAATTGAATTTGAATATTATGATAACGGAGTAAAGTCGCGAGAATTTACAAAAATAAGCGATTCTCAAATTCAGACAGAAATTTTGTATGACGAAAAAGGAAATCGCACAACAAAAATTGAGCACCGCGGAGCAGTGAAAACATATTTTGATGAAAATGACAAACCGTTCAAGCGTGAAATTGACCGCGGTTCGGGCGGAATTATCACGGAAGAACTTTAAATATTCATTGCTTTTAAAATATCTGTCATATCAGCAGATGTTTTCTTGATATCTGAATTTGCAAATTTAATCGCATTATCAGGGTCTTTCAAGCCGTTTCCTGTCAATATACAAACGATTTTTGAACCTTCTTTGATTTGGTCTTTAACCTTAATCAAACCTGCAACAGATGCGGCACTTGCAGGTTCTGCAAATACGCCTTCACATGATGCGATAAGTTTATATGCTTTTACAATTTCATCATCGGTTACAAAATTAATCATACCGTTGCTTTCGTCACGCGCAGCTTCTGCAAATTTCCAGCTTGCAGGGTTTCCGATACGAATTGCCGTTGCAAGAGTTTCGGGTTTATAAATTCTTTCACCTTTAACGATTGCTGCCGCACCTTCAGCTTCAAACCCCATCATTTTCGGTAATGCGGGAATTTTACCCAATAAATGCCACTGTTTGTAACCTTTCCAGTAAGCGGTTATATTTCCCGCGTTTCCGACAGGGATAAAATGGTAGTCGGGTGCTTGCCCGAGCGCTTCGCAGATTTCAAATGCTCCGGTTTTTTGTCCTTCGATTCTGTACGGGTTGACCGAATTTACAAGTGTTATCGGGTATTTGTCGGAAACTTCTCTGACAACTTCCAATGCTCTGTCAAAATTCCCTTGTATAGCGATGATTTCAGCTCCGTACATCATTGCTTGCGAAAGTTTGCCCAGTGCTATATACCCATCGGGTATCAAAACGTAAGTTTTTAACCCCGCTTTTGCTCCGTATGCGGCGGCTGATGCCGAGGTGTTTCCGGTTGATGCGCATATTATTGCTCCCGAACCTTCTTCTTTGGCTTTACTCACTGCCATTGTCATTCCTCGGTCTTTAAAACTTCCCGTCGGGTTGCAGCCTTCAAATTTTAAATAAATTTGTGCGTTTATACCGATTTTTTTTGCCAGATTGTCGGCTTTAATTAACGGTGTATTCCCTTCATTTAAAGTTATAATCGGTGTTTTATCGCTTACGGGCAAGTATTGTTTATATTTATTTATTAAACCCTGATAGTACATAACTTTCTCCTTATTTGAATTTTCTCATCATTTTCATTGCTTGAACCATCGCTTTTTTCTCGTTTTTCTTTCCAAAGCCGCCGAACATTTTTTGCATTTTGTTCATTCCGCCCATCATTTGGCGCATTTGTTCAAACTGTTTTACGTACAAATTGACTGTGTGTATATCCATTCCGCAGCCTGCTGCTATTCTTTTTTTTCTGCTTGAGTTCATTAACTCTGGATTATCCCTTTCTTCAGGGGTCATACTTTGGATAAAGACCTCAATTTTTTTAAACTCTGTTTCGCTCGCGTGCGAAATTTTTTCTCTATCCTCTTGTTTTAAGTTTACCCCCGGAAGCATTCCTAAAATCTGATCCATTGAGCCGAACATTTTCATTTGTTTTTGCATATTTAAAAAGTCATTGAACGTAAATTCGGCTTTTTTCATTTTTTCCTGCATTTTTAATGCTTCTTTTTCGTCAAAAACTTCTTGTGCTTTTTCAACAAGTGAAACGATATCGCCCATACCTAAAATTCTTGATGCCATACGTTCGGGGTAAAAATCTTCAAGCGCGTTGAGTTTTTCACCTGTTCCGGTCAATTTAACGGGCTTTTGAGTGCAATGAACAACGGATAATGCCGCGCCGCCTCGTGAATCACCGTCTAATTTTGTTAATACAAGTCCCGTAATTCCTATTTGTGCATCAAAGTTTTCCGCAACATTTACCGCTTCTTGTCCTGTCATTGCATCAATTACGAGCAATTTTTCCTGAGGCCGAAAAACTCTGTCTATAATTAAAAGCTCCGCCATCATCTCGGTATCAATTTGAAGTCTGCCTGCGGTGTCAAGTATTACCGCATTATATCCGTTTTCTTTTGAATAATTTATTGCGCTTTGTACAATATTTTGAACATCTTTTGTAATTTTTTCCCGGTATTCATCCGTCACCGTTTTACTATTCGGATCCCGATATAAACCAATATATTTTAAATCATCTTTAGCTATGGTTTGATTAGTGCCATAAGTATAAGCTAAAAAGCCAAATTTAATTCCTTTAATATTTAAAATTTTCTTGGTATTTAAATCTT
>CANQSZ010000136.1 GCA_947626645.1 Candidatus Gastranaerophilales bacterium
CAATAAAACGCCAATTAGATGAGAACATACCTTGCAGGTTGTTTACCCCGACAGGGAGCGTGTACATGGATTCTTTTGTGAGAACGATACTTGGCCAAAGAAATTCGCCCCATGAGCCGATGAAAGTAAAAATAGCCAAAACTGCGAGTGACGGTTTGACCATTGGCATAAGCACTTTCCAAAACACTTGAAACACACTGCATCCGTCAACAATGGCGGCTTCTTCCATTTCTCGCGGAATAGTAAGAAACGCTTGGCGCATAAGGAAAATTCCGAATGCGCTGACGGCAAACGGCATTATAAGCCCGATAAACCCCATTGTATCGTTGACGGTATCAACAAGGTTAAGTTTAAGGGTAATGAGATAAACAGGCAGCATTATGGCTTGGAACGGTATCATTATTGTGGCAAGTATCGCAAAGAAGATAATTTTTTTGCCTTTAAACTCCATTCTGGCAAGCGGGTATCCGGCAAGCGAAGAAAGTATGAGGTTTAAAACAACGGTGCCCGATGCGACAATCATGCTGTTAATAAAATATCTCATCAAATCGACTTTGTGCCAAACGCCAGTGTAATTAGCGAGAGTAAAATCTTTGGGAATAATTGTCGGCGGATACGCGAAAATATTTTCTGCCGAGCCTTTCAATGATGTTGAAATAAGCCAAATGAAAGGAAAAATTGATAAAAGTGAAACAAAAATCAAAATCAGATGAACCCACCAATTTTTAAGGTTAAAATTTTTCACGGTTGGTATTTCCCCCTTTCAAAGCAAAGAATATTTACCAAAGAGAAAACCATAACGACTACGAGCAGAATAACCGCCATAGCTGAGGCATAACCCAAATCGAGATTTTCAAACGCTTTTTCGTAGATATAATATACGATTGTTTTTGTAGAATTAAGCGGACCGCCTTTTGTCATGACGTAGATTTCGGCAAAGATTTTCATGGCGGAAATTGAGCTTATTGTGGAAACGAGTGCGATAGAAGGCATAATATGGGGGATTGTAACGGTCAGATGTTTTGTCCAAAATCCGGCACCGTCGATGTCGCAAGCCTCGTATAATTCTTGCGGAACACTCATTAAAGCTGCAAGATAAATCATCATATAGTAGCCGATACCTTTCCAGACGGTAACTATTATAACGGAATAGATTGCGTATTTAGGGTCAGTGAGCCAGCCTATGGCATTAATATGAAATACGCTCAGGATATAATTAAGAATCCCTTGCTGAGCGTAAAGCCATTTAAAGGCGATGGCTGCAACAACGATAGAAACAATTACAGGAAGATAGATGAGAATTTTATAAAGCGTAATTCCTTTGATATTTCTGTTAATAAGTATTGCCAAAAACAACGGTACCACAGCAAGAATAGGAACGGCAACGACAAGATAAATAACCGTATTGAGCATAACTTTGTAAAAAACGGGATTATGAATAATCTCTATATAATTTTGCACCCCGCAAAATCCGGCATGATAGATGTTGTTTGAATAATCAAAAAAGCTGAGCCAAATTGTTTGAAAAAACGGTATGAAAAAGAAAATAACCAAAACAATTACAGCGGGCAGCAAAAACAAATAAGGTGCTTTTTTACCGTAGTATTTAAACATAACCTGATTATCTCACTGATAGTTAATTCCGTCAAGCAAACAAATTTTTTTTGTGATAAAATCAGTTTACGAAAGAAAAATAAGAAAGAAGGATTGAAAAGATGACTCAACAGACAGTAAAAACACAAGAAGCGACATCATCACAAAGCCAAATACGTCAGGTACGTATTCAAAAGATGAATAATTTACGTGAACGGGGCTTAAACCCATATCCGTACGGATATGAAAAAGACATAACGGCAGCGGAGTTGCAGGAAAAATACAAAGACTTGCCAACGGGCGAGGAAACCCAAGACTGCTATCATGTTGCAGGACGTGTGATGGCGGTAAGAAATACCGGAATGTTTATTGATTTGGTTGATTCATCGGGAAAAATCCAAGTTTTTTCGCATAAAGAGAACTTGTCCGAAGACGATATGCAGACGCTAAAATCGATAGATATAGGTGATATCGTGGGATTTTGCGGAACTGTCAGAAGAACTCCGCGCGGCGAATTAACGATAAAATCTCAGTCGTTGAAGATTTTGTCAAAGTCGTTGTTGCCTTTGCCCGAGAAGTTTCACGGCTTAACGGATGTTGAAACCAAGTATCGTCAAAGATATATTGATATGATAGTTAATGAAGATGTCAGAAAGACTTTCCAAAAAAGAAGTTTGATTATCCAAAAGGTCAGAGAATATTTGATAAATTTGGGATTTATGGAAGTTGAGACACCGATGTTACATCCTCAAGCGGGCGGTGCGAACGCAAGACCTTTTATCACACATCATAATACTTTGGATATGGATATGTATTTAAGAATTGCGCCGGAGTTGTATTTAAAACGTCTGATGGTTGGGGGAGTAAGCGAGAAGATTTTTGAAATCAACAGAAGTTTCAGAAACGAAGGCATTGATACTCGCCACAATCCGGAATTTACGATGATGGAATTATATCAGGCTTATGTTGATTATAACGATATGATGACTTTGACCGAAAACCTTGTTGCCTATGTTGCTAAAGAGGTTTTGGGAACTACGAAGATTAAATACGGTGAAAACGAGATAGACTTAACCCCGCCGTGGGATAGAAAAACGATGCTTGGTGCGGTGGAAGAAGCGACAGGGATTGATTTTAACGAAATTGAAACGGTTGATGAGGCGAAAGCAAAGGCAAAAACGGTTAATGTGGATGCGGATGATTGCGACAATTGGGGACAGGTTGTGGAGCGAGTTTTCGAGGAAAAAATTGAGGGTTCTTTGATACAGCCGATTCATATCTACGATTACCCCAGAGACATATCACCGTTGGCGAAGGTTCACAGAAATAACCCGAGATTGACCGAGCGGTTTGAAACGAGAGTAAACGGCTGGGAGATAAGTAATGCGTTTTCGGAATTAACCGATCCGATAGACCAAAGGGCAAGATTTGAAGCTCAGATGGCTGCAAAGGCGGCGGGTGATGAGGAAGCGATGCCGATTGACGAGGATTATATCTGCGCATTAGAGCATGGCGTACCGCCGATGGGCGGCTTGGGTGTCGGAATAGACAGATTGATAATGCTTTTGACGGATTCACCGTCTATAAGGGACATAATCGCCTTCCCGACGTTGAAGAAAAAGGATTAATAAAATAGCTATATCAAAATATCGGTAAAATCAGGTAGGATGGGTGGAACGGTTGTCATTCCACCCATCGACAGGAATCCTTGCGGTGCGAAACGTAGGTTGGCGGTTTCTA
>CANQSZ010000137.1 GCA_947626645.1 Candidatus Gastranaerophilales bacterium
CCTCAACTTTTATTCTATAACAAAAAAATTTTTTTTAAATACTTCTAAAAAGTTTTTTACAATTTTTCTTTCTCAATCCTTGCAAAATCAACCAAATAAAGCCCCGAAAAAAAACATTGGTAAGAAATTAAACACCCTGTCCGATAAGATTTTTTATTTCGTTTCGTTTTAATTTATTGGTAGTAGTTCTCGGCAAAGTTTCTTTCCGTACAATAATTTTTATCGGTCGTTTGTATGGCGCAAGCTGCTCGGACAAATATTTTACTTCGTTTTGCACTGCGGTTTCAAGGTTCTCAAAGCTGCTGAAATTAGCGCAATAACGCTCGTTAGGAACAATCACCGCAACAATTTCCTCGCATCCGTCTTTTTCGCCAAAGTTTCGTTTCATGCCCGTAACGCAAACCTCTGCAAAATTCGTGCTCTGCTCCAATACCGTTTCAACTTCCTCCGGAAATACTTTTTTCCCGCCCGACAAAACTATCATATTTTTTATTCTTCCTGTTATGTATATCAATTTTGTCTTTTTATCAATATGTGCAATATCACCCGTATGCAACCAACCGTCAGCATCTATAACATCAGATGTTAAATCCTCTCGCTTGTAATAACCTTTCATAACAGACGGTCCTCTCAACAACAATTCTCCCGTTACGGTATCCGTTTTAGCCTCAAAAGAATCCAATGCTGGTCCTACTGATTTTATGTCCTGATATTTACCCCTGTTTACGGCAACAACCGGACTGGTCTCCGATAATCCGTACCCTTGATAAACTCTTATCCCTATCCTTTCAAAAAACTGCCCCACCGAATAATCCAACGGCGCACCACCTGATATACACCCGAAAAATTCGCCTCCAAACTTTGAGTTTATTTGATGAAACAAAAGTCTTTTGACTTTTGTCGGGCAAAATGCGGCAAGTGCGTAACATATCTTAAAGATTGTCCGCTGTGCCGCTGATTTTTTATTGATTTCCGATTCAATCGAAGTTTTCAACAACTTCAAAAATGCCGGAACAGTTATCATAAACTTGATTTTCTTTTCGCTCATTACATCCATAATATCCTTTGGCTTAAGGCTTTGCGGGTAATATATCGAATGTCCGTTGTGCAAAAATATAAAAAATCCGACGGTTAATTCAAACAAATGGTTCATCGGCAAAATTGACAACAGCCGTAAATCAACATCTTGCGGCAAAATTGTTTTCAAAGCTATTTTTAAATCGTGCATTTGCGACAACATATTTTTAAACGTTATCTCAACCCCTTTTGGCGAACCGGTCGTTCCTGATGTGTAAATTATAAACGCGGTTGCACTCAAAGGTCGTCTGCGCCATTTTGCCTCGTATTCCTCCGGTATCGAATACAAACTCGGTATCAGCTTGCTTTCATACACGCACGAATCCATCAAAATTATGTGCTTTATTGACGGAACACGACGTTTCAATTCTTTTGCTTTTTCGATATTTGCCCCCGAAGTTAAAATTACTACCGGCTCGCTGTCGTTAAGAATTGATGTCAGCTCATATATGGTAAGTTTGTTATCCAAAGGAACGGTCGTCAACCCCGCAAGTACGGAAGCAAAAACGCATGCGCCGTATTCGGGTTTTGATTCTGACAATATCGCAAGTTTTTCGCCCTTAGAAATCTCCAAGTCGTTTATAAGATACGTTGCAAGACGACGCGACATTAACCCCAATCCCTTGTAAGTAAACTCATTCCAACCCCATTTGGATTTCATCCCCAATGAAACCTTTTCGCCGTTATTAATCGTTATTTCTTCCAACAGTTTGAAAACATTACCGTACTTCATTTAAACACCTCAAGACCCCTAATCTGTAATTATATTTTAGCAAATTTTTATATTAAAGTAAATAGCCGTAAAAATACGGCAGAAGTATTTTTCTGCCGCATTAAAAACATTAAAAAATATTAATTGATTGAAAAATTTACAGTCTGCTTATGTTTTTAGCCAATTCATCAGACCACATCTTCATAACATCGATTCCTTTTTGGGCGAATTTTTGTAATTTTTCGATTACAACAGCCATATTTTCTATCGAAAAATCCATGCTTTTTACACCTTGCAATTTACCTTGTTTGATGCTGAGAACATCAATTCGTTTGTTATCCCACAAAACTTTTGCTGATGATTTATCTGCCATTGGCACACTTATCATCTTTTTTCCGTTCTTGATTGCATAATCTACAATATTGCCCGTTAATTTAATTCCTGCCACGATAGTTTCCCGCCTTTCTTTTTTCTACACATTACCATTAATGAAAATAACGAAAAAAAATTGCTTAATTTTGTAATTTTTTTACAGAAACTTAACAAAATTTAAAATATATGTGTTTTGGTATATTATAAAATCAGACTTGGGATAAAAAATGATAGTATCTAAAATAGGAATTTACACACCGCATAATCAATACACATTCGGTCGAAGGCTGACGCCCGATGAAGAAAAGGACTATAAAACCAATGCGCTTCAACCCGCATTTGAATATCTGGGAACAGAAGAAGTAGCCATGATTTTACACGGAACAGCTTTTCCCGAAACCGACAGAGAAATAGGCGTGGGTTCACCCTACGGCAAAGAAGCCGCCAAAATCATACCGTTTCAGATTTTGCATGGTTTCAACGCAACACAACTCGGTCCTGTCGGTGCAATTAACGATATTAACGATGTTTCACCCTACAAATCGTCTGCGTTTACAAAAAATTATTTGTTTACAGACTTTGATAAACTTACCACCGACAAATACGCCAATATCCTTTCCAATAAAGATATTCAATCCGTATTCAACATGCCCGATGAGAGTAAAAATAATTATGCTTATTCAAATTTTGCCGATGCTTTTGCCAATTACAAGTATGCAATAAAAATTGCCCACAGAAATTTTAAAACAAAACTAAAAGAAAAAGACCCCAAAGCACTTCAACTTAATAAAGAATATTGCGAATTTTTAAACAAAAACGGAAGTGTCGTAAAAAAAGAAGCACTGTTTAACATCCTATCCGAAAACTACGGCACAAACGATTTTTCAACTTGGAACGATATTGACAAAAATTTGATAGACTTACTCAAAGAGAATAATACCGACGCCATAGAAAGGTATAAAAAAATAATTATACGTTCAAAAGAAGATTTTGAAACGTACATGTTCGGGCAGTTTATTATAAATAAACAGATAAAAGAAAACACAAAACTCAGACATGAAAAGGATTTCAAATATATAAGCGATTTATTGGTCGGATATTCGCCCTCGGACAGGTGGGCAAATCAGGATTTA
>CANQSZ010000138.1 GCA_947626645.1 Candidatus Gastranaerophilales bacterium
AAGGGGGTATTTGAATATTTTGTCCTTGCGTTGTTTGAGGTGCTTGCGGTACTTGCTGCTGCGGTACGTAATAATTTGAGGGGTATGAATACTGTTGAGCGGGCTGCATTGTATTTACCTGCTGAGGATTTGATGTTGCGGGTGTGCAAGGTGCATTGTTTGCACAATTGTAGTTACAATTGTACTGTACTTGCGGTGTTTGGTTGTTGTTTTGTCCCGTAACTTGCATATAATAATTGCCCCTATTTCTACCTATTATATTAAAGTATTTTCGGGACAATTATTTGCTATTTTTTTAAGTTTTGTAAAGTTATATTTTTAATTTATCGAGTTTTGTTTTGTAAAAATCAACGTTGATATTGAGTTTTTCACCGATTGTAAGAAGTAATCCGGCGAATTTTATGTCTTTTTCTTTTGGTTGGGTGCTGCTGTCAATTATATCTGCGATGCGGTGATAAATCTTATTGTAATAAATATTTTGGGCTTCTGCCATATCTATTTCCAGTTCAAGTTTTTCTATTATGGCAAAAAGTTCTACTATCGCATCCGCCTGTTGAATTTCAAAACTCTTTGTCAACCTGTTCAGATTTGTGATAACTTTTTTGGCAAAGTTTTTGTTTGAAGCGGTTTTGTCAATTTTGATGTTCATTTTTTTTGCTTCATAATTCAAATCCGTAATCTGTTGTATAATCGGCGTTTCAACAAATCCGGTGCTGTGAGATAACAAATCGTTGTATTTGCGGCTCATCGCATAAGATGCCGATATTTTAAATTCATCGGGAATTTCAAGTCCCAAGGTTTGCATGTGATAGATTGACCCTTTTCCCTGATTGTACATTTCGTTGTATGTATTTGCAAACCTTTCGAGTTGGTCTTTTAAAAGAATTTGAAGAATTTTTTTCCTTTCTTCGATGAAAATATCTTTTAGCGTGAAATACTCTTTTCCGAATTTTTCGTCAAGAGTTCTTATAATTTCTGTCAATGCGTTAAGCATAAAGGTTTTTATTAAAGTTGTTTTAAGTTCGTTAAATTCCTCGTTGGTCGAAAATTCTTTTATTGCGCAGTGGAAGTCGCCTCCCGAGTATTGCATAAGAGCAAAAACGAGATTTGCTTTTTGAAGTGTTACTTTCGATTGAATTTCGATATTTCCGACGATAAAGTTAGCGTTGCCTTTTTGAACTCTTTGGTAGTTGTTGCGTTTTACGGTATAGCAATAAACATCTTCTTCATCTTCAAAATCCTGATATAAAGAAGATATTGCCCAAAGACAAGCTATTTCTTTTGCACTGACAACCGAGGGTTTAACAAATTTTTCGTAAATATCTTTTCCTGTTCCAAATTCCGAGATGTTGCTTTTTGCCTCGGATAAAATCTGTTTAAATTTTTCTTCGTAGTTTTCGGTTGAGAAGTTTGCGGCAAGCTGCATTGCACGTGCTGCATATTTCATAATCTGTACGGTTTCAATTCCGGAGATTTCCGAGAAAAACCAGCCGCAGCTTGTGTACATAAGCATTGCCTGTCGCTGAATTTCCAACAACTCCATTCCTTTGACTTTTTCGGTTTCGGTTAAGTCCGTTTTAAAATGCTCTTTTTGGAATCTTTTTATGTTGCTGTAGCTTCTGTTTAAGATTACGTCGATGTACTCGTTTCTGACATCCCAAGGGCTTTTGTTAAAATATTTAATCCCTTCGCTTTCAAAAATTTTTGCAAGCTCGTCTCTGAGATAATCAAGCGCGTTGCGTAAAGGTTTTCTCCATTTTTGGTTCCACCCGGGGTGTCCGCCGGTTGAGCACCCGCAATCTTCACACCATCTTCCCACTCCATGAAAACAACTCCACGATGATGCCTGTTTTATATCTGCCTCGTATTCGCTCGGGTATTTTTCAAGGTATTGAGCATAATTTGTTATTATAAACCCTTCGCTTTCGGCTTTAATTTTCAGAACGTAAGACAGTGCCATATCGCCGAATTTTGTATGGTGTCCGTAACTTTCTCCGTCGGTTGCAATATTTATTAACTGCGGATATTGTCTGTCTTGTGAAACACCCTCTTTTAATCGTCTGATAAATTTGTTTCCGTCTTTTAAAAGTTCATCAAATGCGACAGAACGTGATATTGCGCCGTCATAGAAGAACAGATTTATTGATTTTTTCGGGTCTGATTTTATGATGTATTTGTAAGTTCTTGCAGGGTCGATGTTTCCCCAGCTTACGTCTTGCCACTCTTTATCAGAGAATTTTTTTATTTTTAATGCCTGATAAGGTGAAAGTATCGTGAATTTAATACCGTTGTCCGCCAAAACTCTTAATGTATCATCATCAACCGCGGTTTCCGCAAGCCACATCCCTTCGGGCTTTCTTCCGAAACGGTATTCAAAATCCCGAATCCCCCATTTGACCTGCGTTTGTTTATCGTGTTCGTTTGCAAGCGGCATAATCATGTGATTATACACTTGCGCTATCGCATTTCCGTGTCCGTCGTGCTCGGATATACTTTCTATATCAGCTTTTATAATTCGTTCATAAGTAAGGGGCGCAAATTCTTCCATCCAAGAAAGAAGTGTCGGTCCGAAATTAAAACTCATGTGTTCATAGTTATTAACTATATCTAAAATTTTGTTTCTGTTATCGACAATTCTTGATACGGAGTTCGGGTTGTAGCATTCGGTGCAAATTCTCTCATTCCAATCGTGAAAAGGCAATGCACTGTCTTGAAGTTCAATCGCCTCAAGCCATGGATTTTCTCTGGGCGGCTGGTAAAAATGCCCGTGTATCGCCAAAAATTTTTCGTAATTCTTTTCCATATTTCTAAACCCGATTTAATTTATGCTGCGTTTATTTTTCTTGTGTTTTATTTTCGGTGTTTTGAGTGCCTTTTGCGTCTTCTTTCGGTTTTTTAGGTGTTAAAACCTTGAAGTTTTCCGCATCCATCCAAGCATCACCAAGCGCGGTCGAAAATACTTTTCCGCTAAATTCGACTTCATCACCCGCATCAAGGTCAATATTTTTTTCGGCAATATCTTTTTTCAAAAAGATTTTCAATTCCGAAAGCGGTATATTGTGATTCGGCACATCCGGCCTTTGGATTAAAAACGAAATGTATTCCTCGGATGACCTCATTGCAGGCTCATAGTCAAGACCCAAGGTCGAAAACTTATCAAATTTGGCTTTAATAAGAATGTTTCTTTTAAGAAATTTGTACGGATTTGCAACAACATCAAGCGGATTAACCTGTGTATATTGCACTGCCAATTGCGGGGTTGATACAACAACA
>CANQSZ010000139.1 GCA_947626645.1 Candidatus Gastranaerophilales bacterium
ATAAATTTTATCACCGCCCGTTATATCGCCGCCGACAATCTCAACCCCTTGCGGGCATGCGGATTTTGCACCTTCATAAAAACTTTTGATAAAATCGTTATCAATATCATCACTCAAAGACAGTGAAATTGTCAGATCACAAGGTTTTGCACCGCTTGCGGCTATATCGGAAAGATTTACCGCAACGGATTTTTTGCCCAATTGATACGGTGTTATGAATTTTCGCAAAAAATGCACATCTTCAACAAGACTGTCTTGCGTTACAACTATTCCCAAATCTTTCAAATATGCGCAATCATCACCGATAAACTTTGATTGAAGCGTGTTTTGGATTATTGAAATAAATTCCTTTTCTTTCATAACACTTAAACTATATCATGCTCAATAAGTGAAATAAATTCTTTAACCAAATTGTTGTTCCATTTTTTGCCCGCATCGGCTTTGATAACTTCCAAAGCACTGCGAGCAGACATTTTGGGTCTGTATGCACGAGGTTCAATCAAGGCAAAATATTGGTCAATAATCAAAATAATTTGCGAAGTCAGCGGAATTTCTTCTTTTGACATGTGGTTAGGATACCCCGAACCGTCCCAATTTTCGTGGTGATGTTCGATTATCGGCAGAACATCTTGAATGTAGGAAATAGGTTGAAGAATTTTTCTTGCGGCAATTACGGGGTGGTTTCTGATTTGTTCTTTTTCTTCCTCTGATAAAGGTGTTGCTTTTTGCAATAAATCTTGCGGCAACAAAAGGTTTCCGATGTCATAAAGTAAAACCGCAACTCTTAAATTATCAATGTCTTCTTTCGGTAAATCAAACCTTTTTGCGAGGCTGACCGCCATAATTACCTTATTTTTAACAATCCCCGAAGAATGCATCGGATTGTACATTTTAGCCAATATATCCGCTACATTAAACAAAGAATCTTTTGTAAGTTCATCTTTTTTAATCGGAGAAGTAAGTTTTTTGTACAAATCTTTTGAAATATTTTTTGCAATAGGAAGTCTGTTTTTGGATAGAATATCAATAAACGTATTAACGGCGATTTCTTGCCAAGAAGTTTCGGAGATAGGTTTAGCCAAAGTAACGCGGTTTCTTCCTTCGCGTTTTGAGGTGTACATAGCCTGATCAGTTAATTCCAAAAGCTCCTCAATATTTTCACTGTGTTCAAAAAACGTTGCAACCCCAAGACTTCCCGTGATATGACCGACTGTTTCAATTTCGGTATTTTCTATGGATTTACGTATTCTTTCCGCGGCAACCATAGCACCCTCAGATGAAATCCCGGGGAGTAAAACATTAAATTCTTCTCCGCCCATTCTTGCTGCCACATCGACAGAACGTGCATTGGATTTTAATACCTCTGCGATTGTTTTTATAGCCAAATCACCGTATCCGTGACCGTAAGTGTCGTTTATTTTTTTCAGAAAATCCAAATCAATCCCGATAATTGAAAAGGGTTGATTTTGACGTTTGGCACGCTGCACTTCTTTTTCCAAAGATTCTTCAAAGTATCTGCGGTTGTATAACCCCGTAAGAGAATCCGTTACAGCCTGATCTCTGACGGCTTGGAACAAATCCGCTATCGTTATTGCCATTTCTATCTGTTTTGCAAACAACCCCAAAAAATCCATCTCGGCAGAGGCAAGTTCTTCTCTTGACGAAAATACGCAAAACCAGCCGAACTCTTTATTTTGAGTAATTAATGGAACTACAATTACCGATTTTACAGGCTGATTGGAATTGATTTTTTTAATTGTTTCGTTTGACAGTTCGGGCAAAACCGCTTTTAATGAAAGGTCAATATCTCTTGTTTGAATAATTGTCCTTTGTCTCATCGTATCTGCAAAAACACTGTCATTGTCGAAATTAAGACGTCGGGTTTGGATACCGGTGCCGCCAATCATGTTGTTTAATCGGTCTATTAAACTGTCGTTTGATTGTGCCAAAATTTGTAAATATACACCTTTTTCATCCTCGTATTTTCGGATAATCGCACAGTGCATATATCCCAATTCGCCTTGCGTACTGTTTACAATCGCTTCCAGTACATTTTCCAAGGGGGTGGAAGAATTCATCATATCCCAAATGTGCTGAAGGGTAAGCATTCTTTTATTCGCATCATTTAATTCTTCAGTACGTTCGGCAATTTTCTTTTCCAATTCAAGATTTCGCTCGTATATCTCTAAATAATCATGTTTTTCATGATAAATATTGCTTTCAACTTCAGAAACTTTTCTTGTAACTTCTTTAAATTTATCGAATAAACTCATAAATATTCCTATCAATAAAGAGAATTTCAAGTCTAAATTATAACATCATATAACTAAAATATCAAGGTATTAATAACGTCAATAACATCTTCGGGATTGGGAAAAAATGTGCAGGCGTTTTTGTTTTTCTTCAACTTGCATTTACGCTTAAAACAAGGCTGGCAAGGCAAACCGCTGCCGCCAAGTGCGATATATTTTTTCTTATCGCCGAAAGGCTGCAAAACATCTTTGGGGGTACAGGTGAAAATCGTTATAACTGCGGGTTTTCCGGTTGCCCATGCCAAATGCGCACTTCCGCTATCGGGCGAAATTACCGCATCCGCTCTTGAAAAAACTTCCATTAATTCCATTATATCCGTTTTTCCCGCCAAATTTAAGTATTTTCCTTCGCTTATATAATCTGTCAATTCGTTATCGTTATTTCCGCCCGTAAATACGAGGTTGCATTTTGTATGAATTGCCTCTATAACTTTTTTCCAGTTGTCGCGATTCCAATGTTTATTCGCCCAAGTTGTGGCGGCTGAAATTACAACCGTCGGTTTTGTTTTATCCAAACCCGACAACAACTCGTCAACTTTTTTTATTTGTTCGGAATTTCTGGGAGGCAGCGTAACTTTAATCGTTTCGGGCATGATATTCAAATATCTTGCATACTCCAAATAGTTTAAAACAATCGGCGAATCGGGTTTGTATGAAAGTTTATCAATCCACTCATTTCCGCCCAAAACGGACAATTCCCGACCCTCTTTTGATATTATCCTTCTTTTTGCACCGCAAAATAAAAGCCAATACATACTCTTTAACATCATCTGTGAATCTATTGCAATATCATACTTTTCGGCACGAATTTGTTTTAATATCTCTAAATATTCCTTGAAATTTTCATAACATAATCCGCGTTGTTTCCACTTTTTTACG
>CANQSZ010000140.1 GCA_947626645.1 Candidatus Gastranaerophilales bacterium
AGCATGAAACGGAAGAAATGTTAGTAAAATAGACTATGAACTCCGACAAAAACGACAGATATGAGGCGGCGAAATTATTAAGAGCCGTACGAATAGGAGAGTTGAGCGTACAACAGGCGATGATGCGGTATCCGAAAGACACCGAGGATGAGAGTCTTATTGCGGCGTATCATGCCTTAATTCATTACGAAGCCGACGAAGATTTACGAAACAGAGATTTATTATACAAAGAAGAACAAGATGATTATATAGAATTTTTGTCATATACTTTAGAAAAAGGTGAAGATTTGCCGCAAAACGTAATAATCAATTACAAGAGATATTACGAATCGGCACCTATTCTTCACAAAGACAATCCTCAAGGATTTTTCAAAAGTTTTTGGAAAACCCTAAACTTGAGTAAGAAAAGGAGAAAAGAATGAAGAAATTTTTAATGACATTAGCACTTTTGCCATTAATAGGTTTGATGAGCTTGATACCGGCAGCAGCGCAAGATGACAAAGCGATTGAAGTTTTACCGACAATGGAGAGTGTAAGTGCGGCACCGAACAGAATTTGGGTCGGAACTTTCCAAATTGTTTGGAACGAAACAATGAACGAGGTTGTGAAAAAACCTGTTAAATTTGTTCGTTACAGTTCAATGCTTGCAAAGGAATTAAACAAACAGAGATTTAAAAAAGAATATATATCGGACAATTCGTACTACACGACCTACGGGATTGTATCACCGGAATTAAGAGACAAAATCGTTAATGCGATAAAAGAAAAATTCAACGAAACAAGCGACATTACGGATATGTTTGATTGGACATATCAGCCGAATAAAATTTTTATTTACGCAATGTTGAAGAAGGATTTCAAATTCTTGGAACCGTTTGACAAATTAACTTCGGGTCGTTTCGGAAATTCTGAAACTCCCGTGGAATACTTCGGGATAAAGGAAGAAAGCTCATCTGATTTATACAAAAACGTCAGCATTTTATTTTACAATTCGGAAGATGATTTTGGTGTAAAACTGTTGACAAAAGGGGATGATGTTGTTTTGTTGTACAGAACAAACGAAAATAAAACTTTTGATAAATATTATGCCGACATCAACGAAAAAACCGAAAAATATCATCAAGAAAGACAATTCAACAGATTTGACAGGTTAAAAGTTCCTAATATCAACCTTTATCAGGTTGCAAGTTTCCCCGAATTGGAAGGACACAGGATTAAGGGAACTAATATTACGATAGATAAAACAATTGAAACGGTAGATTTCAAGATGAATAACGAAGGGGTTGAGTTAAAAAGCGAGGCGGCTATAATGGCGAGATTAACTTCTTTAACCGCACCTGTCGGAAGATATTTTATGTTCACCGACAAATTTGTACTGTTTTTGATTGAGAAAAATCAACAAACACCTTATTTTGCATTAAGGGTTGACGATGTTGAAACATTAAATAAAACAGGCAGACATAAAGATTAAATTGTAACTTACCAAATAGTATTTAAGGTAATAAAAGGTTAACAGGTCGGGCAAAAATGCTCAGCCTGTTAACTTTTATTTTTAAATGGGTCGTTTGATTGACGGGAGTAGGAAAATTATTATACTTTTTTCGGATAAAAAACGCGAGTAAACAGTAAATAATGGAATAGTAAAAAACGAAAGGAGTAATTGTATGAACAACGATAACGACAAAAAGACAATGAAAGAAAAGATGCACGATACCGCGGGAAAAGCAAAAGAAAAGGCACATGAATTAAAAGAGGACATAAAAAAGGGAGCCGAAAAGGTAAAAGAGAAAGCGCATGAGGCGAAAGAAAAAATTGCCGAAAAGATAGACGAAAAGAAAACGGAAAAAGAAAAAAAAGAGATTGCGGAAAAGAAAGAAGAAAACCGCAAAGCATAGGAAAAAGAGGCTCCCCCGAGCCTCTTTTTTAACATCAATAAATAACATCTTTTGCGTGTTTGCTTTTTAGTTAATAATAAGTTACAAGATATTATATATTAAGTTTTATTAAGCCGAAAATAGCTTGTTATGACTTTTTTGTGGCTGATTAAGACAGGTAATTTCATAAATTTACGCAATTTTAGTTGTCGAAATTTTTTTATATAAAAGTACACAAATAAACACGAAAGGATGGATGAATTATGAAGATTAATGAAAGCGGTGACAGCTACGTATCTAAAGCAGGGGCACAACCTTTAAATGAAACTTCCGCAACAGAAAATGCCAAAATTAAAAACGGAAAATCAGATAAAACACCTCTGTTTTTAAATCCGGAAATTTTAGAACGATATAAGGGAGTAAACCCGAACGAAGGGAAAGCTATTACATTTATACCGGCGGAGGGTAAAGAATTAAAGCTCCCCAAAGAACAGATTGTCGATAATTTAAGGGAAATGTTGAAGGATCTCAATAGTCCAAATATCGTCACTAAAGAACCGAGTTCGGGATTTTATGATACGGCAGCAAAAATTTTGGGTGTAAATCCTGAAGGATTGAAAGATGCTAAATTTACTCCGGCGAACGGTAAAAAAGCAAAATCAGAAGGAGAACAGATTGTCGATATTTTAAAGGAAATATTAAATGAAAAGCCGAATCGCAATAGTCCAAATATTGTCACTAAAGAACCGAGTTCGGGATTTTATGATACGGCAGCAAAAATTTTGGGTGCAAATCCTGAAGGATTGAAAGATGCTAAATTTACTCCGGCGGACGGTAAAGAACCAGAAGCACCGAAAGAGGATATTACACCGCTAATAAAAGACTTACCAAAAAATTGGCAAGAAGCCATACTTAAAGACGGTACATTTACCAAGTCGGATTTAGAGTATATTTTTGCAATATTGTCTAAAAGAAGCGATAGAAATATGTTATAAGCAAAAAGTACAAAGCACAAGTCGGCTGAACCTTGAATTTTTCTCGGGAAGAAAAATTCATGTGAAAGTCCCCTGACAAAAAAAATACGGCTCAATGCCGTATTTTTTCTTGTCGAAGATGGGACTTTGCCTGAGCGTAGGCGAGAGTGTGAAACTCGAGCCGTACAGCGAAGGTATGCCGAAAGATTTTCGGCTGAACCTTGAATTTTTCTTGGGTAGAAAAATTCAT
>CANQSZ010000141.1 GCA_947626645.1 Candidatus Gastranaerophilales bacterium
CAATTCCGGGAGATACACCCGAAGACACCATTGCGGGAATAATTGCCGATGAAATGGCAATCGGAATGATTAATAAAAAAACAACTGCCGTGAGAGTTATTCCGGCGGCGGGGAAAAAGGCAGGTGAATACATTTCTTATGGCGGACTGCTTGGGAAAGCACCGGTTATGAAAATAAATGAACTTTCCTGTTCCAAATTCGTTAACAGAGGAGGAAGAATACCTGCTCCTATACACAGTTTAAACAATTAACAAAGGAGAATATAAGTATGGCAAGAGTAAATTCGATTTCAAAATTCGACAATTCATTAACTGAATTTCTTATTAACATTATGTCCGACAAATACGGGGATGCAAAATCGTACGCGTATCGCTACAACAATTTAAAGGTCTATATGGACCCAAAACGTCAGGATATGCCGCACTTTTTCGTATCAATCGGAATTTCTGAGGCATGTTTTGCAATCCAAGACGGCAAAAAACTGGAAGGCGGGCTTGGAACCGAAGACGGATACGTTAAAAGATGGGCTGACAGAACAAACATTAAAAAAGAGTTGGAATCGCACTGGAAAATTATTAAAGAAGCACTTGCGGCAGAAGAAGAAGATGATATATCTAAAAAGAGTACAGCTACTGTCCGCCTGAGACGTGCAGAGGCTTCAGACGAAGACCTCAGCGTCGATATGACCGGTACAGGTATCGACAGAGTCAAAAGAGAGGAACTCGAAAGGAAAAAACAAAGGTTTGCCGCTTTGGAAAGAGAACGTCTCAGAAAAGAAAAAGAAGAACGCGAAAAAAACCAACATAACCAATAAAAATAAAGGCGGGATTTTTATCCCGCCTTTTATTCCGGATTTAAACTCTTTTTTGAACGTAAATTTCTGTGATACGTTATTGCAAACCTGTGAGCCTCATCACGTATTCTTTGGATTAAAAACAGTGCGCTTGATTCTCGGGGGAGCATTATTGATTTGGATTTATTGGGCAAAAATACTTCTTCTTGTTGTTTTGCCAAACTTACAAAATCAATTCCCTCAACTCCGAGTTCTTTTACAATCTGCATAACAGACGACAACTGACCCTTGCCGCCGTCAATTATAATTAAATCCGGCTTTTTCCAGCCTTTTTCGCCCAGACGGGTTAATCGCCTTGTCAAAACTTCTTTCATTGAAAGAAAATCATCGGGTTTTCCTTCGGTCGATTTTACTTTAAATTTTCTGTATTCGGATTTTTTACTCACACCGTTAATGAATGTTACCATTGAAGCAACGGTATTTGTTCCTTGAATATGAGAAATATCGTAGCATTCCATTCTGTACGGAAAATTATTTAACTTTAATTTTTCTTTGAGATATGAACCGATGTTGTTAAAATCTTCTCTTATTTTGGACATTTTAGAAAGTTTGGCATTATCAAAAACGACCTTGGCATTTTTGTCGGCAAGCATCTGAAGTTCTTTGCCTTGAGGGGATTTACCGTAGCTGATTTTTACCTTCTTACCCGATATTATGTTAAGCCATTGTTCGTACAAATCCTTATCACCAACCGCTTCCAATTCATTTGATACTATTCTGTCGGGAAATTCCAATGAAAGCGTATTATAATACTCCTTGAAAAATGTTGCAAAAAATTCCGTTTTGTCTTCTTCTTCGACTTCATAGACGAAATCTTTTTTATCAATCAAACGCCCTTCACGTATCATAAGAATTACGATAGCTAAAATTCCGTCTCCGTATTGAAGCGAGATAACATCTTCGTTCAGTTTGGTATTTTCATAGACAACTTTTTGTTTTTCAAGAGTTTTTTTCAAATCGAAATAGCTGTCTCTAAGTCTTGCGGCTTTTTCGTATTGTTGAGAATCGGAATATTTTTGAACCTGCTCCATCAACTGCTTCATCAACTCTGATTGTTTACCTGAAAGAAACAACTCCGCTTGGTGAACAATAGCCTTGTATTCCTCACTTGTAACAAGATTTTGGCAAGGCGCAAGACATTTACCTATATGATAATAAAGGCATGGTCTGCTTCTGAATTTTGGGGTTTTGCACTGCCTTAGGGGGAAAATCTTTTTTAAAAAATCCAAAGTTGAGTGCATTGCCCTAATATCGGTGTAAGGTCCGTAATACCTGCCTTTTTCGGGGTTCATATTGCGTTTTCTTACAATCGAAATTCGGGGGAAATCTTCGTTTGTTATAAGGAAATACGGATATTTTTTGTCATCTTTGAGCAAAATATTATAACGCGGCTTGTGTTTTTTAATCAGGTGGCTTTCAAGAATTAAAGCCTCAACCTCGGTATTTGTAATGATGTATTCCAAATGGTCAATTTGCGACACAAGCACGTTAACTTTCACACTGTCATGGTGCTTGCGGTTAAAATAGGACATCACCCTGCGTTTTAAAATCTTGGCTTTTCCGACGTAAATCACTTCATTATCGGAATTGTAATAAATATAACACCCCGGCAATGACGGCAAAAGTTTTAAACTTTCTTTTAACCTATCGTTCATATTTATATTATACACTAATTTTTGCTTTTATATACGGGTAATATACAGGCAGGTAATAAAAAAAACAAACAAATATATTATTATTTAACAGAATAAAAGAAAGGAGTAAATAATGAGTTTTAATCCATTAAAAGAAAAGGGAATGCCGTTGGAAAAACAATTGAGAACATGGCATGATATAGCCCACAGACACTTCAACAAAAACGAAGTTGACTGCTACAGCAGAACAAGACAAATTTTGATGAACGGAATAGAAATAGAGGCATGGAATTTCAAACATAATTTTGCACGCATAAGCGATGATGACGAAACGAAAGAATTTCTTGCGGTAACAAAAAGAATAGAAGATACGCAGCAAACAACCGTAAACTGGATGAGCCCGCAAGATCAAACCGTATTGGAAACAACATTAGGATATGAACAGGTAGCCGTAGATTTAACGGCTTGGATGGCACAAAACGAACCTGACCCTTATGTTAAAGAAACATTTGATTTCGGGTTATTGGAAGACTTTGACCATTTGTACAGATACAGTCAATGGGCATATATGGAACACGGAATTGACCCTGATGAT
>CANQSZ010000142.1 GCA_947626645.1 Candidatus Gastranaerophilales bacterium
CGCCCGCCAAACCATGATTGCAAACGATGTTCCCGTAACCCCCGGAACAGGAATAGTGAATACGGTTGAAGAAGTTCAAGAGTTTGCAAACAAAGTCGGCTACCCTATTATTTTAAAAGCAACCGCCGGAGGCGGCGGAAAAGGTATGAGAATTTGCCGCAACGATGATGAGGTTGAGGTTAATATGAGCTTATGCCAAACCGAGGCTAAAAATTTCTTTGGTAATCCCGATGTTTATGCCGAAAAATATCTTGAAAACCCTCGCCACATCGAGGTTCAAGTTCTTGCCGACAGTTTTGGCAACGTTATTCACCTTGGTGAAAGAGATTGCTCTATCCAAAGACGTCATCAAAAATTGCTTGAAGAAGCTCCATCACCTGCTATTGATGAAGAAACAAGACATCAAATGGGTGCTGCTGCTGTTCGTGCCGCTAAAGCCATTAACTATGAAAGTGCCGGCACTTGCGAATTTTTGCTCGACCATGACGGTAAATGGTATTTTATGGAGATGAATACACGTATTCAAGTTGAACATTGCGTTACGGAAATGATTTCTCAGGTCGATTTGGTTCGTGAGCAAATTCTTATCGCATCGGGCGAAAAGCTAAGCTATACCCAAGATGATATTAAATTATACGGACATGCTATCGAGTGCCGTATAAATGCCGAAGACCCCGCAAAAGATTTTATGCCTAATCCCGGGGTAATTTCGGGTTATTTAGCTCCGGGCGGATTTGGTATAAGAGTTGATTCTCACGTCTATCAAGACTATGCCATTCCTCCTTACTACGATTCTATGATTGGTAAACTTATCTGCTGGGGTCGTACACGCAACGAAGCCCGCAGAAGAATGTACAGAGCCTTGAAAGAATACGTTGTTACGGGTGTTGAAACCACTATTCCTTTTCATCAAGCCATCATTGAAGATGAGGTATTTATGAGCGGGAAATTCAACACAGGATTCATTGAAGAATTTTACAAGCGTAAAGGTTTAAAAAACGAATAATTAAGCTAAAGTCCTCTTGTTCGAGGACTTTTCTTAATTGCAAATTCGATTGGTGAGGTTTTTATGTATAAATCATATCAAGATGCCGTTAATCTTTTGACTTCTGCGGGAAAATTTCATATATCACTGGGATTGGACAGAATAACCCAAATTCTTAAATTACTGGATAATCCGCAAGATAGCCTAAAGTGTATCCACGTTGCGGGAACTAACGGTAAAGGTTCTGTCTGCTCAATATTATCAGCCATTCTCACCGCCTCAGGCAAAAAAATCGGGCTTTATACAAGCCCCCACATTTTTAAATATACCGAAAGAATTAAAATATCCGATAACCCTATTTCTGACAGTGATTTTGCAGAATATGTTTTTGATATTTCAAAACTTGCCGACAAAAATAACATCGATTTGACCGAATTTGAAATCCTCACAGCCGTTATGTTCAAGTATTTTGCGGATAAGAAGGTTGATGTTGCAATTCTTGAAACAGGCTTGGGCGGAAGATTCGACGCAACCAATGTCATTAAATCAAATCTTTGCGCAATTATTACCCACATCGATTTTGACCACACCGAAAGACTCGGCAAAACAATTGATAAAATCGCTTTTGAAAAATCGGGAATTATTAAACCGAATTGCCCTTGTATTGCAGCGGAAAATTTTGAAGTTTTTAAAAATATTGCCGCTAAAAATAATTCCTCATTAAAGATTGCTTCCGAGGTTAAAACTGCCGACAATTTCGCTCTCAAAGGGGTTTATCAAAAACAAAACCTTTCTCTTGCACTTAATGCAATAAATACCGTTTTCCCCGACATTGACAAATCCGCCATTGACACCGGTTTGAAAAATGTTAAACATATTTGCAGATTTCAATATATAAAAGATAAAAATTTAATTATCGACTCTGCGCATAACCCAAACGGAATAAAAGCACTTCGCCAAAGTTTGGATTTTTATTACCCCGATAAAAAAAGAAGGTTTATTTTCGGCTGTCTTAAAAACAAAGACTATCCGCAAATGCTGCAAACTCTTTTCAAACCTGACGATGAAGTTTATTTTTATAAATTTAATAATAAAAATTCCTGCCAAACCTCTGATTTGCGCAAAGTTTGTCCGATAAGTTCACTTGAATTGCTTGATGATACACGTATAAATTTTAACGACGGAAAACTGACCGTAATTTGCGGTTCGATGTACATGATTGTCGAATTGACTCAAAAACTTGATATTCGTATTATTTAATTATCTTAATAAATCTTCATCCAAACTGTTGCAATTATTTTTTTTGCATAATATAATTGTCTCAGCCGAAAGTTACGGGCTTTGGTATGCCTGTAATTTTTTAATCACTAACTTTAACAAAAAGGAGAAGTAAAATGCCAAAATTAAAAACACACAGATCGGCTGCAAAACGTTACAAAGTAACGGCAACCGGCAAAATTATGAAAAGACAAGCAGGTATAGGCCACTTGCTCCAACACAAGTCATCATCCAGAAAACGCAGAATTTTCAAGATGATTGACGTTTCTGAGTCACATGTAAATTTGGTATCTAAAGAGTTACCATACAAGAAGTATTCAAGATAGGAGCATAGAAAATGAGAATTAAACGTGGTAATGTCGGATGTAAAAGACATAAAAAAATATTAAAACTTGCTAAAGGGTTTATCGGCGCAAGAAGCAGAATTTTCAAAGTTGCAAACATCGCCGTTATGAAAGCCCTTAAATACGCTTACAGAGACAGACGTGTTACAAAACGTAACATGAGAAGATTATGGATTGTCAGAATTAACGCTGCCGTCAGAGAACGCGGTATGAGTTATTCAAGATTCGTCAACGCTTGCAAAAAAGCTAACGTCGTCGTTAACAGAAAAATGCTTGCTGATTTGGCTGTTAAAGACCCTGAAGCGTTTAATGTTATTTTTGAAACTATTTCTAAGTAATTTCAAAATTTCTGACTTAAAAAAAGATGCGGTTCAAATGCCGCATCTTTTTCTATATGTGAATTTTTATTAAATTAATATCCCCTGTACAAATCTTTGAAATAGTCCTGATTACTTGTCGCATAGTATGCA
>CANQSZ010000143.1 GCA_947626645.1 Candidatus Gastranaerophilales bacterium
AAAATGTGTTCCTTGTCGTGAAGGTACCAAAAATATGTTGAAAATTTTGGAAAAAATCGTTGCCGGCAAAGGCGAAATGAAAGACCTTGAACTTTTGGAAGAATTGGCATTAACGGTTAAAGAAGGTTCTTTATGCGGTTTGGGCAAGACTGCTCCTAACCCCGTTTTGTCAACCTTGAAATACTTTAGAGATGAATATATTTCACACATTCGTGATAAAAAATGTCCGGCAGGTGTTTGTACGGCTATGAAGAAAGTCGTTATCAACGAAGAACTTTGCAAAGGTTGTACAAAATGTGCAAGAACATGTCCTGTCGGTGCCATTAGCGGTACGGTTAAACAACCTCACCATATTGATCAGGATAAATGTATTAAATGCGAGGCTTGTTTGAATAATTGTCCGTTCAAGGCTATCGTGTTGGAGTAAGTTTTAATTATTAAGTAAAAGGAAATAAGATTATGACAGATAAAAAGACATTATTTATAGACGGAAAAGAGGTTGAATTTACAAACGAACCCAACCTTTTGGAAGTTATCAGGAAAGCGGGCATGAATGTTCCGACATTCTGTTATCGCCCCGATTTGACATCTTTCGGTGCTTGCAGAATGTGTGTTGTAGAAGTCGAAGGTCGCGGGATTCAATCATCTTGTACTATGCCTCCCGAAAACGGTTTGAAAATTCATCTTAACACCGAAAAAACAAGAAGAATCAGAAGAACCGTTCTTGAACTTCTTTTGGCAAACCATGACAGAAAATGTTTGACTTGTTCAAGAAGCGGTAACTGTGAATTGCAACAGTATGCCCAAGAATACGGAATTACAGATATAAGATTTCCGGACAAAGCCGAACAGGATTATCTGCCGATTGACGACAGCAGCCCGTCGCTTGTCAGAGATCCTAACAAATGTATCCTTTGCGGTGCTTGCGTAAGAGCGTGTTCCGAATTTCAAGGACATGCGGTTTTAGGCTTTGCAAACAGAGGTTCTAAAACAAAAGTTCAACCTATGAACGGCAGACCTTTAGGTCAGGTTGACTGCGTAAACTGCGGTCAGTGTGCGGCCGTTTGCCCGACCGGTGCTTTAACTGTCAAAGACGATACCGACAAAGTTTGGGCTGAAATTACTAACCCCGCTAAAACAGTGGTTGTTCAAATGGCTCCGGCTACTCGTGTTGCTTTAGGCGAAATGTTCGGGCTTAAACCCGGTGAAAATATTATCGGGTTGATGAACGCTGCTTTAAGAAAAATCGGATTTAATTATATCTTCGATACCAATTTCGGTGCAGATTTAACCATTATGGAAGAAGCAACAGAATTTTTGGATAGACTGAAATCCGGCAAAAATCTTCCGTTGTTTACTTCTTGTTGTCCGGCATGGGTTAAATACCTTGAAACCGCTCATCCGGATATGTTAAATCATTTATCAAGTTGTAAATCGCCGATGGGTATGTTATCACCCGTTTTGGTCGATTTGGTACCGAAAAACTTTAATGTTGAACGTGAAAACCTTGTAGTCGTAGCGGTTATGCCTTGTACTGCCAAAAAGTATGAGTGCAAACGTCCCGAAATGTACAGAAACGGTAAAGCCGATACCGATTATGTAATTACGACCCAAGAGCTTGGCAAAATGATTAAATCGGCGGGTATTGATTTCAAATCGTTAACCCCCGAAGATCACGATTCACCGTTTGGCGAATACTCTGGCGCAGGTACTATCTTTGGTGCATCAGGCGGTGTTGCCGAAGCTGCCGTTCGTACTGCTTATGAATTTGCAACAGGTGAACAGTTGAAAGATGTTGATATCAAGCAAATGAGAGGTACTTCCGATTTTTCAAGAACGGTTGAACTTGATGTCAAAGGTACAAAACTCGTCGTAAGAGTCGTTTCAACTTTGGTTGAGGCTGAAAAGGCAATCCAAGAGATTAAAAACGGAACTGCTAATTTCCAAATGCTTGAAGTTATGGCATGCCCCGGCGGTTGTATCAACGGCGGCGGTCAGCCAAGAAGCTGCGATGACACAAATATTAAACATTCAAGAGCTTTAGGTTTATATAAAGAAGATGAAGAATTACCGGTTAGAAAATCTCACATGAATCCTTCTATCCAAAAACTTTATCAGGAATATCTCGAACATCCGGCTTCACACAAAGCTCACGAAATCCTGCATACCGATTATAAAGATAAGTTTGCAGGTTCTTATAAAGATATCTAATCTTTATAAACGGATTTAAGACAAATAAAAAGCGTACCCTCAAAGGGTACGCTTTTTTTAAAGCATTGTTTTTTATTTCACAATCTTGATAATTTCAGCAGTGATATCTTTTCCGCCGTAAAGTACAATTCCTTTACTTAATACGATATCATAGCCTTTTGCTTGTGCTTGAGCTGCAATTTGTTGTGAAATGGATGTATCAAGTGCTTTCAATTTAGCTGCGTATTCATTATCCATTTTTTCTTTCTTAGCAACTAATTCTTTATTATATTTTTCCTCAGCTGCTTTTTTCTTTGATGCATCAGTAATTGAAGCTACATCTTTTCTTGCTTTTTCGATAAATTTCATAATGTCTTCAGCTTTAGCTTGTTGTTCTTTCTTCAAAGATTGAACTTGAGCGGAGGCATTAACAACTTGAGGTACATCAACAACCGCTACGGAAATGTCCGCAGCACTTACTGCCGTTGATAAACCTATTGTTACAGCAGTTGCTACTGTAAGTAAACTTAAAAATTTTTTCATGGCACTTCTCCTTTAACTCTTTCATGTTATCACAAATTTTTATTTTGTGTATAGTAATACGTTTGGTTTATTTTTTTTGTTACATTCTTTACACGATATTCACAATCCTGTATAATGTGATTGTAGTAAAATATAACCTTTTGTAAAAATATTTTAACATAAACACGAAAAAGGGTATCTATTTTATTTTAATTGTAAGACAATAATCTTGGATATAGTTTTAGACATACAACTAGATATACATACTTTACTAATAGAAGGTGAATAAACAAATGAAAAAGATGAAGAAAAGTAATCGATTACTGGGTGCTTTGTTGACGGTAT
>CANQSZ010000144.1 GCA_947626645.1 Candidatus Gastranaerophilales bacterium
GAAGCGTTAAAAAAACCTTGTGAAGTTGAACTGACCTCCGATTCAAAATATCTGACAGACGCTTTCAACCAAAACTGGATTGACGGCTGGATTAAAAATAATTGGAAAAACACAAACAAAAAACCCGTTAAAGCCCAAGATTTATGGAAACGGCTTTTGAAAGCCAAAGAGCCGCATAACGTAAAATTTATCTGGATAAAAGGTCATAACGGGCATGAATATAACGAACTGTGCGACAAAATGGCAGTAAAATCAGCCAACTCCGATAACTTAGAACAAGATATCGGGTGCCTGAACAATCTTTGATTGCATTTTTTTAATCTCATTAACCGCCAAAGTTATTGATGATGACCAGTTATCCGTTTTATCGTTTACAAAAGGTTTAACGCAATCATACCAAACGACATCATCACCTTTTAAATCAAACCACCTAAATTCGTAGTTCCAATTAAATAAAGCAAAAGTTTTTTTGCCCAATGCCCCCGAAAGATTCAAGATACAATTATCCGATGTTAAAACAACATCCATATTTTGAATTAGTGCCGCGGTTTGCTCAAAATTTTCAAAACTCTTTATTACATCAACAACTTTGTGTTTTTTAAAACATTCAAAATCACCGTCTTTTGCATCAATACTCAACGAATAAATTTCGACATTATCCAAATCATCAAGGGGCAAAAACTCATCTGAGGGAATATTTCTGGTTTTGTTACCGCTGTTATTTCCCACAAAAGAAATGCCTGTTTTAAATTTGTCGTTATTGCAATATTTTTCTCTAAATTCTTTTACTAATTCTTCTCTGACTTTGATATACCCGCCGCCGACGCAAATGTTGTCTTTTGTAAGGTGCAAAGCAGCAGGAAGATTCATCGACGGAATATAATAATCAAATTCAAGATTGTTTAAATCAACATCGGATTCGGGCAAAATCTCTACATAAGAATCATTATCTTTCAAAAGCGGATAAACCGAATTTTGAACAACAAAAATTATACGCTTTGCAAGTTTTTTAAGTCTTTGCATATAACCGTACATTAAAAACGTATCCCCGAACCCCTGTTCAAAATATACAAGCAGTGTCGAATTTGAAATATCAATATCACCCTTCCATTGAGGTTTTGAAATTTGTGGAAACGGCATTTTGTTATGTTCTTTATAAAATCTGGAATCGAAATACTTATACCAACCGTCAAAATCCCCATATCTTAAACAGTACGCCGCATAATCATACTTATCATCATTAGTTAACTCGTTGATTACGAACATTCTGTCCCAAAATTTTCTGCCGGTTTCTTTATCGTTCAGCTTTGATGCCATAATCGTTGCGTTTTTTGCATAAGCCCTTATTGATAAATCCCCGTCGGATGCTTTGATAAAATTTTCTAATGATTTTTGCGCGTCAGAAATATCGTGTGTATTATCAGAGTACAATTTATTGTAATAACAACCCAGAAGGTTATATTCTTCGGGGGTGATTTTATCTTTTTTGTTGTTTAAATATTTTTCAAAATTTTCTACCGATAAATAATTATTTCCCTGTTGGTCATAAAATCCGGCAAGGAATTTGTACACTTCATTATCAGATAGAGCTTTGTTTTTTCTGTTATTAACCATACACTTGTAGTATAATATAAATACGAGAGTAAAAAGTCATTTGATTAATTGATTTATAAACAAGGAGTAAAATGGATTTATTAAAAGATATTCCCGAAAACGCAAGAAAAGAATTGGAAAAACTGATAAGGGGCAATAAAAATTTTATGAACGGAACACCGACGGCAAAAAACATGTGCCTTTCAACCCTGCAAGAATTGGCACTTTATCAAAAGCCTTATGCGTGCGTCTTGAGTTGTTCCGATTCAAGAGTAGTTCCGGAGATTATATTTGACTGCGGAATAGGAGAACTTTTTGTGGTAAGAGTTGCGGGAATTACCGTCGGTGCAAATGTTTTGGAGAGTTTGGAATATGCCGTTAAAAAACTTCACGTACCTTTGTTAATACTTTTAGGTCATGACGATTGCGGAGTTATGGCTTATGCAAACGAACATTACCCCGAAATTACAGACGATTTTCAATCAATATTAAAATGCGTTTATCCCGTTATAGACAAAAACGGTCAGCAAAACTGCAATAACCAATTTGCCCGCAAACACACATTATGGGTTGAAGAATACATCTTAAACCATTCAAAAATAATTAAATCCGCGGTTGATGAGAAAAAACTATACATCGCCAAATGCCACTTCGACCACAACAATGGCGAAGTCTGTATGATAAATTAGTTGATATATGCCATAAGTTTATTCAAAAGTTTTGATTTTTCATGAAATCCGACAAACTCGGCGGTTTTTTCACCGTCTTTGAGCAAAACGAATGTCGGAAAACCTTTGACACCGTACTTTTGTGCCAATTGCGGACATTCTTCGGCATCAACTATTCCTATCCACATATCGGATTTTTCCATATCCGCAAGCTCTATACGCTGATTTCGGCAATATGTACACCAAGTTGTGTAAAATTCAACCAACTTCAAACCTTTTTGCGTTTCCTGTTCAAAATTTTCTTCATTTAATTCTACTATCATTTTTACCTCACTATATAATAATTTAATTATACGGGATAAATCATTTTTTCCATTATACACAAGATTATAAACCGTTAGAATACAGTTTGAATCAAAAACGCAACTAATATCTCAGAGGAATTTTAGAACGGCAAACTTCTTTACCTTCGTAGCCGAAATTCAAAAGCATGCGATTTGTGCTTGTATAGAAAATATTTTCATCAAAGGTGGGACCTATATTTATTGATGTAACGGAATCTTTTGAAAATTTATATTCCATATACGGAACAAAAAGTCCGTTTTTCTCAACGATACCGGTGGGCTTAGAATTTCCGCCGCCGAAAGCATTAACCATTACTATTCGATATGCCTGCTCATTTACAAATTTCGGGTTTTTGAAAAATATACTTACGATACTCAAAACATCAATCAATTCAAAAAGGATATCAAAAA
>CANQSZ010000145.1 GCA_947626645.1 Candidatus Gastranaerophilales bacterium
AAATGTAACACCAAAACCGCCGCAAGAAGGCGAAGTTATGGTAAAAGTCATATCAGCGCTGACTTGCGGGACAGATATTAAAACGTACAGAAGGGGACATCCCGTTTTAATAAAGGAAGTACCCTCCGGCTTCGGACATGAATTTTCGGGAATAATCGAAAAACTCGGAAAAAATGTCGAAGGATTCAAAGTCGGAGACCGAGTAGTAGCGGCAAATTCCGCACCTTGCGGAGAATGTTTTTACTGCAAAAAACATGAGTACAACCTGTGTGAAAACTTGGACTTACTCAACGGCGCATACGCAGAATATATAACCGTTCCGGCAAGAATTGTCAAAAAAAACATGTTGATTTTGCCGCCGGATTTGAGTTTTGACAAAGCGGCATTTTGCGAACCTTTGGCAAACGTAGTTCATGGCGCATACAGAACAGGTATTAACCCCAATGACAGCGTGGGAATAATCGGGATAGGTCCAATCGGATTGATGTTTGCCAGAATCGCAAAACTTATGGGAGCAAGAGTAATCGTCGCGGGCAGAAACCCCATAAAGCTGAAAGCCGCAGAAGAATTTGCTCACGCCGATGAAATTATTGATCTGAAAAAATACCCCAACCCCGAAAAGATTTTTAAAGATTTTTCAAATTCCGGCAAAGGGCTTGATGTTGCGGTAGAATGTGTCGGACTGCCCGAAATTTGGGAAAAAATATTTTCTTGTGTAAGACCCGGGGGAACAGTACACTTTTTCGGCGGCTGCAAATCGGGTTCAACCGTTACTTTTGACACAACAAAAATGCACTACGGCGATATAAAGATGATGAGCGTATTTCACCACACACCCGAATACTTCAGAAAAGCACTGGAATACATCGCCTCGGGCGAAGTTGAGGTCGAAAAACTCATTACAGACACGCTTCCTTTAGACAAAGTTCCATACGCCATGGAGCAGCATATTGAAGGAAAAGCCATTAAATTCCTCATTAAACCCCAAGGATTAAATTAAATAAACTTTCCCCATAAATATCCGAAAATTGCCGACCCGCCAAGATAAAACAACGGATCAAGTTTCTTTTTATAACTAAGTGCCAAAAACAATACCAAAAGGACAATCCCTGAGATATGCAAATTGGAAGTAACCAAAAGTTTAACCCCGACCGCACTTAAAAGTGCGCAGCCTGTCGGCTTTATTGCACTTAACGCGCCTTGTACATATTTATTAGTCTTAAATTTATCTAAAATTTCCGATACAACGGTAACTATAATAAAAGAGGGTAAAATAATAGCGCAAGTGGCAATGACAGCTCCCAAAACACCGGATGTTGTATAACCCGCAAAAGTTGCAACATTAATCCCGACCGGTCCGGGGGTAATTGATGATACCGCAAGCATATCCGTCAGCTGTTTTACGCTGTACCAACGGTATTTTTCTGCTATATCGTACAAAAACGGCAGCGTAGCATACCCGCCCCCAAACGAAAACACTCCTATATGGAAAAATTGAAAAAACAATTGCAGATACAATTTCATCTCTCAACTTCCCTCCCATCGCACTTTGAGGTAAATTTTGCTTTAACAACACCGATTAAAATTGCACCGATTACAATATACGCAGGAGAAATTTTTCCTGTTAAAGCCAAGACCAAAGCAACTAAATAAACCGCAAAAGAAAATTTATCAAAAACGCACTTAGCCCACATTTCACGAACAGCTAAGATTAAAAGTGCAATAACACCTATTCCGACACCCCAAAATATATTTTGCACCGCAGGATAATCAACAATTTCACTCAATAATGCCGCAAGCAAAATTATTGCAAGAAAAGCCGGAGTGATAACCCCTGTTATAGCGGCAATTGCACCCTTAGCACCCGCAAGTTTTCTTCCCGTAAATAATGCCGTATTCGCTGCAATTACCCCCGGAAGGCTTGAACTTAAAGCGTAATATTCGCACAATTCTTCTTGTGATATCCATTTTTTCTTATCGACAAGCTCGGAGGTTAAAAGCGGTAAAATTACGTAACCGCCGCCCAATAGTAATGTCCCAACCTTGAAAAAAGTTTTATATATAGAATGAAAAGATTTTTCCATATCTTTTTGTATATCATAAAATCGGCACTGCGTAAATAAATACGCAAATGTAACAAAATCTTAAAATTTCGAAAAATAAAGCAATTTTACAAAACAAAAATACTTTATATAAACGGGTAGGTTAGTATTTTTAGGAAAGGTTATTTTTATGGTTACACAGGTAAGTTCAATTAACGGTTACAACAATAACGGCATCACTGCGCCTCTGAATTTAAACGCGAACAACAATCCGATGCCGAACATAAATTTTTCGACAAACAATTACGAAAACGATATTATGCTTCCGAGCTTTTTGAGAACGGACTCAACATCGTTCACTTCAACAACGAATGGGCAAGAGCCGATTATTCAAACATCGATTGGAAACAATCCGACAAATACATCCGAGATACCACAAGCGACTGCCAACGACCCGATTGCGGAAGAATTAAAAGGAGCGTTGAGTGAACCGGCGGGAAATATTGCCTTAACGGAAAACGGAAACCCTTATAAAAAGACAAATTTTTGGAAAACGACACTTGCCACGACTGGTTTTTTAATACCGATTGGCGGAAAAGTAAACAAACTTGCAAAAGGCGGAAAATTTACAGAACTGTTTAAATTAAAACCGCTTGCACTGGCATGTCCTATAATAGCACTCGGAGGATTTGCAATCGGAGCAATGGCAGATGCCTGTACCAATTCAAAACGAGCAAAAGCAGCAGATGAAGCAGCGTTGGCACAAATCGAAATGCCTCAAGCAAGACAATTAAATGAATTAGCATAAATTTTTATTAAATAATATTAGCAAACGACAAAAAGTATTCTTCAATGACATTCATCAACATCGGAAGAATCCAAACCATAATTGCCGCACCTAAAACGGGTTTAAACAGAAAACTCAACTGAAAAACGTTAACCTGAGGTGCGGTTCTTGA
>CANQSZ010000146.1 GCA_947626645.1 Candidatus Gastranaerophilales bacterium
AATGAAAACTTTAATGGATATAATTGAAAAGGAAAAATCAAATCCTGTTGTAACCACAATTCAATCCAATCCCGGAGGATATACGCTTTCAGCTGTTTCTTTTATATCCAGAGGAGACAGTTCCGACATTAAACGTTTTACTTTTGATTCTGCAAAAGATGATATATGTGATTTTCTCAGAAATGTATCAGAAGAAATTCGTTATATGGTCAAATATGGTGACGATTCAAACCGCAGCACATCATTCGGCTTTTTAAAGTTGAAAGATATTTATACGCAAAAATTAAAGAACGTTATTAACGATTAGTTAACATAAAATGAACCCGAAAGATTTCAAGAAAAATGTTATTTAAAAAGAGCCTTTCAAAGGCTCTTTTTTTATATTTTGTCAAATCCCGTATATTTTCTTAAGACTTCGGGGATAACTATTGTACCGTCTGCTTGCTGGAAGTTTTCGACTATCGCCGCAAAGGTTCTGCCCACTGCCAGACCCGAGCCGTTAATCGTGTGGACAAATCTTGTTTTCCCTGTTGCTTTGTCTTTGTATCGGATATTAGCCCGTCTTGCCTGATAATCGCCGTAGTTTGAACAGCTCGAAATTTCTTTATAAGTGCCGTAAGAAGGCATCCAAACTTCCAAATCCCAACATTTGTTTGCACTAAATCCTATATCTGCGGTGCATAGAGCTACTTTTCTATACGGAAGATTTAACAATTGGAGCATTCTTTCGCCGTTTTGTGTCAATTTTTCGTGTTCTTCGGGCGATGTTTCGGGGGTGGTGTATTTGACCATTTCAACCTTGTTAAACTGGTGAACTCTAATCAATCCCCTTGTGTCTTTTCCGGCAGAACCCGCTTCACGTCTGAAACATGGGGTGTATGCGGTCATATACATAGGCAAATCGTCTTCCGAGAGTATTTCGTTTGCGTAAATGTTTGTAACCGGAACTTCCGCCGTCGGGATTAAATACAAATCTTCGTCTGTGCATTTGTACATGTCCTCTTTAAATTTCGGAAGTTGCCCTGTTCCTGTCATTGTTGCCGCGTTTGCCATAAAAGGCGGCAGAATTTCTTCGTAACCTTCGTTTTGGGTATGTTCATCAAGGAAGAAGTTTATTATTGCACGTTCTAATTTCGCACCTTTTCCTCGATAAAGAGTAAATCTCGATTGCGAAAGTTTAACCCCTCTTTCAAAGTCAACGAGTTTTTTTTCTTCGCACAAATCCCAGTGAGCTTTGGGTTCAAACGAAAATTCCGTCGGTGTTCCCCAAGTTGTAACAACGACGTTGTCATCTTCCGATTTCCCTATAGGTGTTGTTTCGTCGGGAATGTTCGGGATATGAAGAAGTACATTCTTTTGTTTTTCGTCAAGCTCTGTTTGTTTTTCTTCAAGTTGTTTTATCTCATCTCCGAGTTGACGTACTTCTTCTTGAATTGAGTCGGTGTTTTCACCGTTTTTTTTCATCATGCCGATTTTTTGCGATTCGTTTTTTCTTTTCGCTCTCAATTCGTCGGCTCGGGTTTGAATTTTCCTTCTTTCTTCGTCAATTTTTAATACTTCGTCTATTGATAATTCCGGATTTCTTCTTTTCAAAAGTTCGTTTATTTTTTCCGGATTTTCTCTGATTAGTTTAATATCAAGCATTTTAAGCCTCTTTCTCTTGTATGGTCAGCATTTTTATTTTAGTTTAAAGAAATTTTATAATCAAGTTTATTGTTAAAACCGATTACACTTTTAGGGCATGAAAATTTGCAATAATTTGAAAATAATGTATAATAATTACTTGGTAGGGTATATGATGTTTAGAAAATTAGCACAACAGTTAAAAATTCAAAACGATAAAAATGATTGTCAAAAGGAGAAATCTTGTATTCCCATGAGTTCTCCGATTGGTTCTTTGGAAAAAGAAACCTATAAAGCCTTTCTTAAGAGTATGTCTTGTCAGGCGTTGAATTTATACGAACGCAAAACCGATATCAAAAATTTTACCGAACTTGCGCTGTCTGATCCGGAAAACACTTCCCATAACGATATTGTCGAAAATTTGTTAAAAAATGACGGCGTTATTGACCCCTTTGATGAAACCAAATATTTTAATCTTTCCGAAAATGAAAGATTTTTGAAAGATTTGGGTTATTAAAATTAATCGTATTTTCAAATCATATTTATAAAAAAGTTCTGACCTTAACATATTGAAACTTTTTATATTTCGTGTATAATTTGGGTATAAGAAGTTATAGGAGCGAAATAATGTTTGAACGATTTACCGAAAAAGCAATAAAAGTTATTATGCTTGCTCAGGAAGAAGCTCGCAGACTCGGACATAATTTTGTCGGAACAGAACAGGTATTGTTGGGATTAATCGGCGAAGGTACCGGTGTTGCGGCAAAAACGTTGAAATCAATGGGAGTTAATCTAAAAGACGCAAGAGCGGAAGTCGAAAAAATTATCGGCAGAGGTTCGGGGTTTGTTGCGGTAGAAATTCCCTTTACCCCGCGAGCAAAACGTGTTTTAGAGCTTTCATGGGATGAGGCAAGACAGTTAGGTCATAACTATATCGGAACGGAGCACTTGCTTTTAGGATTAATCCGCGAAGGTGAAGGTGTTGCGGCAAGAGTTTTGGAAAACCTCGGAGTTGATTTGAATAAGGTCAGAAGTAACGTGGTTAAAATGCTTGGCGAATCAAAGCCCGCAGCAACCGCCGGTTCTTCGTCTTCATCGTCTTCTTCAACTTCTTCGGGTAAAACAAAAACCCCGAGCCTTGATGAATTTGGCAGAGATTTAACTCTTGCAGCTCAAGAACTTCGTCTTGACCCTGTTGTGGGCAGAGAAAAAGAAATCGAACGCGTTATTCAAATTCTTGCAAGAAGAACAAAAAATAACCCTGTTTTGTTGGGTGAACCCGGTGTCGGTAAAACCGCGGTCGCGGCAGGTTTGGCTATTCGT
>CANQSZ010000147.1 GCA_947626645.1 Candidatus Gastranaerophilales bacterium
GATATTAATTCTGTCAGAAATGCTGTTCAACTCGGGATTGAAAAGTTTGGCAAAATTGATGTTCTTGTAAATAATGCCGGTATTTCAACAAGTATTCTCGCTGAAGATGAAACAGCCGAACACATGAAACAAGTGCTTGAGGTAAATTATTTTGGCGCGTTTAATACTATAAACACACTTTTACCACATTTTAGAGCGAATAAGAACGGTACGATTGTTAATAATACATCAATGCATGGAATCAGTATCAGAAAATACGGAAGTGCGTATTGTACCTCAAAATATGCACTTGAAGGATTTACCGGAGTTTTGCGTTTGGAAACTCAAAATTTTTGCAGAGTTATGGCATTTGAGCTAGGATATTTCCCCGGAACCGATATCGGTAAAAATGCAAATAATATTAGAACAAATGTCGCAAATTATAAAGATATTCCCGGTTATTATAAATCGTTAAAATATCCGAATTGTCGGAATGTTTTATCGGGTGCGATTGATGCGATTATTGAAACAATAGGAAATGAAACGCTTCCTCGTCATTTAATTTTGGGAGAGGATTCTGTGTTCAAAGCAAAATCAGAAGTTAAGATTATGCAGGATGATATAAAATATTCCAATAGATACACTGCTAAGTGTTCACATAAAATGGGAACACCTAAGAATTTTCGCTATTTTGTGAATTATTTGTGCTATTTGAAATACAGAGTTTTAAAGAATTTCGTTCAAGGCAAAACTTTAGAAAGATATAGGATGAAACAAAGAAAATATAAAAATTTGCTGAAATAAATATTTTTATTAGGACAAACAAATGTCATTTAGTTATGGGTATTATGTAAATTCGTTTTATCTACCTGTTTTTTCGAATTGAATGAGAAAAAACAGGGGTTCAAAACCCCTCCGACAAATAAAAAGCCCTTTCGGGCTTTTGCATAGTTTTCATCAAATTAGGAGGAGGTGGGATTCGAACCCACGGTACGCTCGCACGTACGACGGTTTTCAAGACCGCTCCGATCAACCGCTCCGGCACTCCTCCGGATAATTTCTATCACTATTCTATCAATTCAATATCTGTTGTCAAGGCTGATTTAATCCGATTATACGATTTCTTACCCCCTCGTCTGATGTTATTATTGCTTTATGGTTAACTTTAACGATTTTTCGATAAGAAAAACTTCCACCGTCAAACTTATTTTCTTAAGCCTTGCAACCGCAGGAATCTACTGGTACGTTTGGCTTTGGAAACTTATCACCGATATTAACAAACTCTACCCACAAAAAGGTAAGTGCATTCACCGTTACAACTGGTTTTGCGCCCTCATTGGCATCGATTTAATTTCCCTTATCCTCAATCTTAAAGGAATCCAAAAAGAATTTATCATAAACATTGCCGACGTAATTTGGTATCTCGTTAACCTCCTTTTAACCCTCCAAATCCTTATCAATATTGAAAGATACATCAGAGAAAACTTTAACATAAAAATTAAACACAATGTCCTCGGGTGGGTTGTTTTTGGAAGTTTCTACGTAAATTTCAAAATTAACCGTCTCAATAAAAGTATTCAAGACGGAATTAACCGCAAAATTGCACAATTAAACAGTTGACGGGTGAAAGGGCTCTTTTATTATACAAAAAGCAGGATGGGTGGAACGATTGTCATTCCACCCATCGTGTTATATTTTAGTAATTTTTAGAAAACTTTCCACGCAACAAAAAAGCAACCGTTTCGGGCTGCTTTTTTGGATTTGTATAAAAAGGTTTCGGTTTATCTGTTACCCAGTTTCACTACTGTTTTCGGTAATTCCGGTGTATGTCCTTTTTTAATCGCTTTTCCGTTCTTACCCAATGTCATTCTGAATCCAATCTGGAATCCGACACCGTTTCTTCCGCCATTGGTGAAGAAAGTCTGGAAGAATCCTGTCAATCTTTCTCCCCACGTTTTCCTTACACCGATTCCGTATCTGACAAACGGTTTTATACTTAATTCCGGCAGCGACGCGTCGTTTGCTTGGAATTGTGTTTTATCCAACAAGTTCCATACAAAACTTACTCCCGCATAAGGCTGCCAACCGTTTTTCAAATTACCGATGAATTTCAATCCCGGTTCAAATGTTACAACATGCATCGCATCAGAATCTATGCTTATTCCTGCCGAGTTTGTGTAATCAAACGTATTTACAAACGAATAAGATGTCATCAAGCTCGGTTGGATAATAAATTTACCGTCTGCAAGCTCCCAGTTGTAACCCGTTTTGTTTGCTACACCTGCAAGCATCATCGTGAAGTTGTCCTGTCCGTAGTAAGTATGTGCTTCACCTACATTTGCGCCTGCGTTTACGGTTAATCCGGTAAAGAAGTTTCCTTTATATGCCATACCGACTAAACCTAACGTGCCGCCGTTTTGGTAAATTCCTATTCCGTCATAAGCCTGATGTGATCCGTTATATCCGGCATAAACACCGTACATTCCGTCCCAACCGTGTCCGAGTTCTTTCAATTCACTCTCTGCACCGAAGTATGTTCCGTATGCTACGTTAGATACTTTCGGTCCTCCTTTGAGCGATACGTTTTCAAATGTTGCATAAGGTCTGAACCATGCCGCTTTATCATCATACGGCGTATTTGTCGGGTCAAACACTAAGTTTGAATCGGCTGCTGCGTATTTGTTTCTCAATTTCAGTGCCTTACGTTGTTTTTTGGTCATCAACATGTACATGTCCATGTTGCGGAATGCCTCGTCGTAAGAATTGAGTTGATTTAAGTAACCGCCGATTTGTGCCGCAACAGGGCTTGCCATAACCGCAGGGTTGAA
>CANQSZ010000148.1 GCA_947626645.1 Candidatus Gastranaerophilales bacterium
TTCATCCTCTAAAAGCGCTCCGTGTTCACTGAAAGAGTTTACTTTTAATTCCTGAATTTTTCCTAGTTCCATTTTTCCTCGTTAAAAAAAGGGACATACAGTCCCTTTTAATTCATTACCTTCAAATCCTCAATATTTTTTTTGACTTCAATATCTTCTTCCCTCTCCCAAAGCTCGGAAAGTTTGTATATGCCGTCTTGCAAGGCGGTTTCGGCTGCTGTATTTTGAATTGTGTCCATTCGATATCCCTTCGCTGCTTGTTTTATCCTTAATGCTTTTTGCTTTTTATAATTTTCTTCCCTTCCGCTTTATTATAACCTAAAAACGATTTATGTTGTATATTTTCAATACTAATCTTGACCGCTGTACTTTTTTTGTTTTATAATACTAACATAACTACCGAAGCGGTATCGTCTAGTGGTTAGGACGGGAGATTCTCATTCTCCAAACAGGGGTTCAATTCCCCTTACCGCCGGAGGGGGTAAATGATGCTACCAATTGTATTCTAATTTGTAAAGATTTAGTGTTTGGGAATAAATGTTTTATATTATGGCGGCGGGGAAATTGAACCGTCAAATTTATGGTACAAAAATTTGACGGGTAAGCTCTGCATACCTATCCGTAAGGCTCGAATTTCCTATTCTCGCCTAACGGCTAGGCAAATTCCCCTTACCGCCGGAGGGGGTAAATATATGTTAGCAATTGTATTCCGGTTTATTTAGGTTTTGTATTTTGGGGGCGGGGGTAGTAGTTGTATCTGATGGTATTTGAATATTATGGCGGCGTGGAAATTGAACCGTCAAATTTTTGGTACAAAGGGGTAAATATTATGTACCGGTTGTATTACAATTTGTTTAGGTCTTGTATTTTAGAGGTAGGGTAAATATATGTTACCCGTTATATTCTAATTTGCCCAAGGTTTAGTGTTTTAATTATTATTTAGAACTTTCATCAGTGCACATTAAGGGAATATCTTCGCCCTGTTTTTTCAAAATAGCGTTAAAGGTTCTTATTTCTGCCGATTGGTTGCAGAACATTTTGGATTGGCTTAATTTTCCGTCTTTGTATTTTTGAAAGAAATGGTATTCTCCGCCGAAAAATGTTGCTATCATTACTATCAACACAATTATTGCGGAAAAACTCACGGTGTCGTCAACTTTTGATTTGGTTTTTGATGAAAACTGGATAATCGTTAGCGGGAAAACGACAAACACCGTCAAAATTGCCAATATTCTGTCCATTACCTGTATAAAATACGTATAAGTAATACCCGCGGATTGCGTCATTACAACGTCAAGTTTATCGGATATCAATGCCAAAAATACCACCGCTGTTACCAAAAAAAGTACAATTATCATTGCGATAATTCCGATTACGTATATTTTTGATTCCTTGCTTATGTTTAATTTCTCTAAAAATTTCATAAAACTATTATACAATAAAACAATTATCGGGGGTAATTTTGTAACAAATTAAAAAAAAATAATTTTGCCATGTTATAATTAAAATATGAACAGTTGGAGAAAAGTTTTCGGTTATATTATTTTAATGCTGATTGCTCTGAGCATGTTGTATCCGTTTATTTCAATGGTAAACTTGTCATTTGTTCCTAACGGTGAAATTTTCGCTCAGAACGGAAAACTTTTTTATTCTCATTTAACATTGGAAAATTACGCTAACGTATTTCATAAAATCCCTTTGTGGAAATATTTTATAAACAGTTTGTTTGTAGCGCTTGTAACGACTTTCGGGCAGGTTATATTTTCCGCTTTTGCGGGGTATGCTTTTGCAAGAATGCCTTTCAAATACAGAGATTTAATATTCGTTATTATATTAATAACAATGCTTGTCCCCCCGCAGGTTAATATTATTCCTTTGTTTTTCTTAATGAGGCAATTGCATTGGATAAACACATATCAAGCACTTATTGTTCCGGGGCTTTTCGGCGGGTTTGGAATATTTATGATGAGGCAGTATTTTTTAACCTTGCCTAAAGACTTGGAAGAATCCGCCAAAATCGACGGCTGTAATATTTTAAATACGTTTGTAAAAATCGCACTTCCTTTGGCAATTCCTGTTATTGTTACATTGGCGATATTCACGTTTGTTACGACTTGGAACAGTTTTATGTGGCCGCTAATCGTTACCAACACAGAATCAATGCGTACTTTACCTGTCGGTTTAGCCGTTTTCAAAGGAAGTTTCAGAGAGATTACTCAATGGGGCGATTTGCTGGCATGTTCGGTAATTTGTACAATTCCTGTTGTCGGAGTTTTTCTTCTCGGGAGGAAATACTTTATCAATGACATTTTAAAAGGCAGTATTAAAGGCTAGTTTTTTTTATCTTAAAACATTAATTAAAAGTTAATTTAGAATGACTTTGTTAAAAATTACGTTAAAATAATAATAGAAAAACTATTATGAACGGAGTTGATGTTTTATGTTAGATTTTGACAAATTCACAAATTATTCGCAAGAAATTATTGAGAGTGCGAGTGTTTTGATGAGTTCTTACAAAAATTCTCAGCTTGAGCCCGAGCATATATTACTGGCTATGGTCAAAGATGACGGACTTATCAAAGACTATTTAACGGATTTAAAACTTTTAAATCAGGATTTTATTAACAAACTGGTTGCAAAAATTGAAAACTTTCCCAAAATTTCAGGGGCTGTTAATGCACAAGGTTTGTATCTTT
>CANQSZ010000149.1 GCA_947626645.1 Candidatus Gastranaerophilales bacterium
CGTATTCGGCTTTTGTAAAGTATTTTGCGGATTTAACAGAAAAATATAATTGTTGCAAAATGCCATCAACAAGTCCGACAAATGCAAAATACAGCTTAGACGTACTGCAAAAAGAGTGGTCAAAAATTCTGTTGAAATAATGCAAATACTCTGCAAATATCCGCCCTACATTTTAGGACACTTCGTGTCATTACGAACTTTACAAAGTAAGGTAAATAATGTCTTGATTTTCAAGACATTATCTCTGACGAAAGGGGCAGGCGGGCGGGTTTTTCCAAAAAAATCACTCTTTTTTCTCATTGATATAAATAAAAAAGGTGTTATCATTAATATATAGAATTATTTGGAGTGGCAATATGGATATAAACGAATTAAGAAAAGAAAATGAGCTGGTGGATTTATTTTGTACAATGGCGCAAATCCCTTCCCCATCTTTAAAAGAACAAAAAGTGATTGATTGGATTTGCGATTATTGTGCTAATAACACCATAAAATGCGATTTAGACGATTACAATAACATTTACATTACAATTCCCGCGACAGACAACACTAAAGAGCCGATTTTGTTATCGTCGCATTTGGATGTCATAGGTGATGAGTCGCCCGTCGAGGTGTTTTTAGACGGTCAACTCATTAAAGCGAAAAACAGAACCCTCGGGGCTGATGATAAAGCGGGTGCTGCTAATGCTTTATATTTTGCAAAAGAATTGTCCAAAAATACCGACATCAAGCATGGCGGATTGGAAGTTCATCTCACCCGCGATGAAGAATCAGGCATGACAGGGATTAAAAACACCGATTTTTCCAAAATTAATTCCAAATATGTTTTGGTTTTAGACAGCGACAGTTTGGGGCAGTTTATGACATCGGGCGCAAGCTACATCACCGTTGATATTGAATTGAAAACATTCAAAGGCGGGCATTCCGGAATTGATATTGCCGATTCCACAAGAGAAAATGCCGCCAAACTTATTGCCGATTTGATTTCCGTTATGCCTCAAGGGGTTTTCTATTCCGAAAACAATCAGGTTGTAACATCTTGTAACATCGGCGGTATAATTTCCGGTGATGTCGGAGTTACAAATATTATCAACACCGATGCCAGAGCATCTTATTCCATAAGAAGTTCGAGTAAAGCCTATGAAAACGAGCTCATAAAATTAATGCAGGAGGCGGTTGATGAATTTAACAAGGAATACGAAAATATTGCGCATGCCACAATAACCTTCACCGAAAAGATGCCGATGTTTGAGAAAAACGAAGATGAATATTTGCCGATACTTTTTGAGACGGCGGCAAAAAAAGTCGGAGTTGTGCCGGAAATTTCTTCTTTCCATGCCGGTGCCGAAACTCATATTTATGCCAACAAATTCAACTCAAAAGGCGAAAAGTTTTCTCCATATCTTGTGGGGTTAGCAACTGTTTGCAACATGCATTCGGATAAAGAGTTTGTTGATTATACGACAATGATTAAAGGGCAAGAACTTTTAAAAGAACTGTTTATTGCTTATAACAGTTAAGAATAAGTTATTCTTTTTCTTTTAGGATTTTTTCGTATTTGTCGAGATTATCAAGAATTTGCTGAACTTGTTTGGTGTTTTGTAATTGAATATCATCTTTATAAAGCATTAACTCTTTGGCAAGTTTGACATTTTCCATGTCGGATTTTGCCTGAACAGCTATTTTTAAAATTTCGGGCATGTTTATTGCCGTCGGTTTTGGGGATGACAGATTTTTGTAGTAACTGTCTTGGTAGTTTTTGTTCAATCTCAATTTCCAATTTTCTTTCAACTCGTTTCCTGCGGAATTGTATGTTTTGTCAATTCCGAAGAAATCCGCGAAAGACATTTGAATTTTTTTACAGGTTAAGAATAATTCCGCAAATTTGGCTTTCACTCGTTCCAAATCATCTGATGCTATTTTTTCGCAGTAGTTGTTTCTTTCTTTTGCCCTTGAAGGATTTGAGTTCAAAAACCCTGCGAGGTAGAAAATATTCCACGCATCACCGTTTTTTACCCAGTCTTTTTTAATCATCTTCACCGCCGGATCCGAATCATGCGAACCTACAAGCCCCCAGTTATTACTGTTTTGATAATTTTCTCCCCTCATCCATTCAAGCTGTGTTATCCCCGGGAGGTTATTTTCCTGTCTGTATATTTTTTCAAATACATCTGTTCCCGCTCCCAAATCCTCCCATACGGGGTAATTTTTGTCAATCCCGTATTCTTTGAGAGTCGGCAGAACAATTCTATTGAGTATTTTTTTGTAATTCCCATGGGGGTCTATTCCTTCAATTTTTGATATATTATTGGCGACAAATTTGTCAAGATTGATTTTTCCGTTGACTAATTCCACCGAATCCTTTTTATAAATATACGGATCAATCAGACCCAAAGCATGGTCAATTCTTACATTATCAAAATTTTTAAGACAAGTTTCGAGTTTTTTCTTCAAAAATATTCCGCCTGCTCCTAAAGTTCCGTCGGGGTTGAATAATTTTTCAGGCTTTAAGACTGGAATTTTCCACATCTGAGGTCCGTATTCCCCTCCGTTAGGGCATCCCATTTCCCAGCCTTCAAGAAATAAATCCTGATTTGCCCACCTGTCCGAGGGCGAATATCCGACCAATAAATCGCTTATATATTTGAAATCCTTTTCAAATATATAAGCGATTTATTGGTCGGATAT
>CANQSZ010000150.1 GCA_947626645.1 Candidatus Gastranaerophilales bacterium
AGCGAAGGTATGCCGAAAGGATTTTCGGCTGAACCTTGAAATTTTCCCTACAGGAAAAATTCAAGTTCAATCCCGTCTGACATAAAAAATACGGCATAAAGCCGTATTTTTTATTGTCGTAGGCGGGACTTGAACCCGCACGGATTGCTCCACACGCCCCTCAAACGTGCACGTATACCGATTCCGTCACTACGACATGGTATTTTGCTTTTTAATTGTCAATGCTTCTTCTATCATTCTATCACAAAAATTTTTTCTTATATCAATTTTACCAAATTTGTTATAAATATCATAAAAAATATGTACAACGGCAAAAAATTTAGCGCTAATCCTGTTACAAATATTATTGAATAACCCTTTTCATTGTTTTCAAATATTCTCAACCCATACAATCCCTTTTTTTGGTAATATCTGTTTTCTAATATTGATACGAGCATGAAAAACATCATGCAGCTTAATTGCGTTTTGTAAAAAGATATGTACGGTAATATTATGTTACCTGTAATGTAATCGTAAAAATATCCGTTTAAGTCCTCTCTCATTCCAATCTGTGTTGAGGCTAAACTTAATATCACCAGAAAATACAGTGCTATAACCATGCTCAAATATCCCATTACGGATATTATGTTCCAGCTCACAAATTTTCTGAATTTCGTTATTCTCATGCGTTAATTATATATCAAAGTCGCAGTTTTAACTATTATTTATTATTTAATAACACCCAATTATCTGCCGATTTCGATTGCTTTTTGAGCCATTGATTTTGTTATATTTACCAAAGCAAGATTGGCTTCGTAGGCTCTTTGGGCTAAAAGCGCGTCGGCAATATCAACCATCGCATTGACGTTCGATGCTCTTATATAACCGTTTTCATCGGCATCGGGGTGTCCGGGTTTGTATATCTTTTCCCCTAATGTCGGGTCTTCAACGACTCCCGAAAAACATACTCCGCCTTGTAAATACGGTAATGTTCCCACCCCGAACACATCTTCTTTCATGCTATTCATTAATCCATGAAATGAAATATCGTCTGTCGCGTTTAAAACGGGTATTTTTCTCACGTAATTAGGAGTATCAAGGTTGGCTATGTTTTTTGCGTGTATATCTATTCTTTTGCCATGCACTCTCAGTGCTTTTGCACCTATGTCAATCGATTCCATCAAACCCATTTGTTATCACCGCCTTTTATTACTTACCTACGTTTATTACCGTTTTCATTTCAGTAATGATATTTGACATCCTTCTTGTTGCCATGGAATATAATATCGAATTTTCCTGCATTTGCAAAAGTTCGTTGGCAGGATTAACCGGATCTTCCGTTTGGTCTGTTGCAATTGCGGAAGCTCCTAATTTTTCCGACAATTTCGTTTCTAACGGACTGTTCATAGTGCTTAAATACTGACCGAAATTGATATCCTGTCTTATGTATCCGGGGGTATCAACGTTTGCCACATTTGAACCTAATGCCCTTTGTCTTTGTGCTATCAAGTCCATCATCAATGAAACTTTTCCCATGCTATCAAGCGGTGTGTACATATTATTACCTTTCTATATCAGTTTTAAGCCTCTCTGATATTTATTGCTTTGTTATACATTGTGTCTGCAAGTTTTAACATCTGCATACTTGCAATCATTGAAGCGTTGAGTCTTAACAAATCCGTTGCCGAGCGATAAACGCTGACATTTGACCTTTCGAGGTTGTTTTGTTTAAAACAGTCATGGTTTTTAACCAATCGACCTTCTCCCGCGTCTTCGGTTGCAACAAGTCTGTTCATATCGGCGGTTTCCATGCCCGCAGGATTATCAAACCTTACAAGCGGTATCGTTCCCACTTTTTGCGGCTTATCACCTCTGGAATCATATACCATTACGTCGCCGTTTTGTTTTATTTGAAATTTGTAGCAGTTTGTCGGTATCTTTATCCCTTCACCGACAAGCCATCCGTCACTTGTTACAAGATATCCGTTTTTCCCCTGCCTGAATGCTCCGTCTCTTGTGTATTGAACTTCACCATTTGGGGATACAACAGGGATAAACCCCGGACCGTCTATTGCAACATCGTACGGATTACTCGTTATTCTGATTGAACCTTGCGTATAATCCGTTCTGACTGCGCCTGTCAGATATCCGTCTTCTTTTAATATTTGTTCAAAAGTTATGCCCTTATATCCGTTTGTGTTTACGTTTGACAAATTGTTTGCTATTTGCCCGAAACGTTCAAACTGAATCAGTGCGTTATTTGCTCCTTTTGATATTATTCCTTGTAAATTGTACATTACTTATACCTCTTTGTTATGACGCTGTACTCAGTTGTGATATCGCTTTGCCAAGTACGGAATTTTGAAGCATGAACATCTGCCTGTTTGCATCAAAATTTTTCATATATGGCATCATTTTTATAAATTCTTCTTGTAATGAAACATTGGAAAACTCATTATAACCCTGTTTTACATTCGGTTCCATAACGGCAACCCCGTTTGTATCAACAATTCCGAGTTGTCCGACTTTTACAAGTTTGTGGGTTTCGGGGTTAAATACGCTTATTTTA
>CANQSZ010000151.1 GCA_947626645.1 Candidatus Gastranaerophilales bacterium
CTTTTCTCTGATTGAGCTTGAAGAAATATCTTCAAATGAAAGTGTTTCAAATACAAAATCGTAACCTTTTTCAAACAGTATATCATAATCGGATTTGCACAAATTTTCTTCCCGAGAAAAAACTATAAATTTTACAAGCTCCTTTAATTTATCCGCATTGAACCATTTTGTAATATTTTTGAACGCATCCGTACCTATTATGAAATTTATTTTGCCCTCTACATCGTATTTTTTGTACAACTCGCAAATAGTGTTATAAGTATAAGATTTGCCTTTCAATTTGTATTCGATATCGGAAACCTCGAATTTATCATTATTTTGGGTTGCAAGTTTAACCATATTCAACCTGTGGGAAGTAAGAGCAATATCAAGATTTTTATGCGGCGGATTGTATGCGGGTATAAAAATCAATTTGTCAAAATCGTATTTTTCGACAACATAATCCGCGACCCGCAAATGGGCATTGTGAATGGGATTGAAAGTTCCTTGATATACGCACAATTTCATATAAAAAATTATATCACGAAACTTAAAAAACAATTATAATTTACTCAAACAACCCCGAAGACAAGTACCTTTCGCCGCAATCGGGCAAAATTGCGACAATAAGTTTGCCTTTATTTTCCGCTCTGCAAGATAATTTAACGGCGGCACAAACACTTGCTCCGCCTGATATTCCCGCCAAAATTCCCTCAACCGATGCAAGATTTCTTGCCGTCTCAATCGCCTCCTCATCGGTTACCGGTATAATTTCATCGACAAGCGAAGCGTCAAAATTAGCGGGAACAAAGTTTGCGCCGATACCTTGAATTTTGTGAGCGCCCGCCTGACCTTTTCCCAACAATTGGGAAGAATAAGGTTCGACCGCTATGGCTTTTATATTAGGATTTTTTTCTTTTAATTTTTTTGCACATCCGCTGATTGTGCCGCCTGTGCCGACACCTGCCACGATTATATCAACTCTGCCGTCGGTATCGTTCCAAATTTCTTCTGCCGTATTGTTATAATGAACTTTCGGATTTGAAGGGTTGTCAAACTGAGAGGGGATGAAAGAATTAGGATATTCAAGACTTAATTCCAATGCTTTATCAACAGCACCTTGCATGCCGGATTTTCCGTCGGTCAAAACAAGCTCCGCACCGTAGGCTTTTAAAAGCATTCTGCGTTCTTTGCTCATGGTTTCGGGCATTGTTAAAATTATCCTGTAACCTCTTATTGCACAAACCATTGCAAGTCCGATTCCGGTATTACCGCTTGTGGGTTCAATTATAACCGTATCTTTGTTTATTTTGCCGCATTGTTCGGCATCTTGTATCATTTGAAGTGCGGCTCTGTCTTTGACTGAATTTGCGGGGTTGAAATATTCCAACTTCACCGCAACTTCAGCGTTGCCTGTATTTAGTCCGTTAAGTTTCACTAACGGTGTTTTGCCCGTCAATTCGGTTAAATCGTTTGCTATTTTCATATCTTACCTCGTTTTTCGTTTAATTATATATTAATACACCAAAAGAATAAAGTACCAAGATTACTATTGAGTAATACCAAAGAATATGGTATAATGTATATGGATAATTAAACAGGAAGAGATTATGTCAAAATTCAAATCAGCATTCACTTTAGCGGAAGTTTTATTAACGATGTCAATAGTTGGGATTGTTGCGGCAATGACTATTCCGACATTGTATTATCAAAGAATAAAAAAAGAGTATTCCGTAAAATTAAAACATTTTTACAGCAGAATGGACAATGCCATTTTGGACATGGAACTTGAGAAAGGTGCCGTACGTGATATGAGGCAGCCTGATGACAGTTTCCAATGGTATCTTGATAATCTTGACCCTTATTACGGGCATGTATATGTTGACAAGGGTAAAAGACAGGTTTATTTTAAAGACGGTTCGGTTCTGAAAACCTTTTATAAAGGCGGATGCTTGGATGTTGATTTAGATGTCAACGGAGATAAAGCGCCAAACAAAGAAGGTTATGACATGTTCAGATTCTTGTACTGTTTCACAGACAGTGCAAGACAGTCATGGTTTGGGAATAAAGATATATTCTTTGGAAGTTACGGCTCAGGTCTTGTAGGTTCAGACGTATCAAGAGATACAATGATATCACACTGCAAGAGTGCAAGCACAAGGTCTTGGTGTACAAGACTTCTACAAAATGACGGTTGGGAGTTTAAAAGCGATTATCCGCTTAAGTTCTAATAATGAAATCCGTCTGATTTCATTCTGTTAATTACTTCTTGAAGTTTTTCATCCGAGCAAACAAAAGATATGCGGAAGAATCCTTGACCGTATTTTCCGAACGCATCACCGGGGACTGTTACGATGCCTGATTTTTCGAGCAAATCTTCGCAGAATTTGAATGAGGAGTCATATTTTCGCGGAATCGGCAGCCACAGATAGAATGTAGCTTGAGGAATTTTATCATTATCAATTTGCCAGCCCAGTTCGCGCAAACCTTTCACCATAATTGACTGCTTGCGTTTAAAATCATTGTTGGCATTTTTTACATAA
>CANQSZ010000152.1 GCA_947626645.1 Candidatus Gastranaerophilales bacterium
CGCCTGACAATGAGCCGTCGCCGATAATTGCGACCACATTGCCTTTTGCGTGTTGCAAATCCCTTCCCTTAGCAAGACCTAAAGCTAAAGAAACAGAGGTTGAAGTGTGTCCGACGGTAAAAATATCGTGTTCGCTCTCAAGAGGATTAGTGTATCCCGTTACATCGCCGAAATGGTTGCTGTCTAAAAACGCTTCTTTTCTGCCTGTTAAGATTTTATGCGGATAACATTGGTGCGAAACGTCAAACACTATTTTATCTTTAGGAGAATCAAAAACATAATGAAGTGCAACCGTCATTTCGACCATTCCCAAATTAGGACCGCTGTGACCTCCGGCTTTGCTGATTTTGTTTATCAGCGCAGCTCTTGTTTCATCTGCCAAAACTTGCAAATCTTCAATATTCAATTTTTTAATGTCTTGCGGATTGTTGATATTTTCTAAATACATAGGTTATCCTTTCTTTTTTTACTTTTCTAAATACGGGTCTATAACTGAGTTCAAAATTTTTTCACAGAATTTTTCGGTACGTTCTTTATAACTGTATGCTCCGCCTGAAATATCCCAGCACAGCATTTGACCGTAGAGGATGTCTGTTAAGGTTTGCGTTAATAATTCAACGGGAGTATCTTTTTTTAACTCGCCTTTTTGAATTGCATTATTAAGTAAACTGTTAATTGCAGAGATATCCGCTGATAACTTCATTTTTCCGTCAGGGAAAATATCGGGGTCAACCGAATTTCGTACCCATTCTTGGCACAGTTTCAGACTGCTATTTTCGATATATTGCGCAAAACTTATCATATAGACTGCAAGACGTTCTATAATTCCCGCATTATATGCTAAAGCCTCATCATAAAGTTTTTGGAACATATAGTCACTTAGAGCAAAAAGAATATCTTCTTTGCGTTTAAAATAGGTATAAAATGTTCCGTTTGATACACCCGAGGCTTTTGTAATTTCTTCGACGGATGTATTTATCAGCCCTTTTTTGCATATTATATTTTTTGCCGTTTCAATAAGTTTCTTTTTGGTTTCCATAGCGGCAAGCTGTCGGTTTGTCATTTTACCACCTTTTCATTTTACAACTTTTATTGTATCATATTCATTGAATGAAAGTCAATGAATATTATTCATTTTTTACAAATTAGAAACAGGAGGTAACTATGGAAGAAATAAGAATCGATGTCAGAAATCAAGCACCGGAGCGGATTGAAGAAGCAAGAAGAAGCTCCGATTTATGTTTCAGGATTAACCAAACAAACCCCACAACCCCTGAATGCAAAGAATTAATTGATGAGCTTTTCAATCATACTTTGGGCGAAAATACGGTTATTCATCCTCCGATTTTTACAATCTTAGCTGATAAAGTTAAAATCGGCAAAAACGTTGTAATATTAAACGGGTTTCAATGTATGTCGGCAGGCGGGCTCACAATTGAAGATAACACAATGATTTCTTTAAACTGCACAATAGCAACCAATAACCACGATATGTATGAAAGGCATATTATAACCTGCAAACCCGTTCATATAAAGAAAAACGTTTGGATTGGGGTAAATGTTACGATACTTCCCGGGGTAACAATCGGCGAAAATGCTGTTGTTGGTGCAGGTGCGGTCGTAACAAAAGATGTACCCGATAATGCCGTTGTTGTCGGAACCCCCGCAAAAGTAATTAAATATCTTGATAGCGAGAAATTTAAAAAATAATAATTAAACAGCCTTACTTTCAATAATGATATATTTTATGATATAATTGTTATCGACGTAAAACCAACTCTTAAAATCGGTAAAATCGTTTTACATAACATATAATACATAACAAGGAGAACATTATGCTAAAAAAAATTAGCGTTTTATTACTACTTTCTTTAACAACTTTAACCGTTTTAGCTGCATCTACTTCGGAGCAAATACGTGAGCTCTCCGGTCAACTCACGAAAATGCAAGTAGTTGATGCCACAAGAAAAAATTACTCAGAACCTACAGATATCACAAGACGTAAGAAAATGGCAGAACTAAGTGCGCAAATCAAAAATTTGCAAAAACAACAAAAGGATGAAATCTACGCGAGTATTGACAAAATGCAAAATGACCACATACAACTTTTGGAAAATTTAAAAACTTGTACAAAATCCGGTGCAAAAACTATTACAGGAATGAATTATATTCTCGGCATAACAAACGGATATTGTAAATATCAAATGAATTTTGGCGTAAATAATAATCAAGCCGTTTTATGTAATTTTCCTATGAGTGTCACACAACAATTTGCACAAGAATCTATAAATTCTATCAAAACAGGACAACATAGTAAATTCGTAGAAAGTACTTATAATAAATATTGTACAGAGAAAAAGTAGATGGGTAGAATGACAATCGTTCCACCCATCCTACTTTCTGCTTTATCATAATACAAAAAACAATAACGGTGATGATAGGTTATAAATATAGTGATGTTTATAAAAATCTAAAAAAACAACTTGCTAAAAAATAAATGTAAATAAATT
>CANQSZ010000153.1 GCA_947626645.1 Candidatus Gastranaerophilales bacterium
CGCGTCTTTCGTCTTGGTCAACGATTACACAAGCATTTCTCATCGTTTCTTTGTAATCTTTCGGATCGCCTATTATAACCTGCTGTTGTGCAAATCGGTGTCCTTTTGTGTATATCGAAGATTCTTTATCAATAATTTTTATCTTAACTTCATCTCTGTCTAAAACAGAAACAACCCATTTTATCGGGCGCGAAAACTTTTCATCGTTGTAGCCCCAACGCATAAAATGTGCGCCTTGAAGTTTGGTAAATATCGCCGGCACATTTTCTTGTAAAAGTTCGGTTATGGATTTACCCTTTACGAGAATTTTTGCATATACGTAATTGTCTTGTACAAACAAGTCGTCTTTTGAAACGTTATTTTTTGCGGCAAAGCCTTCACCGGCTTTTGTAAGGTTTCCGCTTTCATCGAATGCAATATTCTTAACAGGACCTTTTACGATTTTTTCTTCGTCCGAGGTCTTATTATCCAAACCCTCAACAATGACCGCAAGTCTTCTGGGGGTTGCATAAACCTTTATATCGGAAAATTTTACCTTATTGTCGTTTAAAAAATTTTCAAATCCGATTTTTAACTGCTCTATTGCTTGCGGAATAAACCTGTAAGGTAATTCTTCCGTTCCGACTTCTAATAAATATGTGCTCATTTTTTGTCCTTAAACTTCTGTTATCCTCTGTTATGATTATATTAAAAGCAAAGATTGATGTAAATAGCTAATTTTCAACCTCAATAAATCAAAAAAAGTTCGGCAAAAACCGAACTTTTCATGGTTGTATGACTCGACAACTAAACCGAATAAACGCTTACTTGCTTTCTGTCGCGTCTGTGAGGTTCAAATTTAACAACTCCGTCGATTAATGCAAACAATGTATCATCAGAGCCGATACCTACATTATTCCCCGGATGAATTTTTGTTCCCCTTTGACGAACAAGAATATTACCTGCTTTAACAGCCTCACCGCCGAACTTTTTAACGCCTAAACGCTTCGCTTCGGAGTCACGGCCGTTACGGGTGGATCCCATACCTTTCTTATGTGCCATTTTCTTTTTCTCCTTTTTTCTTTTCTACTCTATAACGATAGGCTGCTTATTCGGCAGCTGCTTCTTCGGTCGTTGCAGACTTCTTTGCTGCCGAAGTTCTGATTTTTGATATCATTACTCTCGTGTAGCCTTGTCTGTGACCTTGTTTTTTTCTGTAACCTTTTTTTGGTCTTTGTTTGTAAACGATAATTTTCTTTGCTTTACCATGTAATACAATCTTACCTTCTGCGCTTGCGCCCGAAACGTAGGGTTGTCCTACTTTTGATTTCTTACCGTTCACAATCATAACTACTTTGTCGAAAACGATTTTTGCATCTTTATCGCCTTCCAACAATTCAACATCTACGTAGCGGCCTTCTTCCACTTGGTATTGTTTACCGCCTGTTTCGACTATTGCGTACATCTTTGTGTCCTTTCAATTGTGGGTTTCGTAACCTTTTTGGAGGTTTTGTAAACGATTGACCCGAGTAATCACGTATCGTCATTATCACTCACTCATAACCCGATGTCAAGTAGTTTTAATATTTATTAACTTTATTGTATCAAGCCGTGTATTTGGAGTATTATTAAATTATGATGTTTGCAAGGGATGAATTAATAAATATTACGGGAGCTGAAGTATTAAAGCACGCTGATAGCGGGGTTAAATCTTATTCCGTTTCGACCGATACCAGAACAATTAAATCGGGTGAAATTTATTTGCCGCTCAAAGGCGAAACTTTTGACGGTGAAAATTTTATCGACAATGCCCTTGAATCAGGCGCGGATGCTTATTTTACCTCAAAAAATATCATCAATGATAAAGCAAATTTTATTTTGCAAACGGATAATACTCTCATTGCTTATTTAAAAATTGCCCGATATTACAGGCAAAAAATAAACCCCCTAACTGTTGCGGTTACCGGAAGCTCGGGCAAAACTACGACAAAAGAGATTATTTATTCAGTGCTTTCACAAAAATACAAAACTCAAAAGACATTTTCAAACCACAATAACGAAATAGGTTTTTGCCAAACGGTTTTGTCGATGGAACCCGATACGCAAGCGCTGATTGTCGAAGCGGGTATGCGAGGTTTAGGCGAGATTGAACTTATTTCAAAATATTTGCAGCCTGATTATGCGCTAATAACAAATTCGGGATGTGCGCATATCGGACGTTTGGGTTCGTTAGATAATATTGCAAAGGCAAAATGTGAAATCACCGCGGGATTAAAGCCTGATGGTGCGTTTATTGCGCTTAATCAAGATATTATTAAAAAGCATGTAAAATTTGACGGTGATAAGGTTTATTATTCTTTATCAGATGTCGAGGTTTTAGACAGAAAATTGTCTTATTCAAAATTCCGGTATAAAGGTGAAGTTTACGAGTTGAATGTTGACGGAGATTATAATATCGAAAATTCTCTGGCGGCAATAGAGTTGGGACTAAAGGTCGGTATGAGTACAGATTTAATAAGACAAGGGCTT
>CANQSZ010000154.1 GCA_947626645.1 Candidatus Gastranaerophilales bacterium
TTAAATATTAACGCAAAATCCGAAATATCATCATCCGTATTAGAAGCAACGGGCGATATTTTAAACACTTCAACCCAAGATACAGACATTCAAACATACATCGCAAGCGCAAACGGAGCGGGAACCGCGGCAATAGGCGGTGTTGTTTATTCGATTGTCGATAATTCCTCTGCAAACGCTTTAATTAACGGCACTAACACAATAAAAACCGCAAATACTTTGCAAAATACTTCCTCAATTAAATCAAGCTATTTAGCCACATTATTTAACGCAAGCGGTTCGGGTACGGCTGCCGTAAACGGAACGGTCAGCACATTTGTTCTAAATTCGCAGGCAAATGCTATTGTTGATGGTGTTACAGGAACAAATCTTGGTGCAATTACAGTTCAATCAGATAACACTTCAAAAGCGACCGTTGCAATGCTTGAAGCAAGCGGCTCGGGTTCGGCTGCGGTTAATGGCGGAGTTAATACCTTTGTTTCAAGTAAAAAATCAAAAGCTCAGATAAATAATTCAAATATAACTTCAACGGGCAAAGTTACCGTCAGCGCTAATGCCGATAATAAAATAGATTCAACGGTTGTCGGCGGTGCCGGTTCAGGCGGTGTCGCTATTACAGGGGCAGTTAACACGATAGTTTCCTCGGATGATATAAGCGCTAAAGTTTCCGATTCAACAATTTCGGCTGCTGATTTTTCCATGAGTGCCAAAGACACATTATCAATTGTCGGTCGTACAGGGTCTTTGCAAGGTGCGGGAGGTGTTGCAGCAGGCGGCGCTATAATAACGGGTGTTATTACAAACAACATCGAATCATTAGTTGAAAATTCCGATATAACTTCGACCGGGAACATCACTGTATCTTCAATTGCAAACGAAACTTTAGGGGACAGCAAAAATCCGTTTATAACTATTGCAGCATCAGGTTCAGGCAGTGCGGCAGTCGCAGGGGCTGTCGATACCCTCGTTTTAAACAGTTCATCTAAAGCAAAAGTTTCGGGCAAAAAGGAAAACGGTCTTTCTGCCGTTGGAACATTAAAACTTGAAGGCACCGGAAACACTAACATATTCTTAGCCGCAGGCGGTGCAGGCGGCGGAAGTGTCGGAGTCGGCGCAACGGCAAGCACTCTTGTTATTGATAAAGATATTGAAGCGGTCGCTGATAACACTAAAATTAACTCTGGTAGTATTGATATTGACGCATCAAGTACCGATAATATCAGTACAGTTGCGGTTGCAGGTGCAATCGGAGCAGTTGCGGGCGTTTCGGGTGCTGTAAATACCACCGTTATAAGTTCAGACGTTAAAGCGGGGATTAGTAAGTCGGAAGTTACAACAACGGGTGACATCAATATCGATTCCAAAGTCAGCGCAAAATACTTAAATACCACAGGAGCAGCGTCCGGTTCGGGTGTTGCAGGTGTCGGAGCTTCGGTTGTAACAGATGTTGTCGGGTATAATGCGGCTGCGTTTATTGACAATTCAACGGTTCAGGCTAATAACATTACAGTAAAATCCGATGCTGCAACAACTTACGAATTATACGCAATATCAGGTGCCGTAGGCGGCGAAGCCGGTGTTGCAGGTGTTGTTGAAACAAATGTTGTTAATAACAGCGTAACATCTTATGCAACGGGAAATATTACCGCAGAAAATAAACTCGATGTCGGCGCAAAAGACGATGTTACTTTTAAAGGCATCGCAGGAGCTTTATCGCTCGGTTTGGCTGCCGGAGTAGGTGCTACGGTTCAGACAAATTCGGTTACAAGTACGGTACTGTCTTATATCGGCGGAGAAAATATCCAAGCTAAAGATATTGATGTTAATGCCGAAGGTGTTCAAAACTTCAATGATTTGTCAGCTCTTGGGTTTTCGGGAGGTCAGGTTGGCGTTAACGGCTCGGCACTTTCAAATATCGTAGATGCAACGGTTAAATCTTATATCACAAAAGATTCTACGGTCACATCAACTGCAGATTTGGATGTCACGGCGAAAAACACAACCACAATAACGGAAGCTGTCGGCTCAGGTTCACTTGGTCTTTATGCTTCTGTAGGCGCAAGTGTCGGGGTTAATAAGATTACAAACACAACGGAAGCCTACACCGAAGATAACGTAACACTCAACGCTAAAACGGCGGACTTTAACGCTCAAACGACCGTAAATTTGGGCAAAGAAGGTAATGAATTGGAAATCGGTGCGGGTTCAATCGGGGTAGGTGCCGGTGTTGCCGGTGCCGTTTTGGTTAACGATATTGAAACTAAAACAGCCGCTTATACGGGCAAAAAGAATACCATAACTGCAAGTGAGTCTTTAAGTTTGAAAGCTCAAAATGATACAACTATCTATGAAAAAATTGGTGCAGCGGGCGTAGGATTAGGCTCAATCGGCGCTTCTGTCGGGGTTAATACGATTTATAACACCGTAATTTCTTCCATCGGGCAGGGTACTACCATAAATCAAACCGGCGATGTCGGGCTCAGTGCGATAAGTAACGAAACAATCGTTGCAAATGCCGCTGTTGTAGGCGGCGGCGGAATAGCCTTGGGCGGCGGAATTATCCACAATACAATCGGCAAAAGTGTTGATAATGCGCAAGCAAACGGTTTAACAGGCGATGATGCCAAGAGTTATGATTCGGCTAAAAAGCAATCCGACGATGTTTTAAAAGCCTCAGAAGGCTATAAAAAAGACGCCGATAACAATTTCAAAAAGTATTATAACGACGCTTCTAAAAAAGCCTCATCTTCTATAGCCGACGCAAACAAAAATATCAATTCGAGTTTAAAAGATTCATTAAAAGATTCAAAAACGGATGCAAGTGTTAATGTTGCGGCGGGAAATGTTGAACAAAAAGACGATTCTTTCTCAATGTTTACAAAATCGGCAAATTCCGGTTCGTCTTACGGTTCAACCGACAGAAACGATACGACTTCTGCTTTTGTTGATAGCGGCGCAAAGGTTAATTCAAATAATTTAACCGTAAATGCAAAAGATACGAACGATGTTAAGATTGATATTGACGGAAATACATACGGAGCTTTAGCAGTCGGTGTTTCAGCCGCCGTGTCAAATGTTAACACTACAACAAACGCATTCTTATCAAGCGGTGTAACCGTTACTTCGTCAGGTACAATAGATATAAACGCAGAATCCGTCGATAAACAAACCTTGGATGTAAACGCAGCATCGGGCGGTATTGTATCGGGTAACGGCGCCGTTGCAAAAGCCAATTCCAACAAAAACACAAATGCTTATATTTTAGATAATACGATGTTAACTTCAACGAATGATTTGAATATCAGCGCAAAATCAACGGGGGAAGTTAATTCCGAAGTTAAATCAGGCGCTTATTCGGGAGTGTCTGTCGGAACATCCATAGCCGATGCTATAATTAAAGGCGAAACCAAGGTTGATGCGGGTGAAAATGTTACAATACAATCAACAAACGGTAATATTAAAGTAACTGCCGAAACAGACGAAAAAGCGACGGCAAACGCAAAGGCAGCATCGGGCAGTCTTTTGGGCGGTTCGGGAGCCGAGGCTACGGCTCAGGCGGGTAAAACAAATACCGTTAAAATAGGCAAAAACGCTAATATCTTATCAAAACTTGCGGCAACACTAAGCTCGACTGCCAAAAACACCGTAAATGCAGAAACAGACGGCAGAGCTTACGGCGGAGTTTCGGCGGGCGGAACGAAAACCACCGCAAATGTTGACCAAACAAGCGGAGTTGAAATTGCCGATGCCGATAAGAAAATCGCAATGAATGTTCAATCGCTAATCATAAGTTCAACTGCTGAAAATAACGTTAACGCGAAAACCAACGCAGGCGCAGGAGCTGCTGTCGGCATCAGCGGTTCGGGGGTTTATACAAATATAAAATCAACCAACAAGGCTTATGTTGGCAAAAACTATAAAGTTACCACAGATGGTGCTTATAACGTTGTAGCCGATACAAAAAATACTTATAAATCCTTCAACAATTCTTCGTCTTACGGTGCAATAACGGATGCCACGGCAATTATCGGAAACACCGTTAATTCCGTTGTAAGTGCCGGTTCAAATGCCGATATAGAGGCAAACGGCGAAATTGCGGTTCTTGCGGATAACGAGGTTAAAAAAGAAGCCGATTCAAACTATGATTTGTTAGGCGGCGCAGGTGCCGTTGTGGGAGTAGGTACGGCAAGTTTAACCGACGACATCACCATGGAAACGACTACCGTATTTGGCGGTGATTATGCACATTCAACCGGCAAATTTGACAGCGGATTTGTTAATATTGCATCTCAAAGTATCTTAGATGTAAATGAAAAAGTCGATGTCAATGCAGACGGCGCTATCCCTGTTGCAAGCGGCAATACAAAAGTAACGACAAAGACCGATGTTTCAAATAAAGAAGTTAAAACAAACGATGACGATATTTATTATCTTGCAAACAGTGAAATTAAAATCTATACAAAATCAAACGTTGAATCCTACGGCGGTATAGCGGTTGCAGACGGCGAAAGCTCGATTAGCGACGCTGATATAACAAATGCCGTAACAATATCGGGTGTAAAATCCGTGAGCGGCAGAGATACTTATGTTCAATCAACCGTCAGCAGAGATATTCAAGCCTATATGTACGCACAAACGGAAGGTTTTGTCGGCGCGGTCGGTGATTCCACAGCAAAAGCGCACTACACCTCAAACGCTAATATCACAATTGATAAAGACGCAGAGTTGAAGGCTTACGATTCGATGAACCTTGCGGCTATTGATACGAAAGACAATTTCACGGTTAAAAGAGACGCTAAAGGTACAACACGTGCGCTATTCGGTATCCCGATTGTAACCCACGGCTCGGGTCATGAAGACAAGCAAGATACTACAAATGCATCTATCGTATTGAACGGTTCTGTTGAAAGCGGTTTGGGCGCAGAGAAAAGCCTAACTATTGACGAAAACGGGAAAATTACCTCAAAAGGTATTGAAGCAGAAGAACAAAAGGTCGGCTCTGTCACCTCAAGCGATACTCAAGCTGATATTGATGCTTATACAAAATCGAAAGAGAGTGAACTTAATAGAGTCGAGGACTTGGTAAATGCCGAAAACACCATTGCTAAAAATGCAACAACAAATAAAACGAATGCAGAAAGCAAAAAATCAGAACTTGAAAGTAAAAATGAAAGTTTAGAAAGTGCTCTCAATATTATTGAAGACTTAATAAAAGATAATGATAAAGCAGAAAATGTTTCGGCTCTGGAAATTATTTTGGCAGCATTAGAGGCTGCTGATGGTGGTGCTGATGATGGTTCAATATCAAAATTTGAAGAATTATTGAAAACCTGCGGAGATGATGAGGATTTTGCCAGTGTTAAAGATGCCTTCGATGCTTATAAAACAGGTAAAACAGAGGATAATTTGAACTCATTGAGTGAGGCATTAACCTCTTTAGGACAGAAAATCAAAGAGAGTAAAGATTCATCAATTGAGGAGCTCGGAAAACTAACCGAGGGAAGTGATGGTATTGCGTCTTGGGATAATGAAGAATTAACCACATTTAAAGCAACTCAACAAAGCCAGATTAGTGAAAATGAAGAAGAAATCGGAAAATGCGATAGCGCTATAAAGGCTGCACAAGATCAGATAAATTCCGTAAATGATATTCTTAAAAAAGCCGAAGAAGAAAAAACTGCGATTGAAAATAAATACAAAGATATAATTGCCAAATTGCAAGAACAAAAAGACTCGGGAGAAGAAATTCCTGTTTATTCAATTGTTGTAGATGAAACGACCGTTCGCTCGGGCGAAGTTAATATAACGGGAAATGTTACAGGTTCAGGCTCTATTACCGCGCCGGGGAATAAATTCTCAATAACCGTCGAAAATAACAGCGTAAGCGATGTTGTCTATAACGGCTTGAAGATTGATAAAAACGCAAAAGGCGATATTAATATCTCTGACGGTTCATCTGTTGCCGGTACAGTTAAACAAAATGTTAAATATGCAGGAGATGCAGAATATACAATTTCCGTTGAAAATAAGGTTGACGGAAATGACCCGACTATAGGTTTAGGTTTAGAAAACGGTTACGGCGATATGGTCTTTATGGGCGATATTGAAAATGTAAACGGGTTAGTTTCACTTGTAAACAATACGGGTAATATTTTATCGCAAGGTTCAATCACAACAAAAGATTTAAAAATCAGCGTTCCGAACGGCGCTTACACTCAAGATTACAGCGAAAACACTCTGCAAGTCGGCGGAAAAGACGGCAAAGGCGCTATTGTCGCATCGGGCGATATTGATATCGCATCTAAAGTCATCGACCTAAACGGACTTGTTCAAAGCGGCTCCGAAATTAAATCGCTCACCATTCCTAATTTTTCTGTCGTAAAAGAAAACGGCAAATATTATCAGGTTGTAAATGGCGAAAAAGTCGAAATGAAAGCGGGAGCAACCGACGGGTATTACTATCTTGATTTTGGTGGCACAGGCGAAGCTGATTCGGATTTAACCACGATTAAAGCATATTTTAAACCCGACGGTACTGTTGACTCCAACGGCAACGTCAACGGTGAAATTTATCTGTTTAAAGCAGAAATCCAAGGGGGCAACATCACTCTGACCGGTAACGTTATAAGTTCATCCAACAACGGCAAAATCGTTTTAGTAAACGGTTACGGGCATATTGATGTTACGAACAATTCTAATTTCGACCTTGTAACAAGCGCGCTGAACGCCGATACAAAAGTACAAGGCAAATTAACGATAAACGACTTTAAATTTGATGAAAACGACAAAGCCGGTTCAAAATTTGATAATCTGACAGATGACAAAGTTAGAGAAAAGGATTGGCTTGAAAAAAATGTCGGTACATACACAGCATTTGTCGATGAAAATGGGAAAGTCCAAACTTCATCCTCAGGTATAACGGATGGCAACGGCTCTTGGGGCAGCGTTAAAACAGAAGAAACTCGCGAAGACGGCGCAAAGGTTTATTCTGCAAAATACAACCCCGGAGATGACGCTTATGTCGTTACAAAAGAGGGTTCGGTTGAAACACAATCTTATCAGGTCTATGTAAAACGTTCTTGGTGGACTGAATTGTGGCACGGAAAACTGTATAAAACCGTTACTTATACCGTAACCCATGACCCCAAATACGGCACTGCTCAAAACGCTGTCAGTGTTCAATTCCAAGGATTTGACACCCCCGAAATTAATGTTAAAAATAACGGCTCGGGTTCAATCGTTCTAAACGGCAGCGTCAGCGCTTTAAGCGGTAATGTTACGCTTGATTCCGCCGGCGATATTGAAAACAGAAGTTTAAAAAATACGATTTCGGCTAAAAATATAGATTTAGAGGCTAAAGGTGATATAGGTTCCGAGTTATTCGCAATACAAACATCCGTTTATGACGGCGGAAGATTAAAAGCAGGCGGCAACAACATTTATATCAATTTCCCCTATGAAGATATAAGTAACGTTGATATTACGGCTAAAGGTCTTGCATCATTATCAACTGATGCGTCCTTACTCGGCGGAAAAAACAGCGATATCAAAATCACCGCTGACACATTGGAATTAAAAGCAGAATCGGGTTCAATCGATTTAGACGCATCCGATAATAAAAAAGTTGATATAAATGTCAATAAAGTTAAAGCCGTAGCAGACGGTGATATCTCAATTACGGATGATGGTGATTTAACCGTTCAATCTATCGTTTCAAGAAATCAGGGAACGATTAAATTAACCTCGTTAGAAGGTTCAATATTGGCAACCGACACGGGCGAAGAATTAAATCCTTTCAATATTGATGGCGGTAACGTAATACTAAGCGCCGTAAAAGGTTCTGTAGGCTCATCCGAGCGTGCAATAAAATTTGCCCGCGACGGTATCTTTAATGTTGTAGCCGATGGTGATGTTAATTTATCTTCCGCAGGAAGAATTTATGCCGATTTAATTAAATCAACTTCGGGCAGTGTAACGCTCGATGCCGATTACGGTATAATTGCATCAAGCAGCAACGGCAGCGATTTGGTTTACGACATATATTCTGCAAACGGTGTTAATTTGAACACCAAATTCGGAAATATTGAAAACATCGCGATAAATACCGACGGGGTTGTAAACGCATCCGCAGGTTATTCCGATGCCGGTATTGCATCAGGTTTGAGTGATATTTCCATTACCTTAATTTCCAAAGCAGAATTAACGGAAGATGAATTAAAAGATATGACGGAAGCTGAACAAAAAGCGGCTTACGAAGATTATATTAAAGGCTTAAAAGACATGAAAGTCGGAAAAGTTAAGGCATCTAAAAACGTCTTTATCCATTCCGAAAAATCAATCTTAAGCAGTGATGAAAATTCTTCAATAGAAGGTGAACAGATAGTCTTGTCCGCTAAAAACGGCGATATCGGAACTGACGATAGGGCAATAAATTTGAATGCCAACAGAGACATCTCCGCTTATGCAGGCGACGGTGCAAGCGTTTATTTGACTTCCGATAAAGATTTGAAAATAAATGAAATCCGTTCATATAAAAATTACGGCAAATCAGCCGAGCCGACAAATGATGATTATGAATTGAAACGGGTAGTTTTAAAAACCAAAGGTAATATTACAAATGCCGCAATAGATGCGGATAAAGCCAACGTTTCCGCTAATGATGTTGTGTTAGAGGCTGATAAAGATATCGGCACGAAAATTAAGTATTTCAATGTCGATGCTAAAAGTTCAACACCTGAAGACGGCTTGACATTCGGTGCTTATGATGCGTATATCAACGGTGTGGGTGATGATTTGAACATTGTTTCTTCCGATGTTAAACATGACACGTATTTGTCTTCCGATGAGGGGATTGATATAAATATTGAAGACTCCACATTCGGAAATAATTTAACCGTTGAAACCAAAGACGATATCACGGTTAAAGATGTTGAAGTTCAAGGCGAACTTAACACTAAATCAAAGAACTTTAACGACGAAGGTAATTTGAGTGTTGACAAATATGCCGGTTTGACGGCGGATGATTCGATAAATATTAAAGATGCTCAATTTAACGA
>CANQSZ010000155.1 GCA_947626645.1 Candidatus Gastranaerophilales bacterium
TCTTACAATATCATCCGAGCATCTGGAGCTGTATTTATAAAAAAGAATTTATTGATAAACATAATATTCGATTTATTGAGGCTCCAGGTTCTGGTTGGACTGATAACCTATTTCAAGTTCAAACGATGTGCTTAGCAGAACGAATTAATTACACACCAAATGCTTATTATTACTGGCGAAGATTAAATAAGGATGAATCCGATGATTTAAAAGATTATACTATACCTTTTAAAAGAACAGATGAAATTCATAAGTGGTTAAAAGCAAATAATATTAATAATGAAGAAATATTATCTAATTTATATTCAAGAGAACTTTCTTATGCAACTATTGTTTTAGGGAAAAAAGAATTAGCAAATATTGATGGCGCGGTTAATCTAGTAAATAAAATGATAAAAAACATGAATAAGGACTTAATTTTTTCATCTAAAAATATAAAAAAATCAACCAAAAAAGAATTTAAAATGATTGTTGAAAATCCTTTGAAATACAGAAAACGAATTTTATTTCAAAAGTTTACGAAAAAATTAATAAGTATCAGATGGAATAGAAGAGAAAAAAGAATTATTTTGTTTGGGAAAACGATACTAAGAAGGGAAAATGACAAAAATATCAGTAATAATTCCAATATATAATGTAGAGAAATATTTAAATAATGTCTAGACAGTATAATTACTTAGATATTTAGGAATATTAAAATCATAGTGGTAGATACTGGAAGTCCTGATTATTGTCCAAAATTTGTTATGTAATACCCAAGGATGAAAGAATAAAAGTTATTTATAAAGAAAATCGTAGATACGGTGCTGCCTAATAAGGTTTACAGATTTATTAATCATTGATAAATTTTTGCTAATTTATGTGTTGATATGTATTTTAATGATAATATTTACTTATGGATAATTGTAAAAGTTTTAAGCCGTCGATAGACAATAATTCAACTGTTCTGATTTTGGGTTCAATGCCCGGGGTTAGGTCGTTAGAAGAACAGCAGTATTACGCACATCCCCAAAACAGATTTTGGAAAGTTATGGGTGCTATTTGTGATTCACCGAAACTTTATGAATATGATTATAATTTGAAATTAAAAACGCTGTTGGAAAATAATATTGCCCTATGGGATACGATAAAATCTTGCAAACGTGATGGGAGCCTTGATTCAGATATTAAAAATGAGATTCCGAATGATATTAAAAGATTATTAAACAAATATCCAAATATTAAAACGATTTGTTTGAACGGGAATAAGTCGTATTCGGCTTTTGTAAAGTATTTTGCGGATTTAACAGAAAAATATAATTGTTGCAAAATGCCATCAACAAGTCCGGCAAATGCAAAATACAGCTTAGACAAACTGCAAAAAGAGTGGTCAAAAATTCTGCTGAAATAATGCAAATACTTCGCAAATATCTCACTCAATTACAAATTTTTTACGTAATTAAGGTAGAGCGGTTTTACTAAATCTCAATACCATTAGTAGCATCATTTACCCCCGTCCTGAACGGATTTTAGTGCTTGGAATGCGTCGGGAAATCCGATATAAGGCATGATTTGAATAATTGATGCGGTTATCGTTTCTATTGAGTTTCCTGCTTTCAGGTTACCTCTTATATGGCTTTTTAAGGTGTCAAAGTTTTTCGTCGTCGTTAATATTGCTATCGTCAAAAGTTCCCTCGTTTTTATATCAAGCCCCTCTCTTGTATAAAAATCACCGAAACAAACCTCGGTTAAAAATCTTGCAACATCATCGCCCATATTATCCGGCAAATTTTTAAATGTCTCTTTTATCTCATCGCCATACAAAGGGTTTTGAATTTTATGTCCCTTTTCTAATCTGTCGGTTTCATCTGTCGTCGCGGTTGATTCTAATTCGGATTCCAAACCTCTTTCTTTTATAACTTCATTAAATACGGCTATTGCGTTAAGAGTTTTCGGAAACCCGATAAAAGGTGCGCATTGATATATCGCTTCCCGAATTTCAATCGGAGTATTGCCTGAATTTAGCGCTCCGTTTATATGCGCTTTTAATTGCGGAAGTGTTTGCATGCAACAAAGTGTTGTAACTGTCAGAAGTTCTCTTGTTTTAATATCAAGTTCGCCGACCTCAAAAACTTCACCAAAAATATATTTTTGCAATATATCCATAAAATCTTTATCAGCACCTTTGTTATCTTCAAGGCTTATATTAAAAAGTGTTTTTAAATTTTTGTTTGCAATATCATATCTTGTCATTTTATCCTCCTTTGCAAAAACTGTTGAGCTTATTGTCAGCATAATTAATAATGTAATTGTCAGTAATTTTTTCATAATATATTCCTTTACTTTATTTAGCTTTCGATACTTTCAATCATACTTTTTCCCGCTTCAAATGCGTTTTGAAGGTCTTTTGGGAATAGTGTTTCTTTTTGTTTGAGTTTTTTATTTTTATCAAAAGTTTCAACAACATATTTATCGTAATCAGAAAATTGGTATGTATCGTAAGCAAAAATTCTGATAGGTTTTTCAAATACGGTTGATATCATAAATTCCGTTTTATCAAATAAATCCGGGTACATTTGATTTGAAAGGACTTCGGGTATATTCATAGTGTATATCATAGCTGTTTTAAGTTTTTTAGGAGCAATCGAGGGGTAACCCTGTTTATATTCAAAGAAAGGAAAAGTAAGACGTTCAATAAAACATCTTGTAACCCCTGTAACATCAGAACAATAGATAGGGCTTGCAACAACAAGACCGTCGGCAACGGATATTTTATCCAATACCTCAACTAATCCGTCAGGGTATGAACATCTGCCAAAGTTCTTGCCGCCTTTTAATTTGCAGGCAAAACAACTTCTGCAACCTTTAAAATCGACATCATAAAGATTAATAATTTCAGCAACGCCGCCTGCTGCTTGAACACCGCCGGCAAAACTTTCGCACATTTTATAAGTGTTCCAATTCTTCCTCGGACTTCCGTTTACTATAATAACTTTTTTCATTTTAACATTCCTAAATACTTAATAACATTTACCTGATTTTATGCTAAATTAAACAAGCGGTATTTTCAAGTGGGATGAGAGTTTAAAACCCGACAATTTATTTCCAATGCACTTTAAATTCTTCAATATCTGCTATTGCCTTTGAATAATCCCCGCTAAACCCGATTGCTCCTGTAGAGTTTTACTTCGTAAAACTCTTACGTCGCCATAGTCCAGATTACGCCCTGTTCGCAAGAGCTCAACGCTCTTGCGTCACGGGCTCCACATCCTTGCGCGGAAATCTTCATTCGCCAAGCCAAGTCCGGCTAGGCTCATTTGATTTCCGTTTTGTTCTGTCGTCAAGGTAAATGTAAGCGGGAATCTTAATGCTTGTAACATCTTTAAAATACATATCCATTTTATTTTTAATAAGCCACTTCATTGCCACGAGGTTGTTTCTTGTAGTAAATAATACTAAATCATAATCTTTATTTAATTTTTGCACAAATTCTCTTGCACCAAGCCTTACTTCCGGGAGTTTGTTTTCGTCATACTTCCCGTCGTACATATTCAAAACCCCGTCAAGGTCTATCATAATTGTTTTTCTTTTTTGCATATCCGCTCCAAATGTCATTGTAATTGTGAATAAAATTAAAAAAAATATAGAAATAATCTTCTCAAAAATTAAATACCCCAATATTCCGTTGAGAAATATCAATGAATTTTACTCCATTATATTTGATAATTGAGAAAATGCAATATATCAATTTAGGAAAATTTATCAAGAAAAAGCGCATGGAGAAAAATGTTTCCCTTAATTCTTTTGCGTTTGAAAATGATATTGACCCTGCGATTTTGTCAAGGATTGAAAACCTAAAACAAAATATTAAATTAAATATTTTAGAAAAAATCGCACAAGGTTTTAAAGTAACTCCCGCACAATTTTTGACGGAGTTTGAAAATGATGATAGCATTTTTGATGAATAAGTTTTTTGCATATTTACCCCAAATACTGATGAATTTATCAATATAACCTTTTATATTATTGTAGGTTTTTTACATCACTCTAAACATATTACTAAATATTATTTAAATATGCAACAGGACAAATTTAAAAAAGTTGTAGGGGAAATTTTTAAAGAGCTAAGGAGTAAAAAATACGGCTCAATCAGTAAGTTTGCGTGCGAGTATGATTTTGACAGAGGAAATTTAAGCAAAGTTGAAAGAGGAATAATCAATTGCAGATTAGCTACAGCTTGGAAATTTTGTGAAGCATTGGACATAGATTTTTGTGATTTTGCAAAAATGTTAAAAGAAAAATTAGGTGATGATTTCACTCTTTTAGATGAATGATTATTCAAATTAACAGATTTCGGTTGATGGGTGAAATGACAATCGTTCCACCCATCCTACCTTTGGGGTTTTGTCAAATTAAATTTTTAATAATTGTTGGGGTAGAAACCGCCAACCTACCTAAAAACTATGTTGATGAGTGAAACGAAAATTGTTCCACCCATCCTGCTTTTGATTTCACCCCTTGAATTTATTAGAATACCAATATTTCATTATCATCCGGCACTAAGACATTATTTAATTTCAAATTCTTAATATCTTCTCTTGTAACCGTCAGGTGGCTTACAGTATCCATGTGGCTTGCAACGATTGTTGAATTTTTACGGTATGCCGAAATTTCTTTCATATCATCCAAATTCATAATCAATCTTTCACCATTTATAACGGTTGCTCCGCAGGAATTTGTAACTATAACATCAGGGCTGAATTTATCAAGTGCAACTTTTACTTCTTCACACCAAATAGTGTCGCCTGCTACGTACAATGTTTTTTCATTGTCGGATTTAAAGACCACACCCATAGCATCATAGGGCATTCCGACTTGTTCGCACAAAGGTTTAACGGTTTCTCTTTTTCCATGCTGACAATTTGTTTTATATAATTTTATCCCTTCAAAATCGGTTCCGGTTTCGCTTATCACTCTTACATCTTTAAAGCCTAAATTCTCGATAATATCTTTATCAATTTCCGACTGAACAAAAAACGGAATATTTTTATTTATGGCTTTTTCTGCAAATTCATCCCAATGATCGGGGTGGTAGTGGGTTAAAATAACCGCATCAACATCCACAATTTTTTCAATCGAAATCGGGAGTTCGACTCTCGGTTGTCTTATGTATGAATTAACTCCTGCGTCAAATCCTGCCATATAGTCTTTTGGCATAAGCCATGGGTCGATTAAAAACCTTTTATTATTGTAAGTAACAATTATTGTAGCATTTCTGATTTGATGAATTTGTAATTTGCCCATTTTTAATTTTCCCCCTTATATAACCCATTTTTTCAAAAAAATTGTACCATAAAATATATCCTTATTGAAAGTCTGAATTGACAATATAAAATTTACTTTATAGAATTAGTAATGTTATTTTGGGGTACAAATTATGAAAAAAGTTAAAATTACGGTTTTAAAAACTACATTTCAAGAGGATTTAGCTCGTGAATACGGAGTTGAAGGCTTATCAACCTGTCCTTTTCATAAAGAGGGGCAAACATATTTAGCCGATTATGCAAAGCCTGACGGGTTTTGTGATGAAGCGTGGAAAGCGATTTATCAATATGTATTTGCTTTAGCGCATGGTGCTGATAATTCAACATTTTATTTTAATGATTGGATAAAAACCCCCGGCGTTGCGATTTGTTCTTGTAATGACGGACTTCGCCCCGTTATTTTCAAACTCGAAGCAACGAATATTGAAAGTAAGCCAAATTAACTCTAAATTCTTAAAAACCAACAAATTTCATATTATTTTTTAGCAAGTTGTTTTTTTAGATTTTTATAAACATCACTATATTTATAACCTA